>JAGVOC010000097.1 GCA_020052975.1 Desulfobacterales bacterium | reverse complement strand
GAACTTGTTCGTATTGATACAAGAACCGGGCAATATGTTGAACGGGTGAAAAAATAGCGCTCAGAAGAGGTCTCATTAATAGTCTTGTCCCGGTATTTCCACAATGATCGTATGAATTGATTTTTTGCCTGATGACCGGATAGTAAATCTTATATTATCAAACAATACCGACTCGCCTTTTCTTGGGATTTTACCCATCTGTTTGAGCAGGAAACCGCCTATGGTTTCATAATCCTCCTTTGGAATCCTTAAATTCATTATTTCATTTGCATGCTCTATTTCCATCCTGGCTTTTACAAGAAACTTATTTTCCCCAAGCCTGACGAACTGCTTTGTATCATCGTCGTACTCATCATTGATCTCACCGACGACTTCCTCAAGGATATCTTCGATAGTTATGATTCCGACTGTGCCGCCGTACTCATCGAGAGCTATTGCAATTGAATTTCTTGTTTTCTGAAGCAATACCAGCAGGTCATGGGCTTTCTTTGATTCCGGAACAAACGGGACTTCACGGATAAATTGGACAATAGGGGCATTTTCATCTGTCATATGAATCAGATCAAAAGGATGGATGATTCCAACCAGGTTGTCGATTCTGCCTTTATATACGGGCAGCCGTGAATAATCTGTGCTGTTAATCACTTCGATCGCCTTTCCGACGGTTGCTTTGTATGATATTGCGGTTACATCAACGAGAGGAACCATAACATCCGAAACATTCGATGCAAAAAGCTGGAAAACCCTTCGTATAAGTTTTTTTTCTCCTGTTTCAAGATCGCTTCCCTCTCCATCTATGGAAAGGGCAAGCTCCAGCTCTTTCTTTGAAATATAGAAATTCCGTTTGAGAATCTCTTTCCCGATCAGTTTGTAAAATACCCTGCTGGTCCAGAAGACAAGATATGTTACCGGCAAAATAATTCCGGAGGCATAAACAAAAAGTGATGAGATTTTAAGAGCTATCTCATCCGCTTTCTGCTGAAAAATAGTTCTGGGCAGAATCTCCCCAAAAATCAGCAGAACCGGAGTTATAATAAGAATTGTAAATAGCTCGCTGTTATTCCGGAATACCCCATCCAGCCAGGCCGCAGCAAATACGGACGCAATGATTACAAACATATTCGTGCCGGTACTTGTTGTTGCAAGTGACCAATCGGGTTTTTCGATCAGTTTTAAGAAACGGGCGGCTCCCTTATGCCCCCGCTTTGCAGCCTGCCTCAGTTTTATCCTGTTTGCAGAGAGGATAACCATCTCGGATCCTGAAAAGAATCCTTGAAATATAATGCATAAGGTTATCGCAAAAATATAAAGAAAGTTATTCACTTTAATTCCCTGTCATATTCGTCATGAATTTCTCCGAACAGCTCACCGAGAAGATCGTCCATTGTTAATAGACCCGTAACTTTACCCTGTTTGTTTATACAAATGGCGATATGTATCCGTTTTTTCTTTAAGATATGAAACAGATCATCTGTTTTGATGTTTTCATCGACAAAAAAGGGTTTTCGGTAAATTTTCTGAATCGTATTTCCATCCCCACCGGATTTAGCAGTGTTGATTTTTAAGAGATCTTTTGTATAAAGAATTCCGACTATGCTGTCGAAACGGTTTCTGTATACGGGTATTCTTAAAAACCGGCTCTGTTGCACTGATTTTACGGCTCTTTCAATGGTCATATCTTCGGACAGGGAGAATATCTCATTTAAAGGCGTCATAATTTCAAAAACGTGGGTATCACTGAATTCAAAGACATTATGTATAAGATCCCGTTCAGCCCTGTTAATCTCTCCGCTATCATGGCTTTGATCAACAAGAGCCCTGAATTCATCTTCCATTATGGCCGTTGAAATATGACGTTTTTCAAATCCTGCAATCTTTGAAAGCATTACAGAGATGTTATACAATATAAATCTTAATGGAAAAATTAATTGCGAAAAAAAATACAGGGGCTTGCTGACAAACGGAGCAATCCTTTCATTGTAGGTAATGGCCAGTGTTTTTGGTATGACTTCGGCAAAAATCAGTGTTACAGGCATCATTACCGCAATCGCAATCCATTCTCCATAATCCTTATTGAATGACACAAAGAGAGACGTTGTAATAACTGAAGCCGCGATATTGACCATATCGTTTCCGATAAGAATGGTTACAATAAGTTTTCTGGGTTTCGACAACAGTTTATTGATTAATAATGCTTTTTTATTGCCGGTTCTTTTAATCCGCTCACGCTGGATTGAAGATAAAGAAAAGAGGGCGGTTTCGGAACCGGAAAAAAATCCTGAAAATATGAGAAGAAGCAGGATTATGGATATATTCAGCAGCAAAGAAGATTCCTCATAGAAGATTATTGAAAGAAGATTATAAGTTTATTATAAAAATATATATGTTATTATTTTATTTGCAAGCATATAGATTGTTTTTTTCCGGAAACTTGATTAACCTGTAAAAAGTCTAAAATCCCGTCACTCCTGTGAAAATCCGTCGCGGCGGACTTCCGCGGGAATGACGAAAAAGAGAAAATCCGAACTTTTTACGAAGCGGTCAAACTTACATGAGGATTTATTCTTAATGGGCAAGTTGTTTGGAACAGACGGAATCAGGGGTGTCGCAAATAAGTATCCGATGACACCTGAAATGGCAGTCAAAATCGGAAGATCTGTTGCTTATAGATTTAAGGAAGAAGCATCAGACCCGGTGTTTATTATAGGAAAAGATACACGCCTGTCCGGTAATATGCTTGAATATGCTTTAACATCAGGTATTTGTTCCACAGGTGCTAATGTATTGCTTGCAGGTATTTTGCCGACTCCGGGGATAGCTTTTTTGTCCAGGACATTAAAGGCAAGTGCCGGAATAGTAGTATCCGCTTCGCACAACCCTTTTTTTGATAACGGAATAAAATTGTTCGATAAAAATGGTTATAAACTTACAGACGAAGCAGAAGATGAAATAGAAGATCTGGTGTTAAATAACAGTATGCCATTACAAAGTAAGCCGGGGAATAGTATCGGCAACGTCTCAGTTTTAAATGATTCTGCGAAAAGGTACTCTGATTTTTTAAAAAGCTCGCTCCCTAAAGGATTTACCTTAAATGGATTAAAGATAGTAATGGATTGTTCAAACGGCGCAACGTATAAAATCGCTCCTGAATTATTATCTGATCTTGGAGCAGATATTGATATTTTATATAATTCACCGAATGGAAAGAATATCAATGAAAACTGCGGTTCTGAACATACCGAATCTCTAATAAATAAAGTATTGGAAAATAAAGCTGACATGGGAATTGCATTTGATGGAGATGGAGACAGACTTATAGCAGTGGACGAATATGGCAAAATATTAACCGGCGATAAGATCCTTGCAATAAGTGCTGTTGCATTGAAAAAAAAGGGGTTATTAACAAATAACCATGTTGTAAGCACCGTCATGAGCAATATGGGATTGGTCTCATTATTTAAGGAAAAAGGAATAAATCACACCATGTCTCAGGTTGGTGACCGGTATGTAATGGAGGAAATGATAAAAACAGGCGCTATACTTGGCGGGGAAGATTCCGGACATATCATTTTCTCAAATTATCAGACAACCGGAGATGGAATACTGACAGCCATAAAGTTAATTGAATTTATGAAAGAAGAATCAAAGCCACTTTCCGAACTTGGTAAAATTATGAATGTGTTCCCTCAAGTACTGATAAATGTTAACGTAAAAATTAAACCTGACATTGAAAGTGTTAAAGATATTGTTGATTCAATACGATATGCAAATAATATTTTAGGTAAAAAGGGGAGGGTGCTTGTACGATATTCAGGGACTCAATCAATTTGCAGAGTTATGGTTGAAGGACCTGATAAGGAAGAAACAAAAAGGCTTTGTCAACACATAGCAGATAAAGTAAGGGAAACTATAGGCATGGAAGCTTAAAATAGTTTCCATCCGGAATTGGCCATTTTGAGCGATCTCGGTGTCAATCTACGGGATTGCTAATAAAAATAAGAGCTACTAACGAATAACAACGGTTAGTAGCTCTTATTTTGTAAATAAACTATTTTCTGTTTCCTAATATTCTGAGTAACATTAAGAAAAGATTGATAAAATCCAGATATAAAGTAAGAGCACCTAAAATTGTGCCTTTTCTTATTACGCCTGAATCAAGACCTTCAGGTTGAGCGATTGCCATATGTTTCAATTTCTGCGTGTCATATGCCGTTAAACCGACAAAAACAATCACGCCAATGTAACTGATTATCATATCCATTGCAGAGCTTCGAATAAAAATGTTTACGACGGAAGCGATTATGATTCCTATTAACCCCATGGTCATAAAACCGCCAACTGAAGTAAGATCGCGTTTTGTCGTCATTCCATAAATGCTGCAGGAGATAAAAGTTGCAGAACATATGAAGAAAGTTGTAGTGATAGATGAGCTCGTATATACAAGAAATATTGATGATAATGTGGCGCCGTTTAAAGCTGCAAAAAGTATGAAAAGAGATGTAGCGGTTGAAGCAGCAATTTTCCCGATTCTTGCACTGATAAAGAAGACAAGAGCTAATTCACCGATAATTAAACCAAAAAATACAAGTTTATTCCCAAATATTAAATTCTGGATTGAAACATCAGTTGAAACATAATAAGCAATTAAACCTGTTAATGCCAGACCGATGCCCATCCAGTTGTAAACACTGCGAATAAATTCATTGGTAATTGACTGGACTTTTGTACTATTAATTGGATATGATTGCATACAAACCTCCTTTTAAGTATTTAATATATTATAAATCAATTTAACTATTTTTCAAGAGAATTTTTATGAGGCCTGAACAAATATTCGTTGAGCTCAAAAATCTATCCGAAAAATTAAATGTTACAATCAGTGAACAAAGTTTTCGAAAAACAGGAATAAAGGTCAGAAGTGGTTTCTGCATAATTAAAGGTAAAAATAATTTTATTGTAGATAAGGATCTTTCAACTCATAAAAAAAATGAATTAATAGCTGAATATTTGAGCAATCTTGATTATGATAATATTTATATAGTGCCGGCAGTTCGAGATTTTATAAACATTAACAAAAATGACAAAAAGGGGAGCGTCGCGCTTTCAGGAGCCGAATAAATTACACGCACCATTTAGTTTACATAATATTCATTATCAGACGTTATGTTCAGGGGCGGTTTTGATGCGCTTCTTCGGATTCCCACGGATTGACTTGGCGGCGTGACCGGGTACACTGATATCTTTCGTGTAAATAACAATCTATATACAATACTATCATGATGTTATAATATGTCTTTGATCATATAATGGAAACAAAAATCTATTCTGTAACAGAGCTGACATCCGAACTAAAGAGACTCATAGAAGATAAATATCCTTTTATATGGATCTATGGTGAGATCTCGAATATAAGCGCTCCCCTTTCAGGTCACTTATATTTTACCTTAAAAGATGAATCGGCCAGGATCAATTCCATAATATTTAAAGGACAACTCAAAAACTTAAAATTTAATCCTGAAAACGGGATG
>JAGVOC010000128.1 GCA_020052975.1 Desulfobacterales bacterium | reverse complement strand
TTCATCAAGGCGGGACCGTGGGCTTTCGGCCATAACTTTTTCATGGAAGCAAAGGAACACGTTTTTCTGATGCTGCTCCTGCTGGCCACCTATCTTCCTGTTGCCGCGTACAGCTATATTCCTTCCAATAAATCAGTAAGAAAGATCGTACTTTGGGTGGCGGGGCTCATTGTGCCGACCTCCCTGGCAATGGAAGGTTCCGGGGCTGTCATCGGCGTGGCCGTTAAAGTCGCTTTACTGTTAAAGGTGAAAGGAGTCTGACAATGGAAACTATCGAAATCGGGAAATATACAAAATCGTTCGGATTATCCTTTGCGATAACCAGCCTGATCAGTGCGCTGCTGGTCATCTTAAAAGAAACAAATGAAGAGACAGTCCTTGCGTGGATGAAAACGGCCACCCCACATCATTAGATAACCCATGGAATTATTAATATTATTCTGTTTATGGCGCTTGGCTGGGCGTTGTCGATGCCCAACAGTGGTCAGGGACTGAAAATATCTGCGAATGCGCTGATAGGAAATATCGTTGCGTCGACCCTGATAAGCGGTCTGCTTATTGCCGGCTTTTTTATCTAACCCAGGCTTGAACATGAAACGAGCACATAGGCAGACACCATTAATTTTAGCCCCAAAATTGGCGAGCCATCACACCGAACCGAAAGGAAAACTCAATGAAAAAGATCATAACCCTGCTGTCCGTTGCAATTTTTGCCACCGCTGCCTTTGCCTTTGCTGCCGGTGATGCCAAGCCGGAACTGCGTCCTGCACAGAAACTAATGCAGGCCCGGGCAGCCTGGCTGACCGCAATGAACGAAAACCTTGTCGCTAACAAGTTTGAGGCCATTAGCAAGGATGCCGACGAGTTGGCTGCCCAGACCAATAAAGTTGGCGAAAACATTCCGAATCCCCTCGGCAAAGAGTTGACTTTGGCCATCTCATCACTTGCCAAGGACATCTCTGTTGCCGCTGCCAAGAAGAATGGCGAAACCGTCAAGGTCAAGCTGGGAGAGATCAAGGGCAAGTGCGGCGAGTGCCACGCCAAGATCCGCGACAAGAAATAGCCTGATGAGCTGTTATCGGAAACGACAACAGCCGGAATTGCTGACGACCGCTCATGTCGACCTTCGGGGGAGCCGAGTTATCAAGCCTTTCCGGTACCGGAGATTTCGACCCGAAAGACAAGCATTTGGAACATTGGTGCTTTGGAGATTGTTTAGTATTTCGGTCAAGTACTAATTGACCGATTCAGTATCCGGCTATATTTTCAGCTTTTTCTTGAAGTTTTGGTCTGAAAGGAGCTTATCTGTTGTTTGACTGTGCTGCCTTTGCATTTCGGGCACTTAATTTTCCCCTTTACGTACTCCGAAATGGATAGAATCAAGGTAAAAGGCTTTTTGCATTTTTCACAGACAAATTCATATGTAGGCATGGTTCCCTCCTTTATAAGTTGCGAGTTAATCAGGATTGATGAGTTCGTAAAAAGTCCAAATATGCCTTTTTTGTCATTCCCGCGAAAGTCTGCCGCAGCGGATTTTTTCAAATAGTTCTGGACTCCCGCTCTCGCGGGAGTGACGGGATGTTTGACTTTTTACGGAACCATCAGGATTGACGGCTGCATAAAAATGTCCGATTTTCACCTCGAATCTGCCTGATGCATATTTTTACTTTTTAGTAAGTTGCCAATCTAGTTTATTTTTATCAGGCTGTCAACATCATTAAGAAGTATTAAGAGGCAAATTTCCCCTGCCAGGAATCCCTCTTTTCGAGGGTGTTTTTTATGAGGGAAAGGGTTTTTGCCTTTTCAAGAGCCCACATCGGAGCAACAAGTTCATCGCGGTGCGGGTCGCCTGTGAGCCGCTGGATAACCATTTCTTCAGGAAGAAGTTCCAGAAAATCGCAGACAATCCCGCAGTATTCTTCCTGTTCAAGGCATCTGAACCTGCCATTCAGGTACAACTCCTCCATTTTTGTGCCTTTAACTACATAGAGAAGATGGATTTTAATACCGTCTATTTGAAGGTCTCCTACAGCTTTTGCCGTTTCAAGCATTTGGCTTTTTTCTTCTCCGGGAAGGCCAAGGATAACATGGGCGCAGATTTTTATGTTCCTGCCTTTTGTTAATTCCACTGCTTTCCTGAAGCATTCAAAATCATGCCCTCTGTTTATTAACACAAGTGTTGAATCATTGGCTGACTGGAGGCCATACTCCATCCAGACAAGATAATCTTTCGAATAGTATTCAAGAAGATTTAAAACAGACTCGTTAATGCAGTCCGGTCTTGTTCCTATTGAAAGACCCGCTATATCTTCAACCGAGAGGGCTTCATCATATAAACTTTTAAGATTTTCATAAGGAGCATAAGTATTTGAAAACGATTGGAAATAGGCAATGAACTTTTTCGCGCCGTATCTTCTGGAAAGGGCAGCTTTCCCGGAAATAAGCTGTTCCGACACCGAGAGTCCTCTGGTATGAGCGCCGGTCCCCGACCCCTTTGAATTGCAGTAAATGCAGCCGTATTCTGAAATAGTTCCGTCCCTGTTCGGGCAGTTCAGCCCGGCGTCAACGGTTATCTTCTGAACCCTGCATCCGAAAATATTTCTGTAGTAGGTATTCAAGTCATAGAATCTGTTTTTCAAGGCTTTTCATCCTGGCTTGATTTAGTTGGGAACTCACCTGTTTTCAAAATTTGTTTACTGATGGATGCCAATTATATATAGTGTTAATAAAAAAAGGAAGTCCAATTATTTAGGTGAAGGGTTCAAGGGGTCGAGGGTTCGGGGTTTCAGGTGGGGGAAAATGGGCGTTTATCAGAAATATTATGACATTATTGTAGTGGGCGCTGGCCATGCCGGGTGTGAGGCGGCGCTTGCCGCAGCGAGAATGGGATGCAGCGTCCTTCTTGTCGCAATTGATCTCGACAAGCTTGCCGCCATGCCTTGCAGCCCGTCAATCGGAGGCATGGCAAAGGGGCAGCTCGTAAAAGAGATAGATGCTCTTGGTGGCGAGATGGCAAAAATTGCAGACAAAACCGCTATCCAGTACAGAACTCTTAATACAAAAAAAGGGCCTGCTGTTCACTCATCCAGAACACAGAATGATAAATCGCGTTACCATATTGCCATGAAGGCTGTTGTTGAAAAGCAGTCAAATCTCGATTTGAAACAGGTCATGGTTGAGCGCCTTGTTGTTGAAGGTGGAAAAATTGCCGGAATGGAGGATTATACAGGGTTTGGGTATCAGGCAAAGGCTGTTGTGCTTGCAACGGGAACTTTTTTAAGCGGGCTTGTGCATATCGGCTTTAAATCGATTAAAGCCGGAAGGGCCGGTGAGTTCGCATCTTACGGCCTTCCTGAACATCTGAAAGAACTCGGGTTTAGTCTCGGAAGAATGAAGACGGGCACTCCTCCAAGGCTTAAGAAGTCGAGTATCGATTTTGATGCGTTTGCAAGACAGGATTCAGAGCTCGATCCGGAGCCTTTCTCGTTTTTTACTGATACTATTTCCTTGCCTCAGCTGCCAAGTTATATGGGGCATACAAGCGTAAAAAGCCGTAGAATAGTTTTGGACAACCTTAACCGTTCAGCATTATACGGAGGAATAATCAAGGGGATTTCCGCGAGGTATTGCCCCTCTTTTGAAGATAAAGTTGTAAGATTCCCCGAAAGGGAAACTCACCATGTAATCCTTGAGCCTGAAGGCCTCGACACCGAGGAGATATATGCAAGCGGACTAGGCAACAGCCTTCCTGTCGAAGTTCAAATCGAACTGGTTCGATCCGTAGAAGGGCTTGAAGAAGCAGAGATCATCAGGCCTGCTTATGCCATTGAATATGATTATGTTAATCCTGTTCAGCTTAAACAGACCCTTGAAACAAAGATTGTTTCCGGGCTTTTTATGGCGGGACAGATAAACGGGACTTCGGGTTATGAAGAGGCGGCAGCCCAGGGTATGTGGGCAGGTATAAACGCCGCCTGCATGGTTCAAAAAAGGCCGCCTTTTGTTCTGGACAGATCCCAGGCTTATATGGCCGTGATGGTTGACGATCTTGTAACAAGGGGGACGCTGGAGCCATACCGCATGTTTACTTCAAGGGCGGAATACAGGCTCATGCTTCGGGAAGATAATGCAGATCTGAGGCTTATGGAGGCAGGTCATGAACTGGGACTTATAGAGGACGACACCCTTAAAGATCTGAATGAGCGTAAGCAGCAAATCGGGGATGAAATAAAGAGGATTAAGGGTATCATCATAAAGCCGTCGCAGGAAGTAAACAGCTTTCTTGAAAGCAGGGGTACGAATCCAATAAACAACGGAATATACCTCGACCAGCTTCTGAAAAGGAACGAGCTTGATTACAGTGCTGTCGATACTCTTGCCGGAGGTTGTGAGAATATCAGCAAAAGGGTCGTAAAACAGGTTGAAATCGGGATAAAATACGAAGGCTACATTGAAAGGCAGTATAAAGAAATTGAGAAGTTCAGGAATCTGGAGAGAATTAAGATTCCGGAAGGCTTTGATTTTCCAAGGGTTCATGGGCTTTCAAACGAACTGAAAGAAAAACTGAGTTCGGTCAGGCCGGCATCCCTTGGCCAAGCGTCAAGAATTGATGGTATGACTCCTGCCGCCGTTTCCGTGCTTATGATTGCTTTGAAAGCTTTTCATAAAGGTCTCTGATGAGGGCATATTTCTTGACAGGTCGAGGCTTTTTAATTATTTTGGAACCCTGGAACCCTTTTCCCTGCCGGGAAAGAATATAAAGGATTATTTATATGTCTGATACTACAGATTATTACAAATCACTTGGTGTAAGCAAGGATGCTTCTGATGAACAGATAAAAAAAGCATACAGGAAGCTTGCAATGAAATACCATCCTGATCATGCCAAGGATGACAAAAGCGCTGAAGAAAAGTTCAAAAAAATCAGCGAAGCGTACGCGGTTTTAAGTGACAAGGAAAAACGTAAACAATATGATGAATTCGGTTCGACAGGATTCCACCAGAGATATTCACAGGAAGATATTTTCAGAGGTTTTGATCTGGGCGATATCCTGAAGGAATTTGGTTTTGGCGGAAGTTATGCCGGAAGAAGAGGCGGCACGAGGTTTTCCTTCGGTAACGGTTCGCCCTTTGGAGGATATGGCGGGCGCCAGGAACAGATTAAGGGCCAGGACCTGATCTATGAAATTCCTCTTACATTGAGAGAGGTTGCAACAGGCACAACAAAAGTCATCAGCTTCAGGCATGAAGGGCGTTCAGAAAAAATTACCGTAAAGATACCCAAAGGAATGATTGCCGGGAAAAAGCTGCGCCTTACCGGAAAGGGAGAGCCGAGCCCTTATGGCGGAACCCCCGGAGATCTCTACATTCAGGCAAAGGTGGCGGATGATCCTGATTATACCGCGAAAGAATATGACCTCTACCTGGACAGTAATGTCAAGCTTACAGAGGCTGTCTTAGGAACAAAGGTTTCCATACCGACAATAGATGGGAAAGAGTTAAGTCTGAAAATCCCGGCCGGGACGAAGCATGGAACCAGGATGCGACTTGCAGGGCACGGGCTTCCCGGCATGCAGAGTAAGAAAAAGGGGGATCTTTATGTGTGTATTCATATCGATGTTCCCCGGAATCTGAATGCAGAGCAAAAAAACCTTCTTGAAAAACTGGCGGCATCCGGCCTGTAACAAATTAAATTCACAAATTAAATTCATTGACAAGAAGGCCTGCAAAATATATTTTAACCAGTAATTATGGTGAATTGGATGGCTGTTTTTATGCGTGAACTTGTTCCTGTTTTAACAAAAGATGCCATTGATAAAAAAGTTGCCGAAGTTGCCCTGAAGATTTCAGATGATTATAAAGACAGGGAGCTTGTCCTGGTTGGAATCCTGAAGGGCGCCTTTGTATTCATGTCAGATCTGATGAGATGCCTTGCGGTTCCTGTCAAGCTGGATTTTGTTTGTGCCTCAAGTTATGGCGCCGGGACAACTACCTCAGGGAGTATCAAATTGACCAAAGAGCTCGGTATAGATATAAAGGGCAAAGATGTTCTGATTATTGAAGATATAGTTGATACCGGTCTTACTTTGGCGTATCTTATAGATTACCTTAAATCCTTCGGCCCGGCAAGCGTTAAGGTTTGCGCCCTGCTTGATAAGCGTGAACGGCGCAAAGTCGAAATTATGATAGATTATTCATGCCATGTGGTAGAAGAAGGGTTCCTCGTTGGCTATGGCCTTGATTATGCGGAAGACTACAGGAATTTGCCTGAAATTTACCACCTCAAACTTTAAGCAGGGGGTATGCCATGATAGTTGTCTGTAAAGATTGTGATACCAGTTTCAATTTGGAAGACGGGCGTATAAAACCATCGGGATCAAAAGTTCGCTGTTCCAAGTGTAGTAATATCTTCATGGTACTTCCTCCCATTGATGCCTTAGCCGTTGAACCCCCTGCTGCTGAAAAGATATTTGAAGAGACTGCTAAGAAATCCGGTAAAGATAAAGATCTTTTTCCCGCAGAGGATTTTGACTTTTCGGAGTTTGATAAAATGGACAGGGGGGAAGAATCACCGAAAGATGAAGATCTGCCGGAAGCTAAGAAAGGGGAAGAGATATCCGATCCGGAAAAAATTGACTTTGCAGCTTTGGACTCAGATAAGGAGCCTGCGGCAGAGGAAGTTCCCGGAGCCGGAAAAGAAGAATCTGCTTTGTCTGATGAAGAATTTGATTTATCGGAATTTGACAAAATGTTTGAGGAAGAAGTTCCTGCAACTGAAGATGCTGTCGAAAGCAAAGATGAAGAGGCTGAACTTTCCGATACCGAAGAGATGGATTTCAGCGATCTTGAGAAGATCCTTGAAATCGATGCCGGAGAAAAAATGTCGGAAAAAAGAAGTTATGAATCCACGTCGGATGGTGCCGGAGAACTTGATCTTTCAGAACTGGAAAATATCATCGATAACCTGGAGGAAGCAGGTATTGATGAGGTAGAGGGAGAACCTGAAGAGTTGAAGTTTGACATAGAGCCTGCCCAGGATGACGTTATTTCCAAAATAGATGATGAGGAAGAACTTGATTTTTCTGACCTGGAAAGGATGCTCGACAGCGATAAAGCTGAAAAAACCCTTGAAAAACAAGAAGAATTCGATTTGAAGTTTGATCTGGAACCGGAGCCTGCCGGGAAGAAAGATGAGGCGGATGAGGGTGGGGATATTGATCTTTCAGAGCTGGATAGGATCATAAGCTCTCTTGATGAATCAGAACCTCTCGGGGTTTTGGAAAAAGAACCGGAGGAAACCCTAGATCTTGATTTTTCAGATTTTGACAGTGTGTTAGCAGACGAAACAACAGGCGTTGAAAAAGCCGGGGAGAAAGAACAGGATCTCGAGTTAAAATTTGATTCAGAGCCTGCAGAAGCAGGAACATCGGAGGACAGGCCGGATGACCTTGATTTTGATTTTTCTGAAGTTGAAAAAATGCTTGAAATGGAGGAAAAGACCGATCTGCCGGTTAAGCAGATTACCGAAGAAGGTTTGGAATTGGAGCAGGGAGTGAGTGAGCGATCAGGGAAGCCGCAACAAGCTGCTGCATGGGCTGCTACCATCGTAACCGACAAAGAGGGGCTCGGTTTGACTGAAAAAGAACCTGAAGAAGAGGCATATCCGCACCTTGAAGAATATGAGATAGATAAGTTCCAGAATACAACGGAAGTGTCGGAAGCGGCAGTTGCTGCTGATCCCGGCGCTGAACCCAAAGAAGAAACAATAGAGCCTGAAAAGGAAAGGAAACCTCTTAAAACAGGAAAACCTTCCGGTAAATTTTTGTCAATTCTTGCCATTATTGTTATTATAATAGCAGGCGCAGGAGCTTTTGTTGTTTATAACCCCTTCGGAATCGAAATTCCTTTTGTCAGTGATTTCATAGGTTCAAAGGCGGATGAAAAGGGAACTCTCAGGATAGTACCTGTGGATGATTCGATTAAGGGAGACTATGTCCAGACGCAGCTCGGGAACCTTTTTGTGATTACAGGCAAAGTTAAAAATGAATACAAACACGCCAGGAGCTACATCTCGGTGATTGGAAAACTTTTTAAAAAAGGGAAGGTGCTGTTAAAAGCCGAAGCGGTATATTGCGGTAATGTAATTCCTGCAAATGAGATTGGAGCCTCCGATCCGGCTTTGATGAAAAAACGCCTACAGAACAGGTTCGGAGATAAGAAGTCGAATGTAAAGGTTCAGCCCGGGAGTACGGTTCCGTTTATGATAATATTTGAAAATATCACCGATGAACTGGATGAGTTTTCGGTTGAAGTCGCAGGTTCGGTAAAGGAATAGATAAAAAGAAATAGGACTTTTTACGAAGCCATCAGGGTTGATGGTCCAGTAAAAAGCGTAATTAAGACGACAAAGTAAAAAGCTCATTATGCAAGGCGCGCGAATCTTGAGGAATGAAGTGTACATATCAGTACGCTGCAATGACGAAAGATGAAGCGCAACACAGCAGAATGACTTTTTACGAAGCCGTCTAATTGATTTGAGCTTGACTTGGACAAAGTGAGCTGATAAAAATCCGACTTCAATTTTGACGGCTTCGTAAAAAGTCAAAAATCCCGTCACTCCCGTGAAAACGGGAGTCCAGAAGTATCTGAAAAGATCCGCCGCGGCGGACTTTCGCGGAAATGACTGAAAAGGAGGAATTCGGACTTATTACGAGTCCATAAATTATGGCGATGTAGCTCAGATGGTCAGAGCATGCGGCTCATATCCGCAGTGTCCGGGGTTCAAATCCCTGCATCGCCACCATTCAAAATCCAGCATAGTCCAAGCAAAAAAGTCCTGAAATTTAGGGCTTTTTTGCTTTTTGTTTGTCCCGTCAAGTCTTATAAAATCCATTGACATCCGGGGGTAATTACAAGTTCATTGGTGAGATTGAGCGAGGGCAACAGAACCCTTCTTTTAATGTCCTTGTGAAGATTGCCGCTGCGATGGGGGTGGATCTGCCTGAACTCTTTAGCTGCCGTTCCTGTCCCCGTAGTCGCGCCGATAATCTTCATTAGGGTAAGCGAAGGGATCAAGGGCTTGCAGCCTCTTACTCAGTGATGATCTGTTAGGGGTTACGGCTTTATAACACCTTGTGTTCAGTGGTGGGTATTTGTCAGAACTGATGATTACTTATTAAAGTGTGCAATAAAAAAGCGCTGGTCTGGAAAAAATGTACAGTTGTTTAAGTGGTAAAGTTGCTCTAAACTGAAATAAAGTAACAGAAAGGAGCAGCGGGAAGATGAAGAAATTG
>JAGVOC010000405.1 GCA_020052975.1 Desulfobacterales bacterium | reverse complement strand
TATGTCAACTCATCAACATTGTTGATGAGTTATCGGTGTGGGGCCATGCCCCCACACCCCACCGCCGACTACGTCGGCGGATTAGTTGAAATATTTAAATATATCAAAGGAATAGAGGCTCGTTCGGAACATGAACTATATCGGTGAGCTTAGGATATAAACATTAAATGATTATAGACTGTCACGCCCACATATTTTCCTCCAGGATTATCGCAAACGTCTCTGCCAAATCCGCACTGGTGAATAAAATTAATCTGCACACTTCATTTGCCGAAGGGCGCACGAATATTTCAGCAATAGAGAGAGACTGCCGATCATCAGGTGTTGATGCCTGCCTTATACTTCCTACGGCCAACGTGGCAGATGTAAGAAAAATTAATTCGGCATTTACTGAACTTGCCGCTCAATCAGACTTCCTTTTTACCGCCGGTACCCTACACCCGTTTTCAAGAGACAACAGGAAAGAGCTCATACGTCTGCAGGCTCAAGGTATCCGCGCGATAAAACTATGTTCTTTTTCTCAGGGTTTTTCTTTATCGGCACCGGAAACTCTTAACCTTTTCAAACTCATCGAAGAATTAAATGTTTCAAGAAACGGAAGATTTTTTGTGATACTCGATACTTTTTCCCTTGCACATGAATATTTCGGGACGCCTGGCCTGCATACCACTACACCCTTACTTCTGGGAAATATCGTCAGAGAATATCCCGGTATTGATTTCGTAGCAGCCCACATGGGAGGGCTGGCTGCTCCCCCTGAAGAGATATTTACACACCTCATACCTTCTAAGAACCTCTTTCTCGACACTTCAAATGCCGCGCATACCTTATCCGGGAAGGATTTTCTCCGTCTTCTCGAAATCCACGGCCCGGAACATATTCTCTTCGGAACCGACTGGCCGTGGTTTGACCACAAAGAAGAAATCGATATTATCACCAGGCTGCTTGATCTGGCCGGATACAACACTAAAGAAAAAGAAAAGGTTTTTCATCGGAACATTGCTAATCTTCTTGGTATTGTATAATCTTTTGCCCACTATCACGATCCCCGTATTTGAGATTGATTTTTGATACTTTTCAGGTATCCTTTTTGGCTACCAGGCAAAAAATAACCCGGAAGGAAAGTGCATGGAAAAATTTAGGGTCCCGGAAGACGAAATTGCTGTCCGCATGAAAACAATTCAGAAGGAAATACAGACAAATGAGATTGATGGAATCTTCATCAGTCAGCGGGTCGACCAATTTTATTTCACAGGTACAGCTCAAAACGGTTATGTCTACATCCCTGCTGAAGGAGAGGCGCTTTTATTCATTAAAAAATACCTCCCAAGGGCAATTATCGAATCTTCTATCAGGAACATAGTGAAAATTGATTCCATAAAGGAGGTTCCCGGATTGATCACGGATTATTACGGTAAACTTCCCGGAACAATGGGGCTTGAATTCGACGTATTGCCGGTGAAACATTTCAACTTTTACCGGACGATCTTTCCAGTCGTAACATTTGTGGATGCCTCTGCTTTCATATTGAAAACCCGGATGATCAAATCCTCCTGGGAAATCGAGCAGATGGAAAAAACAGCCGAGCTGTCGCGGGCGACTTTCGCCTATATAAAAGAAATAATCCGACCGGGTTTTACGGAAATTGAATTCTCCGGAATCATCGATACTTTCTCCCGCAAAAACGGACACGGCGCCCAGCTCAGGATCAGGGATTATCAAACCGAAGGTTATACCTGGCATATCCTGAGCGGCAAAAGCGGCGGCATGGTTGGCCTCCTTGACTCGCCGGCCAGTGGCGAGGGCACGTCCGCCGCTTTTCCGTGCGGAGCCGGAAATAAGCTTCTGGCCGCAGATGAACCGATAATGATCGACCTTGCTACCGTAATGAACGGTTATCATATGGACGAAACGAGATTTTTTGCCATCGGTTCCATGCCGGAGCGCGCTGAGAAGGCATGCCGGGCTGCGATGGAAATACATGACTCCGTTCTGGAAAAGGTAAGGCCGGGGATAACCGCCGGTGAACTCTTCAAGCACGCCGAATCCCTGGCAGGATCACTCGGCTATGCCGAATATTTTCTGGGGCCTCCGGGATACAGGGTTTCTTTTATCGGACACGGGATTGGATTGGAGCTGATAGAGCAGCCCGTCATTGCCAGGGGCAGGAAGGAGCAATTACAACCTGGAATAGTCTTTGCGCTGGAACCCAAAATGGTATTCCCGAACGAATTTGCGGCAGGCATTGAAAGTGTGTTTGCGGTAACAGAAACAGGGGCGCGCCTGATAAGCAGGGTGCCGGCGGAAATTTTTATCTGCTGATCAGGAAGTGAGCCGGTCTTTCGTGACTGGAAAACGCCTTAAAAGAGCTTCTCGTAGATATGTCGCCCCTGTTGACGAAGCTGTCCAGTTCCAGGCTAAACAGTCGCATCCCTTCTCTTTCGATTTTTCATGTCGGACCGTCTTTTCTTCTACCATGATGAGCAAAGTGTAATCACCAGTTCATCGCAAGAGGTTGTCCGGAGGCTGAGCAAATCGGAGGGTTTCCTGAAGGCAGGTTTAAATAACGGGAGCGTTCCCCAAGTACACCCTCCATATTTGTTTGCAAAAGGCATGTCGAATGAAGTAAATGATCGATAATAAATTATACAAAATGGCAGGATTGTGTTAAAATAGTTTATGGACTGGATTCAGATGATAAGGATTTGCTTCAATTCGGAGGCTGTCTTTTATTCAAGACACGCTAGGATTGAAATGAAAAATGAGCAGTTAGGTGAAATATTTGAACATGAGGTTTATGAAGCAGTTTGTCCCGGCGAAGTTATAGAAGAATATCCGGATGACAGGCCGTATCCAAGTGTTTTGATTTACGGAAGAACAATTAATGATCGCCCTCTTCATGTTGTCTGTGCATGCAATAATATGGAAAAACTCGTAATTGTGGTTACTGTATATCAGCCGGAGGCTGAATTATGGGTAGATTATAAAAGGAGGAAAGGGCCATGAAATGCATTATCTGTCATGGAGATAATATTCAGGTAAAAGAAGTAAAGGAAGAAATTT
>JAGVOC010000049.1 GCA_020052975.1 Desulfobacterales bacterium | reverse complement strand
TTCAATATCTGTTTTCTATCGAAACCCTGTATTTTTTGACAGAGGTCACTCTGCCGGCAAAAGAACCATCTCGCAAAGTGGTTTTTCGACAGGCTCGTTAGCTCCCGTATAGATAGGAATCACATGCTCACCAAAGGTTCAATTTATGAAATTCATTCCGCGAATGAATTGGATTCGATTTTCAGCTTCTTGAAAGCTTTCAAACTTTCAGAAGGTGACCTGAAGGAAGAGCATGAACTTCTTTCAATTTTGCTATTTATCATCTCTCTTTCCAAAACATCACAGCTTAACTTCCCCGTCGATATTCACTGGGCTGAATCTCCTGATTTCACCTTTGAATTCCGGAATGAATCAAGGGTGATTGGTATAGAGCACGTTAGAGCGACCTTACCTGAATATAAAATGGCAGACCGTGAACTCCAGAGGAGGCCAGTAGGAACTTTGTTGGAGCCGTCCTTTTATTCACCATTTAATCGTCTCCCAAAGGGAGAAGCTTATAAAGGCATTCGGAATCCAGGTGAAAATCTAGTAGGAGATGGCTGGGAAGGCAATGGTGTTGAGGCAGAGTGGGCCAATATAATGCTGCACGCACTCACCTCCAAAGTCGCCTTGCTGAATGAGGACCATTTTAGAACCTTCAAAGAGAACCATTTGTTGATTGAAGACGATTCCCCTGTTGATTTTATAAGGAACCTACCTATTGCACTGAAGCTTCTGAAGAGTATTTATCGGTCAATCATTTTTGACAAAAATGGAATCCTATTTGACAAAGTTCACGTCTTTTCAGTTCATGACTTCGTTTATGATGTCTTTAACAAATGCGTCACGATCGACGTAAGCAAAAAGGCCATTGGATCAGCAGGTAGCTAACCTGACGCTCCACCGGTTCGCTACGCTCCCGGTGAGCTTTCGTTATGCGTCTACAATACCATGCCCAAGAAAAGACTTTAAATCTTAATTTAAAAAAGGTAGAATCCCCACACTATGGAACTTTGGAACAAGGATGTTGAAAGTAAGTTTTTCACTGAATCCGTTAAATTTGCCACTCCAGAACAGTTGTTCTATGTAACCGATAAAAATAGATACTTCGCCTACTGGCCCAAAGGCTATGATGGCAAGAAAAGCACCCTCCAAAGCAGAAACGCATTAATCGGGAATTTTACTGAGAAATGGACAACGGACTTAATCCAAGAAGTCGTCAAAGATAAGGGACTGTTTGCCGTTCAAGGCGCAATCTGTGACGAGATTGCCTTGACAAACATGTCCCCTGCTGATGTTGTCATTTCAAAAAGCAAGAATATCAACCAGCGACCAGAGGACATCGTGGCTATAATTGAAGTAAAGATGTCCATTGTCTGGAACTGGGAGTTACAAGGGGGGGAGACATTGTCTTGCATCGGTGACTATAAGACACATCAGGGTAATCCTGGCTTGTTGCGTTCCGATTCAATGTTGAAGGGCATCGGCAAGAGCATAAACATAAGAGTTTCGAGTTTTAAAGCTGCCACAATCCCGATTATTGTGATGGGCAATACGCCCATTACAAATAGCTATTATCCGAAGGTTGACCACCTGAAGGTTGCAGGAATTATACAAGGCTTCTGGTCTGTAAACCCTCAGCCGTTGGATGATAATGGAGAGAACATAAAGAAGACCGAAAAGCAGGGATTCAACAGGTTTGATAGTTTTGAAGAGCTAAGGAATGCCTTTAATGTCTTACTGTCAGAGGAAAGGAACTTCTTTTCCAGCATGAAAAGCAAAAAAGAATTAGGAAAGATTATCGAGACTGCAAACCGTGAAGGAACCTACGAAAAGAAGGCAGACGTCTTTTTAAAACTTATCAAGGAAGAATAGCAAAATATGAAAGAGTTAAAGCATAGACGCAATGGAACAAAAACGAGTTCTTTCGGGACTCCGGGGCGAATCAATCATGATTCTTCGGAGTTTTATGACAGCAAATTATATGCGGGTAAAAAGCCGCTTGAAACGATTAAAATTATTGAGAATCATCTCCCCGATGAAAACCTTGATAAAATCTACTGCAAATCAAGCGAGATAATGGATGATATCCCCGACTACAGTGTTCATTTAATGGTCACATCACCACCATACAATGTAAAGAAAGAATATGACAAAGACCTTTCCCTTGATGAATACAGAACATTACTAAAGGCGGTGTTCAAGGAAACTTACAAAAAACTGGTTACAGGCGGAAGAGCATGTATAAATGTTGCCAATCTCGGAAGGAAACCATACATACCGCTCCATAGCTACATCATAGAGGACATGCTTCAACTTGGCTATTTCATGCGTGGTGAAATCATCTGGAACAAGGCATCAAGCGCAAGCCCTTCAACCGCATGGGGAAGCTGGCAATCGGCGGCAAACCCTGTATTAAGAGACATTCACGAATATATTTTAGTTTTTTCAAAAGAATCCTTTTCAAGGAAACGAGGAAATAATAAAGATACGATAGCTAAAGAAGAGTTCCTTGAATGGACAAAAAGCGTTTGGACATTTCCCGCCGTGTCAGCCCGTAGTATTGGGCACCCTGCACCCTTCCCAGAGGAACTACCACACCGCCTTATCCAGCTATATACTTTCGAGAAAGATGTTGTCTTAGACCCGTTTTGTGGCAGTGGAACTGCCTGTCTTGCAGCGTTGAAGGATGGCAGGCATTACATCGGGTATGACATCGAACCTGAATATGTAGAACTGGCAAATCGAAGGATAAAGGCACATTCAAGCCAGAAAAATCTATTTGAACACGAACCGCCTTCAAGAACCATAAAATCAAATAAAGAATGGGCACGGCAAAGCATATAAAAACCGCATAACACTTATAAGGCCTCCCGATGTCAAGGGTAAAATTATCCATTAACGAAAAAAATGGTTTTCTTTTTTCGTATAACTTAAGAACGAACCTTTTTG
>JAGVOC010000069.1 GCA_020052975.1 Desulfobacterales bacterium | reverse complement strand
TATTTTCCTGAACCGTGATGCTTCGCATGAACGGGTGAGGGTACTCAGCGCAATTGCAGACAGGTGTACAAAGCAGGTCATTGCGGTTTTTCCGCAAGGGACGACCGGCGGCATTTCCGAGCAGTTGCCTTTCAACAGAGGAATTTTCAAGGTAATAGAACTGAACCCGGGCCTCTCATTGTTGCCGGTAACTCTTCATTATAAGGAAGACGCGGCAATCGCGTGGAAAAAACCGCAATCGTTCAGGGAAAATTTGATGAGGGTCTGCTCTCAGGATAGAATCAACCTCAAGATACTCATCCATGATCCTGTGACTATTGAAGATTACCGGGACAAAACCGCTTCTCAAGTATGCAAAATGGTGGAACACACCATTCTGGAGCCTTTACGGGCAAAGTATGAGGAAAATTGATCAGGAGAAAGCGTCATCGGCATGATCATGAAGAAAAATTGAATAAACCTAACCTGATAAAAATCGACCGCCATTACTCCATGTTCCTCATGAAAATCAGGCTCCGGTAATTATCCGTTCAATGCGATTCCCTAATCTCATATGCCTTTGTCAAATACTCGAAGCTCATATTTGCCAGAACAGCATTATGCGGTATTAGGACATATTTCCATGGCTTCTTGCCATTACTCAGATTGAATTCCGTTGCGTGTTTACAGAACTCAAGGGCAGCCGCTGCTTTCTCCTGCACCTCATTGGTTTTCATATCCCCTTCTTTTTTTGTCTCTATAAGGTATATGGCGTCCTTTGTCTCGGCTACGAAGTCGGGGTGATATTGCCTTGAGTTTTTGTCCCAGTAGATTTTGAACTGTCTGCGTGAGGGTCTTAACCACTTTGTCACCGCCCCCTCATCTTCCAGTATTATTGCGAAGTCTTTCTCGGTCTTGGTATCGAATTTATACTTGTCATGACAGGCCTTCCTGAATCCGCTGAATACCTTTGCGGGGATTGTATTTGTCGGGGTAATCGTATCCCTGAAGTGATGGATGCTGTCCCTGGTATATTTCTCGAAATTATGCTCTTCAATTGTCGTAAAGGGCTTTATTATCGGCTTCTCATAGCTTGGCGCCTCAACCTCGAAATGCTCAAGCATCTGTGCATAGATAAATCCCCCGATATCCCGTTTGTGATACTGGACCACATTCATTAGTCCATTATCATCGAGATAGCTTCTGAACTTGTCTGCCGTTTGCCGTGCAAGCTTGAATAATAAATCCGCCTGTTCGTCATAGTCTATCTCAGGATAGTTGATTAGCTCATTGACTATGATATTCTCCGGGCTGTCAATGACTATCCTGCCTTGTCCAATTACGATATCGGTCTCATTCCCTCTGAGGGTCCTTCTCAATATCTCCTCGGACACGGGCTGATAATTTAATCTGCTTGTGTCCAAATCAAAGTCTCTGAAATATGACCTTACCTGATTGCTCTGCTGGATGACTATCCGGGGAATCTCTATAATGTTTTCAGTAAATGCAGATACGATTTCATCGTAAGATCGCTCTATCTCCTCAATCAGCTCTTTTACAAACATCTTCTGCTGAGGAGAGCTTTCTATTCTTTCCCTTACCTTCTCAATAGCAGCCTGTTTGATTTCTTTCCCGGTAAGTTCAGCAATATTTTTAACACTATCGCTAAACTCCGGCAGAATGGATACAAGTGTTTTATGGACATCCAAACTTGCCTGTGCCTGATACTTTTCCAGCGGCTCGGCTATCAGGTCAATCCGTTCCTGTTCTTCTCTGAATTTCTTTTCAATCGATGAAACCGAGGTGACCACCTCTTTGGATTGGCTTATCTCATCCACATTTATCTCTATGATGTTTTCCCTTCTTATAATTGAATCGGGTTTGTTGGCTTCATCAATGATTTCCTGAAACCTGTCATGTGCAACAATCGTGAGCTTATCAGCCTTGATATGCCCCGTCCTCTTTCCATAGGGCAGTCGTAATCCCCTTCCAATGGTCTGCTCCCTCAGCGTCATAGATGCCGCCGTCCTCAAGGGGATAATCGTATAGAGATTCGTTACGTCCCATCCTTCTTTTAGCATATTTACGTGGATGACAATCTCAATCTTGTTTAATGGGTTTTCAAGGGATACAAGCTTTGCTATATTCTCGTCCTTCTCTTCTCCCGATTGGTTGGAGTGTATCTCCATTACCTTATCGGCATAATATCCATCAAAGAAGGCTCTCGATACAATCAACTCCATAAGTCTTCCAGCATGTTCAGTGTTCTGGGCCACTACGAGCACAAAAGGCTTTACTGTATTGACCTTGTTGTCACGGGCATAAATATCAAGGGCAACCTTTGTGTCTTCATGTATACGGACTCCGTCTTCAAGCTTAATTCTATCCAGTTCCTCCGGTGAATAATGAGAGGGGTCAAAATCCCTTCTTGTGGCAACGGCTGGCTCTTTTACAAAACCGTCTCGAATAGCTTTTGCAAGAGAATATTCATAGACTACGTTCTTGAATTTGATAGCTCCTCCGCTCCGCTCAATCTTCGGAGTTGCTGTAAGTTCAAGTCCGATTATGGGGTTTAGTTCGTTTATCACTTCCATGCCCCTGTCGGCGCGGTAGTGGTGGGACTCGTCCATCAGGAGAACAAGATCATCCAAATTAGAGAGGTAGTTAAAATATGACTCCCCAAGAAACTCCGACAGCCTCTTTATGCGTGGGGCATTGCCGCTTCTTGTCTCTGCGTTTATTTTTGAGATATTGAATATATTGATGTGGACATCGGAATCAAAGAGCTTTGCATTAGTGTAATTATCTCCCGTAATTATGACGGGCTGATTATGGACAAATTCTCCGATCCCCTGAAAAACATATTTAGGATGTGCAGAAACAGAGAAGTCATTAATCAGTTTATCGTAGATTGTCAGATTCGGGGCCAAAACAAAGAAATTCTTTATCCCCTTAGCCAGATAGAGGTAGGCGACAAATGCGCCCATTAGCCGCGTCTTACCAACCCCGGTTGCCAGTGCAAAGCAGATTGAAGGAAAATTTCTTTCAAAGTCCGTGCAGATAGGGTAAGAACTTTTTACTATTTCCAACTGCTCTTTAAGAAAAGTCCCTTCGGATGCGTTAGCGGTGGAATTCCCCTCTTGAGAGGGGTTGGGGGGGTGTTTTTTCAAAGTCAGTCTATCAACCAACTCCGCCAATATATTCAGACTCTCTGCCTGTGGAGGCCGAAGACTTAATCTGTTCTTAATGGAATTGGCTATGCGATTCATTTTTTGTCCTTGCTCAGTTTCATTTCCATTTCAATCAATTCTTTTTCACGCATAATTTCAGACCTCAACTCTTCTTCTGTCGGCAGATAAGAGATATATTTGGAAATATATATCTGCTTTTGTCCTTCCGGTAAGGTGAACTTTACAACAGCTTTGTTTTTTTCGGCACAAAGGAGAATGCCGATAGGTTCATTTTCTCCATCTATCATCTGGGTTCTTTTGTAATAATTGACATACATTTGCATTTGTCCGATATCCTGATGGGTCAGTTTCCCTACTTTCAGGTCTATCAGCACATAACAGCGTGTCAGTCTGTTATAAAAAACAAGATCAATATAGAAATGGTCCCCATCAAGCGTAATCCGCTGTTGACGCGCGACAAACGAAAACCCTTTCCCAAGCTCAAGCAGAAATTGCTGGAGTTTGTCTATCAATGCCTGTTCTATATCTTTCTCCAAATGCTTCTCATGCTTTTCTAATCCGAGGAATTCAAGCACATAAGGGTCTTTTACAATGTCGGAAGGAGCGGCAATATGGTGTCCCTTCTTTGCAAGTTCAAGCACTCCTTTTTTGTCCCTGCTTAATGCAAGCCGTTCAAACAGCAATGAGCAAATCTGTCGCTCAAGTTCTCTTGTGCTCCAGTTGCTGTTAATACATTCTTCAAGATAAAAGTTTCGCGCGTCTGGACGTTCCACTTTCAACAGCAAGCGATAATGTGTCCATGAAAGTTCCGGCCTTATGATCGGCAATTCGTCACGCATTGCGTGACCTTTTTTAGTCCTCTGAGATTGGCCACGCACCGCGTGGCTAATTGTAAATGAGAGATAAAACTGCCTGAAATATTTGAGATTTGAAATTGTATAGCCCATGCCGAATTCATTCGTAAGTCGTTCGGACAGTTCCTTTATCAGGTATTCCCCATACTCAGCTCTTGTCTTGCCTCTCTGTTCGCCCTCAACAATCACCCTTCCGATATGCCAATAAGCCTGAACCATGAGGGTATTCACAGCCTTAAAAGACTTTGATCGCGCCTTCTCAAGAATTGTCTTTATGCTTTTGTAAGTATTGTCAATGAGCAATGCTGGACTATTTTTCATCAGCTTCTTCCTTCTGAAAAAGGCTATGTTGCTCTTTGCTTTTCTTTTTCTTTGACGGAGCAGTTATAATTTTAACAGATTCAACTTCCGCCTCATTCTCCTCCACCGGCATATTGATTATATTCAGGCTGTAATCCTCTTTGCCAAATTCACATCGCCCTAAAAGCATATTCGGTATTTTCCTGACTGTGATATTTGGATAGCGATTGCTACATGCCTTTGAAAATGACTTACAGCAGATAAGCAGGCTTTCGTCAGGTTGCATCTCCTCATTAATTTTATCGAGAAACTCAACAGTGATAAAGTTCGTTGTGGTGAAGATATAGTCTTTCTCCGTTGATCTGCCCTGTTTCCAGTAGATATATTCGTCAGGCGAATATTTGAATCCCTCATGCTTTGCCATTGCAGCGGCAAGCATGTCGGCGTTATACCGTTCGTCAATTATCCAGTTGCCGTATTTGTCCTGTTTAAGCAAGCTCGGCGCGAGGTAGTAGTATTTAAATCCGCCTCCGCCCTGCCAGTTCACAGCTTTGGAGATACCGCCCTGATCTGTGCCGTCAACAACCTTTTTCAACCGAGGCAGACAATGGGTATGACAATGTTCGCCAAGCTCTATCATGATCCACCGCCGGCCCATTTTGTGGGCGACAGCGCCGGTGGTACCAGAACCGCCAAAGGAATCGAGGACAAGATCACCTTGCTGAGTTGTCCATCTGATGATCCGTTCAAGTAAATCTTCATGCTTTTCGTGAGAAAAATCTGTTGCCTTTCCCGAAGTCCTCAGATCCATCCAAACATCTGACAATATTTTATAGTTCCGGGGTGAAACATAATACTGCACCGTTTTATCCGGGCCCAGTCTAACAAAATTATATTCTATCCCAGATTCTTGAAGCTTTAGGCCATAATAATCATCCAGAGTCATTGACTCTGCAAATTCTGCCAAGTACCCTTCATAATTTATTTTAGCTCTCTTGGCTCTTTCTTCACTCCAACGCCATTGACCACGCTCAGGAGTGATCCCAAATAACTCGTATCTCATAGTTGGCCTGTCAGTTCCCCGCCAAAACGTATCCCATTTGCCCGGTTCTAAGTCAGACTGCAAAGCTTGAAGTTTAGGCAGTCTTGTTTCGGCATCTTTTGCATAAAGAAGTATTGAATCATGTCCTGTCGATAAAGCATCTATAGTATCAAACTGCGATTGAACATTTTTTGTGCCACGTCGGACGATGATTTCATTTTTGAAGCACGTCTCTCCAAAAATTTCGTCAAGCAATAGTTTAAGCCTTGCTCCCTCTCTATAATCGATTTGAACAAAAAGCAAGCCATCCTGAGAAAGAAGCTTTCTAATTATCTGCAAGCGGTCGCGCATTAACGATAGCCAGATGGAATGCTCCAGCCCGTCGTTGTAATGAGTGAATGCACTCCCCGTGTTGAAGGGTGGGTCAAGAAATCCGCACTTTATCTGCCCTTCAAAATCCTGCTCAAGGGCTTTAAGGGCAAGTAGATTGTCGCCGTAGATAAGTATGTTCTCTGCATTTTTATTGCCGTAAGACTTTTCCGGGTCTTCAATCAATATCCTCGGCTCAAGCCTCGGCTGTTTCTCCTTGCCTATCCATGTGAGTTCAAGTTTTTGTTTTTTGTTGGTCATAGCTTTAATCGGCTATTACTGTAAGTCTAATTTACTAAAATGGCTCAACACCTTCATCGATCTCTAATATCCTCTTTGCCCTGTCTAAAACATGATCATATGTCATTATGGTCAAATTGTGATAGCTCGAATTCAAAATCCTATATGCCGCTTTTTGTACATCATTCCAATTGTAAGACCGTCCAAATATCAAGATGCACCTCGGCTTAATCGTTTTGACGTTGCCTACCCGCGCAAGGAACTTCACGCTATTGGCTTCCCTCTCTACTTCATAGATATATGTTGTCGCTTGCGTTATCGCCTTTATGATATCTGTTGAAGGAACGTAATTGTCGTGGTCAAGTGCATCAGCCCAAAACTTCAGGCTGCTATCGGGTCTCTTGATTTCAATAATATCCAAAAAACCGTCATATGCCTCCATCAGATAATCTGCAATATTGTCCGTGTCTATTTCTCTTTCATCCAAAATTTTTACAAACTCGCTTCCCAAAACCCAGGCGTTCCTTGTGAACCATTCCTGCCACTTCTGCTCAACCAAGTTCTGATTCAACATCATCTCGAATTCGTTTACTGCCTTTATTCTCGCCTGACTCTGCAAACCTGCAATCAAATCATCCGGCAAAATGCTATTTGTTGCAATGAAATCAAGAACTTTATTTTTGTCCGGATTATCAAATATCGCTTTTAAATGCGTCAAACTTACCGGGTCAAACTTTTGGTCAATCGGTATATATCGTTTTACGCCTTGTTTAAAAGGCTCATAATTATCCTCTATGAAACTAAGCAGCGCTTTGAATTCATCATTATCAAGCGTTAATTTGCTTTTTGGCGTACCACGTTCAAGAGTCTCAGTCTGCCCTGAGGTCTTTGTACTCCGCCAAATTTTTAGACGAACATCTTCTTCTTGTGTATGATGTGGTATTTTCCAAAAAGCGGCGCGGGTAACAGTTCGTGCCTTATCTTTCAGAATTTCGATAAGGTAATCGATGCCGTTCTTTGTTTTTATTATTTGCATAGCGGTTTTCTGTCGCCTCTGCATAGCGCCGCAAGCGATTCAGTTATTTTAATTTCTACCTTGCATTTCGGACAAGTAATAATTGGCTCTATCATATGTTTCCCCTTAAAGGCATAAACAAATCGGCATCCAGATGCTGCTCGTCCTTCCCTATCCATGTAAGTTCAAGTTGGGTTTTTTTGCGTCATGTGATCTGTTTCTTTTGTGACGGAAATGAATATTTCAAGTTTTAGCCTTAAAGTTTTGCAGGTATAAGACAAGATGATGTACCTTCGTGGACGGATTGTCTGTTCCGACGCCCTCATGTCGCCTCTCAAGTAATTGAGCGCGACTTACCGCTTGCTCAACCGCCGGATATGTCATTTCAAATACCGTGCGACTTCCCTTCTCGTAGTCAGGAACATGAACTTTCAAGTCACGCACGACATTGTCACAGATAGAATTATTGCCCGATGCAGCGTAAGGGCGTGTTGCATCTTTAAAATGCAGGAAAAGCCAGAACTCGAAGCAGGGTATGGATACAATGGCTTTGAACTTGTCTTTATATCTTTTACTCAACCCGTCTATCTTTTGGAGCGCATCGTTGTAAGTTGTATGACTGTCTTTGTCGAAAACCACAAATACGTGGTCATACCCTTGCTTTTCCGGGTCCCCTTTCAGTTCCTTGATAAACTCCTCTTCGGCAGTGTAGACGAGGCTCAGAGGATCATTTCCTTTGAACCGTTTAGGGATGACGATACTCTCTTTATTTAAACGCAAGTGCGACCTCAGTCCCTTGAAATAATTCGGCTCCGTCTTTGTGCCTTCGCACAAGATCAGAATAACATCATATGCAGCACGGATTTTCTGGATACGCATCAGTTCCCTCGCACGTCGTTCGCGCCTCTTATGAAACAAATTATCCGTTCCCATCAGAACGAGAACTCCCCAATGAAAGGCAGTGCTCCATAGCGACCTTTGAGGTATCCTCGTTCAAAGGCTTCATTCTTTCTTGGCCTGAATTCAGCCAGCGAGTAAAGACTTGTCGCACCATGCTCGTCCTTTTCTGTAAACCAAACCTGATCACGGCGGTAAGTAGCCGGATCAAGCAGTGTTGTATCATGCGTGCTTATGAGTAGTTGAGCGTTCAGAGGATTGGTCTTAGGATTATGAAACAACCCCACAAGATGACGCACAAGCAGAGGGTGCAGGCTTGTATCAAGCTCGTCAACGACAAGCACTTTGCCACGTGCAAGGACATCCAGCCAAGGACCCGCAAAGGCAAAGAGTTTTTGTGTGCCCTGCGATTCGTCATTCAGGTCGAGAATCCCACTTCCAGCGCCGGAATCGTGGACAAACTTAACCGACGTAAGTTCCTTGCCATACATATCGGCGATTAGTCTGTCGCGCAATTCCGGGGCAAGAATATTTGGAACCATACCTGGATCAAATGCTTTTTTCTCAAGCTTAATATTCGCAATGCTGATATCCGCAGCATTCATGAAAGAAAGAATCCCTTGCTTGCCCTGCTCTGTTGCGCACTTATCAAGCGTGAATTGAAGATTAATGTTGAAACCCGGCAAAATCACGTCAAGCTTGCTTGAGAACCAGTTGAACACTGGTTTCAGTTGATCATTGTTAAGCTGGATTGCTGTAGAAAGAAAAAGCGCATTTGATCGAGTTGCTGTCTTGATAACTTCCTTTTGCCCGATAAAGTTCCTGCTGAACTGCCACTCATACAAAGAGGTTCCCAGGTTAAAGACACGCTCAAACCACCGCTGAGGCTTCCCCTCTGGATAAGCGATGAGCCATTCCTCATGGATTCTCTGCTGCATCGCGGCAAAACCGTATTGATACCGAACTCCATCACTGATGAACGTAATTTCGAATTCAGAAGGGGCTTTTGAGCTTTCGGGATCAAAAAGGAAAGGTGTAATAGGAATCAACTGCCCCTCTTGGAGGGCACTAAACGAATTCAGAACGAGAAAGTTCATAAAGCTGAGCGCACGGAGCACATTGCTTTTTCCTGAGGCATTTGCCCCATACATAACCGCGGATCGGAGCAGATTCGGAAGCTTCGCTACCTCGGATTGGAATGTATGTGTCTCTCCAAGCTCATCGCCCTTTGCAGCAGCAAAACTAAACACTTGCTTCTTTTTGATCGATCTGAAATTAGCTACTGAAAAATCAATTAACATAACATTCTCCGTGCTGTTTTAAGCCTATTATTGCATAAAATATACATAATTGCAACAGTAAATACATTTACAGTGCCATTTGTAGCTTCTCATATTATTCGCCATCCAATAGTAAACAAAGATATCAGTTCGGTTTTCTGCTTCATCTTCCCCTCAATCTCGATGATAAGCTACTCCTGCTCCCAGTCAATCTCATCCAGCAGCGCACTTTTCCTGAAACTCCAGTTTGTCTTCCATTAGAATCCTCGGCTCCAGCCTCAACTACTCGTCCTTGCCTATCCATGTGAGTTCAAGTTTTTGGAGTTTAGCCATTCACTATCCCCCAATACCCGCCTTTGTCGGGACCGATGCGCTTTAGCAAGCCCTTCTTTTTTAGCTGTTGTATATTTTTATCAATAGCGGTTGTGCTGATTCCAATAATTTCTGATAATTCTTTTTTGGAAATATATGGGTTCTCTTTTATTAATTCTAAAATCCTTTGCTGGCTTTCTACCAACCTTTCTACCAACTTTTCTGCCAACCTTTTCTGTGTGATTTTCCGGGTAGTATCTTCTGCTCCTTTTTCTCCATACTTTCTCCGTATTTTCTCCGCTCTTTCTCCGACTTTCTCAGTTTTAAGAGAATAACGCGGATCACGATAAAAAGTGACCCAAAAGAATGCATCCATTTCAAATACGGGCTCTTTCAGCCCTGCATCACGCATAAGCTCTCTCATGCGCTCAATACCGGAACCCATACGCTCAACTTTACCCATGCGATGGAACAGATCGGCAATAATCGGATTTCTTCTTACAGAGGACTTACCGAAATCCCGCCTTGTAATTCCGTCAGGTAATCCCCCGGGGTTTTCTATCTCAACACGGTCATCGTAAATTCTTATATATATGCTTGTTCCTTTAAAGCGATAATCCCTGTGGACTATCGCATTAACAACTGCTTCCCTTAAGGCGTCTAATGGAATCTCGTAAATATCAAACCGGTCAAAACCACGAATTTCACTGCGGACGTTCAAATGTTTCTTTAAAAATGCAACGGCTTCATTAAACTGGATTAAGAGGTCATCTTTCACATCATTCCGGTCATAAATATTCGTTTTATCCGTTCCCTTAAAAGCGGCAAAGATGCTTTCTGTATGAGGGATGAACTTTTCAACTTTGGAAGCAAACATTAAAGCCCCTGCATTGTTGATTTTGTCTTTTCTGTAAATGCTCAGACTTGTGAGAAAGGAGGCAAGATTTGCCTTACTGATCTTATAAGACATATTCGCTTCCTGTAAAAATGATTTAACTTTCTTGAGTGAAATTTCCTTAAGGCTTAAATCCTTACAAGCGATATCCTCAAAAGAAATATCCTCAGTCTCGCGAAAAATAGACCGCACTTCCCGTTGCGTCATCTTCTGTGTCACTGCGTCAAGTCGCCTGAAATAACCGGATGATGAACTGTATGGCTCTTGATCTCCTGATGCAACCTCAATAACAACAATCTGTCCCACTTGTCGGATATTTTTAAGGTGGATTGACGGATCACAGTTCCGGGCAATAGCATTTATTTCCGCCTTCATTTTATTGGTCAGCTTCTCACCAACAACCTTTCCTTTATCATCAACTCCGAGAAGCAATAACCCGCCTTTTGAATTGGCAAAAGCGACAATATCACGGTCAATCTTTGGCGTATATCTCTCCTTAAACTCAACCGTCAAGCCTTCGCCTTCTTTAATAAGAATGTTTATCTTGTCAGCATCAATCATTTAATCAAAATCTCCTTCTAAACTATCTTCCATTTTATAGTAAACAACTCATTAGTTTCTGTCTTTTGCTTCATCCTCAACTCTATCTCATTAATCAGATTTTCCTTTCTTACGTCCACCTCGTCCTGCGCCTGATAAAGATTCTGTCGTAATTCATTCCGTTTCTTTTCCATTTCTTTAATCTGCCGCTGTGCCTTTACTTTTTCCTCAAGATTCAGAATCTTCTTAGCTTCAGTCTTTCCGGCTTTAATCTCCCTGTCAAGCTCCTTCAATTCTATCTCAATACTGCTTTTTACGTCATCAGCCCACTTATCCAGCTTCTCCATCTCGGTATCAAAAAAGCCGCCATTGCGTTCAGCGTTGATTTGCAGAATTTCAGCCTGCTGTTTAAGGGCAATCTGTTCGATCTGTCTTTCAACCACCCCTAACCCTTCCTTATCAAGGAGGGGAGTTACAGTAGCAGCCAGGGAAAAAAGCCTTTGACATTGCTCTATATCGAGTTCCAAGCTATCAGTTGTTCCACAAAACAAAATATGGTCTTCTGATTCAAAGGAATTAATCGTCAGATTTAACATAGACAACCAGCCTGATTTGCCAACCAATGGTTCAAGGACGCTGATCTTCTTCGGTGTATTTGAGTAGTCAAAGACTATCTCTCGACTGTCCGGTGATAAGGATTTGCACTTTTCAATAATACGCTGAGCCAGGGGATGTCCAATCCTGTAAATGTTAGCGTCCTCAATATTCTTGCCTATCCTGTAAGGTCCCGGATGTATCGGTTCACTGCTGAATGGATTTTCCCGCAGTATGAAGGAATAACCATCTCCTGAAAAATCGGCATAAGGATCAAGATAGTATTTAGTCACCTGCCAAAGCCAGTTTTCATATTTTGAAAGATACTCCCTGCTTTCTTGCAGATTGATTCGGAGCTTCTCATGGACTTCCTCGTCAAAGTTTTCAAGCAACCTCTGTCTGGTAAGGCTCATTGTCTCATCAATCTGCGGCTCCATCTCTTTCTGAAGTGTGTCAAATGCAGATTGTATTTCATCTTCTGTCCTGCATTGCTGGTAAATCTGGGCAATGCGTTTTTCGAAATCCACTCCTGATTCAATGCTTCCAAGCACTTCATCGCTTGCGCCGAAAACGCCTTCAAACAATTTGAATTTCTCGGAAAGTAGTTGATAGACTCTTCGGTCGGCGGCATTCTTCCTATTCAGAAAATTGACCACAACAACATCATGCCTTTGTCCATAGCGATGGCATCTTCCGATCCTCTGCTCAATCCGCTGAGGATTCCATGGCAGGTCATAATTTACTACCAATGAACAAAACTGCAAATTAATTCCTTCTGCACCCGCCTCGGTTGCAATCATAATAATTGCTTCATCTCTGAAATACTCAACCAGCGCAGCGCGCATGTCCGCGCTTTTTGAGCCGGTAATCCTGTCAGTCCCATGATGCTTTTCAACCCAGCTTTTATAAATCTCCTGAGATTTCCGGTCTGTATTTGAGCCGTTAAACAGGAGCATCCTTCCGCTGTATTCGGTATTCTCCAGAATGTTTTCAAGGTATTTCTGCGTTCTGGTTGATTCGGTAAAGATAACCGCCTTTTTGACGCCGCCTCTTTTTTCAGCCTCAGTAAATCCGGCTTTCAGCGCGATCATTAAAACCTCTCCCTTGGAGTTCTTCTTTATGGACTTTGCCAGTGAATGAAATTCTTTCAAAGACTTGCTTTCTTCTTTGATTGATTTTATTTCTTCAGGGGTGTAGGTCTTAATTCCTTCTGTTTCTTCATCATCTTCAGTCCATTCGTCCTTTATTTCATCGAATGTTTCAAAATCCTCGGTAATAGTTGATTCTAAAATAGGGGCGGCTTCCTGATTTATAACAATTGCATCCAATTTGTTGCCAAGCGCCTCCAGCGTTCCTGAAATAGCATAGGTAGAGGATGCAAGCAGTTTACGGAGAATAAGGGTCATCAATTGCCTTTGGCTTGCGGGTAAGGCATAAAGGTTCTGACGTTGCAAATATTCTGATACCAGATCATAAAGGTTCTGCTCATTCTCAGAAGGATAAAATTCCTGTGTGATGGGAATACGGTTGGTGTATTTTACATATTCAAGAACCTGCCTTCTCAGTGTCCGCTTGCAAATAGGTTTTAAACGTTCCTTCAAATCATCGAAATTATCATTATTAGTCAAACGCGCAAACCGGCCCTTGAAGCTGGTCAAATCTCCGAATGTAAAGTCATCAATGATGCTTACCAGGCCGTAAAGTTCCATGAGAGTATTTTGAAGCGGAGTTGCTGTCAGAAGAAGTTTGGGATAATTCGCTACAGCAACCTTTATAGAATTGGCGATTTTGTTGGTATTTTTATAAACATTCCTTAAGTGGTGAGCCTCATCAATGACTATCAGATCCCATTCAATCTGTTTGATATAAACATCTTTTGCCCTTGCGAAATGATATGAGCATATTACAATATCTTTTTGTTGAAACGGGTTCAGATTGCCATTCTTGATTCCCTGATTAAAAGATTTTGTTTCAAGTATAGTTGACGGTAAAAAGAATTTATCCATCAGTTCCTGATTCCACTGTTTGCGGAGACTTGAAGGAACGATAATCAAAATTCTTCTCTTTCGTTCAGCGCATTTCTGGGAAATGACAATCCCGGCTTCGATAGTCTTTCCCAATCCTACTTCATCCGCCAAAATAGCGCCTTTTGATAATGGTGAACGGAAGGCAAACAACGCTGCTTCTACCTGATGGGGATTAAGATCAACCTGCGCGTCGGATAAAGAAGCAGCAAGTTTTTGCAGACTGTCAGATGAATAGCGGCGTGTGAGCTCGTATGCAAAGTATTTGGCATGATAAGGTGTTAATGCCATAAAGTTACTTCAAATGAGGTATGCTCTTCTTTCACCGACCAGTTCAACTGCGGATCGAGGTAGGGATCGTAGTCGTATCTTTTAGGTTTGGGCTTTGAGGTGTCGTATAAGGCAAGACCGACAGGTACGGCATTTTTGCGGGTTTCGGTTTCGTGCCGGTAGGCTCCAATATTTTCTTTTTTCTTTGATCTTCTTGCCAAATTAGTCACTGTCAGTTCTATCCCTTTACTTCAGGTGACCTCCGAGAATTCCTCTGCTGTGTTCGTCATCATGGCAGTAAATACAGAGGTTCTCCCAGTTGGAACCATTGGCGGGGTTGTTCCGACGGTTTCCGTCTTTATGGTGTACGGTAAGGAGATGCCTGTCCCTGTTTTCAAACTCTCTCCCGCATTTGGCGCAGATCAGTCCGTGGATTTTCAGGGATTGTTCCCGGTAATCTGAGGAAGAAGCGCTCACCGCTTTCAAATCCCTTACTATCTCTTCCACGGTTTTGTCACCCGCAGGCTTTTTAGGAAGAGGTTTTCTTATTTTTATTCGTTTTTTATTTCCCAATATCCATTCCTCCATTCCCGGCAAAAGCACATTCAAGTATCAGTCCCGTGCTGTACCAGGAAACTTTTCATATATTTCATCCCTCACGCAATTTTGCGCCGCATTTCTTGCATATGCGCCTGTTAATATCCGGGCCCAGATACTTATTACAAACGGGGCATCTCCAGTTGAATGCGCTGAATCCTATAAACACACCAATGACCAGTATCTGGCCGGTGAAAATAGTATCTTTCGGGATTTCTCCGAAAAGATCATGACGCTTATAAATCACAACGAGGAATAACAGGAGCACCAGCGTCACCGCCATAGCAAGGAACTGACGGCTCTGCCGCATTCGGAATTCCTGCAAGATATCTTCATGGTCTTTTTTTTGTCTCATCACAATTCTCTTGAGTCTGAACCGTCAAAGAACAGTCAGGAACTGCTTATTTCTTATTTTCCGGCTTTTCCGAAAAGAGAACCGAGAACACCCCGGATTATCTGACGCCCGATCTGGCTGCCGATTGCATGAGCTGCGCTTTTTGCCGCTGC
>JAGVOC010000160.1 GCA_020052975.1 Desulfobacterales bacterium | reverse complement strand
GGACCCATGCATGTTGCATCGGCAATGAAGACCCCTGTAGTAGCCATATTCGGTCCAACAGCACCATGGAGGACCGGGCCTTATGGTAATGGTCATACGGTTATAAGAAGCAGTGTTGCCTGCAGCCCGTGCTTCAAGAAAAAATGCGACACTAAAAAATGTATGACTGAAATAACTGTTGATGATGTATTTTCTTTGGCAGCAGAGAAATTAGGGTATCTTTACCCCTTGACAAGATGAGGGCTTATAAGTGTGTCAGAATAGATTAAGTTTTCTTCTTGCCTCCTTTACCCTTTACTTTATCTTTCCCTTTATCTTTACCCTTGTCTTTATCATAATCATCAAGATCATGCCCACCTTTCAACGCATGAAACTCTTTTGATCCGGGTTTTATGCCCAGACTCTTTGCAAGTACACCCCAGCCTTTGCCCTTAGCAGATTTGTATTGCTCTATAACTTGCTCTGGTGGCTGATTTGATATTTCTCCCAGGCGAAGCACTATATAAGCGTCCGCCGGTTTTTCAACATTGCTTATTACAGCATTAATTTTTGCATCACCAATCTGAAAACGGGTTGAAAGCCTTGCCTTGAACCCTGATGGATCCGCTTGTGCCGTAATGTTGAAATCCTTGATCCAGTCAAAATCTCCCGCTACAGTTATTGAGGAATAAAGTAGAAGCACCAACGTAACCACTAAAAACATTTTAAATAGTTTCATAATCCCCCCTTATTGATTTTTTATATAAGTTAAAATAACTTGTTAATAGTCACCTTTTATTGTTTTTAAGTATTGTGCCCCCAGAAATTTGTTTAAGGCCGATAGTTGTTTCATCTTCTTTCTTCTTCGTAACAACAGGCATTACAATCGAGATTCTGCAAAATTTCGGGGATCAAGATCAACCATTCAAGCTCCACGAAAAATGATTTCGGTCTGGTCTTATCTATGCGGGCAATCATGTTAGAAGTCCTGTATAGCTGAACCAATTCTATCCATTTACCCCTTTCTTCCTCCGCTTCATACTTAATCTTTTCAAATTCATCTGCCCTTTCGGAGTGTGTACTGTCAAACTCTATCCTCGCATTGGCTAATCCCTCCGCAGCCTCTTCAAGATCTGCCGCCTCTGCTTTAAGCCTATTTGCTCCATCTTCAAATGCCCTCTTAATCTGTTTGTATTTAACCGGGTCCCTGTGCCCCGCTTTGTAGGCAAGAACGACTATCACAGCAGATAAAATGATATTTACGATAAAAAACGCAAAATGAATACTGCCGATATCCCATCTTATGTCCAGGGCTCCCACTATGTTATCAGCCTCAAAAAAAGTTTTCCTTAATGTTACAATTACAATAAGACCGGCAAGAATCACTAAGACAGCACCTACCATCAATACAATGGAGGTTTTTGATTTCATCTTAATTCGTAATTTCTTGCCGATAAAATCTGAAAGACATGGTATGCCCACCATCACGCAAATTGCCGTTATTAAGGCCTGAGATTGACTCTGCTCAAAGACATTGAACACCAATGCATTAAAGGCAACCTCCAGAACCGTTATTATTAGAAAGAATATCCAGAATAATGTTTTTGATATGAGAGGCATTGGGTAGTTATAAAAACGTGTTTTAACAGCTTCGTAATTCTTAATGGCCTCTTCGTGTTCACTACTTTCTTTTTTAACTGCCACTTTTGCCATTCTATATTTATCTTCAGCATCTTTACAATTCTCATGCAGTTCTTTATCAATATCAGACCATTCCTGAGAGATATAAGTCAGGCTTTCATTTGCCCCTCGAATGAGTTCTTTTTCAAATTCGGCGGCTTCTTCCTGGTCAATGGAAGGGTCCGGCTGTTTGGACTCTTGGAATGGCCATTTGGGAGGGAAGAATTTCCACCTCCAATCCCTGCCGTCTTGCTTACCCCTCTTCTTGACCTGCCGGTTTGAATAATAGCGCGTATTTTTGCCTGCCATACCACCCTCACCCTACCCTACGTTTAGTGTTATTATCTTTACTCATCGTGTGGTCATAGAAAACGTTCACCGTTGAAGTGGATTAGGTGCGTCGGAGACTCGGCGATCCAGACTTCAGTCTCCCATGAAATGTCATTCAGGTACTTCACCATAGCTTTTCGATCAAGGAACGCGGTTACAAACACGAAGCCAGCGGTTGATCCGGAAAACAGTGCCTTTAATTCCTGCCTGCGTTTAGGGTTTACCGGCCCGTGGCTCGTCACGGCCTCAATAAGAACCAGCCAGTTCTTTTCTGCATAATGCACGACAACATCCGGCATTTTCCCATGTTCCTGTGTCTGACTGTTGACTTTCTTGTATGGTGGATTAAGAATGACGTGGGTAAATAGCATGCCGGGAGCGAAAAAGAGAGACCCATTTATCGCTGCTAGGGCAGCCGAGACAAAATCCTCGCTCTTTATGCCCCCGTGAAACTCTATACCGTTCAATATATAAAGCAATTGGCATCTTTTCAAGGTGTCTTCCAGATACGGGAGGATGGCGCTATCTGTTTCGTAGGCAACAACCTCTATAGAGCGAGGACGATTCACTCGTGAAATCAGGGTCTCCACACACGTCGCAAGTAGTACTCCTGCCCCGGCACCAGGGTCTAAAACCCTTACTTCTTGTGGTCCTGTTTCAAACATAGACGACATAAACCGGGCTATCGCAACAGGCGTCAGGAACTGACCGATCTCAGAGCGATCAACTCTACTTGTTCTGCCGTTGAAGGATTTGCGAACGTGGTCAAGTGTATGCAAGTGTTCAGTTATCATGTTATTTTCTGCGGACCAAGCATGATGAAGTCGTAAAAAGTCAAAAATCAGACGGCACAGTAAAAAGCTCCAGATGCAAGGCGCGCAAATCACGAGGAGTGAAGCGTACTTATAGTTACGC
>JAGVOC010000393.1 GCA_020052975.1 Desulfobacterales bacterium | reverse complement strand
TCCGTCAGCCAGAATAACCGGAGCCCCTACAGAAAGATGATTGAGGCCGTTCTGGTTCGCAACGTCGAGGTAATCAAGCCCTTTGATTCTTACTGTATCAGTCACAAAGGGTTTTGCCCCGCATGTCCTGAGGGCTTCTACTACCTTTCTTAAGAAAACCGGTCGTATGATCCTGTGAGCCCCTTCAGAACCCAGGTGGGTCTTTATTGCGACCCACTCCTGCGGTCCGCAATATTTTGAAAGATTGAATTCTTTGAGAAGCCGTTCGAGTTTGCCGGGCATACTGTCATCGTACTTCCATTTTTTTGCCCGTGCAGATGCAAAAAATACCTGTGACATTGGAAAATCCTCCTCTGACGTCATTCAGTTTATGATTAACAGAGCTGTTTGTTTCTCATTATAGCAATTGCAAGGAATTCTGTGATATCCCGGCGATACTCTTTTTCATACTGTTCAGGGAAGAATGGGCAGGGATCAATTTCCAAATCGAAATAAACTCCCTCTGTTGTATATTACAGATCATGCCGTCTACCTCTTTCAACATTTTGGCTGCCCACTGAGCTGGATGCACGGTGTTTCTTTAACAGAGAAAGAGAGATTTTGATCGGGTTAAACTCTGTTTCTATTCCTCCCTACACTAAATTCCTATTAGATTGTCCCTGGAGAGCAACAGTACAAATAGTACTTCTCGTCGCTGACATCAAGATATTTTTAGACGCAGTAACAACTTCTGTTTCAAGTCCTCAAATCTTCACTTCTGCCGCTTTATAGAGTACATGTAGTACTCAAAATACTTAGTAAGGCTACAACGCCGATAGTTTCCCCTGCTTCTATAAGAGACAGCAGGTTTCCAGCAAAGTTATTACGCAACATTATCAACTTACTTGCGTATAGATGGGTAATCGAGGATACAGAACATGCCGTCATGTGAGTTGTTAAAGTTTCAATATGCTTTGCAGCTATGGCAATTATCTGTTAATATGAACAGTATGAAGATATATCTTGATGTATGCTGTCTTAATCGCCCATTTGATGACCAAACCCAGGACAGGATACATCTTGAGGCTGAAGCGATCCTTGCTGTTTTTAATTACAGCCGAATGTCTGGTTGGAGCGTTATAGGCAGTGACGCAATTGATTTTGAAATTGGACGAATGCCCGATCACGACAAGCGACTCAAGGTACAAATTCTTTCGACCTTGCATGACGTTTATGTCAAAGTCGATGCGGGAGTTGAACGGCGCGCCATGGAACTTAAGCAAGTGGGTCTGCAAACCTTAGACGCCCTGCATGTCTCCTGTGCGGAGAGGGCAAAGGCAGAGGTTTTTCTCACAACAGACGACCATCTGTTGAGCAAGGCAGTACAAAACAAAAAAATATTGAAAGTAAGAATTGAGAACCCACTGCGATGGGTAACGGAGGTTTTGAAATGACCACGCAGACAATGAGTCCTGCTGTTATACGAAAGGCCGGACTGGAAGCAGTTGCGAAGAAATTGGGGCCGGTTGGAATGGTGCGTTTCCTACAACAATTCGAGACGGGATTTGGAGATTATACCAAGGAACGAAGCCAATGGTTGAAAGATCTGAATGTAGATGAAATCATAACGGAAATAAAGAAAAAAAGATAAGCTATTACCAATTCTTCGAATTAGCTCATTATTTCTGTCGCTATTTTTCCGCAGGCCAAGGGGTAGAGAATATTTCCCTTCAAGAACAATATCCATGATAATAACCTCAGATATTTTTGAGGCCTATCTTAAGTGCCATTCCAAATGCTGGTTCCGCTTTCAGGGGGAAGAAGCACCCAGCAACACATACTCGCTTTGGGCGGAGAAACAGAATAATTTGTACCGGGAAAAAGCTCTCAAACGATTTTTGGATGATATTGGTGGTAACAATTTTACCTCTTCATCAGCCCAATTTTTGAATATAAAGAAGGCTAACTGGAGGATTGCTGTAGATTTTGTTGCGCGAAAAGACAACCTGGAAGTCCATATTCCTGCTATCGAGCGATTGTTGTCCGAAGGCAATCCTGTTCAGCTCATTCCCATTCGATTTACATTCAGCAATAAACTCACCAAAAAGGATAAGCTGACACTCGCGTTTGATTCGCTCGTGTTATCTGAAGCATTCAGACATGAGATAGTCCATGGCAAAATATTTTATGGCGATGGCTTTTCTCGATCAAAGGTTAAGATAAAACCTCTGATACACGAGGTAAGAAAGCTTAATGGCGAAATTGGCCACCTGCTGTTTCACCGCCTGAAATCATCCTAAACCGACACTGCCAGGAGTGTGATTACCAAGCCAAGTGCCGACAGACAGTTATTGAAAAAGATGACCTCAGCCTGCTGGCCAGCATGAATGAAAAGGAGCGGACAAAATATAACAGTAAAGGTATTTTCACCGTTACACAGCTTTCGTATACATTCAGGCCCCGTCGACGACCCAAAAGGCTACGGGATAAACGAGAGAAGTATCATCACTCGCTGAAGGCTCTTGCGATTCGTGAAAAGAAAATTCATATTGTCGGTACCCCAGAACTGAAGATCAATGGCACTCCGATTTATATGGACGTTGAAGGTGTTCCTGATCGAGATTTTTATTACCTTATCGGCATGCTTTCAAAGATAACAATTCCGTTGTTCAACGCAGTTTATGGGCAGACACACTTGAAAATGAAGCAGATATTTGGCAACAGTTCCTTGCTGTCGTCTCAGCCATAGAGAATCCCGTCATTTATCATTACGGCAGCTTCGAAGCAACATTTCTCAAAAAGATGTGTGAGCGGTATGGTGGACCTTCTGAGGGGACTGCATTGGGAAAAGCAATCAAAGAGCCCGTCAATGTACTTGGGACTATCTATGCTCAAATCTATTTCCCAGGATTCAGCAATAGCCTAAAGGACTGTGCCAGCTTTCTTGGTTTCAAATGGTCTGACGAGGATTGTTTTGGTCTTAATTCTATAGCTATCCGTCATTTATGGGAGGTGAGTCATGATATAACACTAAAGGAAAAACTTCTTAGATATAACGATGAAGACTGTCAGGCACTTGAGCTGCTATCACAAACGATCCGGAAGATTTGTTCCTCTGGAGTAGAAGAGTCAATAGATCAAAATTGCAAACCGGAGTTTATTCGATTGGATTCCAATAAATTTAACACAAGGGGAAAATGGAAATCATTTAATAGTCCTGTACCAACCTTAGAAATTATCAATGCTGCTGCACACTGGGATTATCAAAGGGAGCGTGTTTATGTAAGGACGGGAGCCGTAAAGAAAGAGCATAAAATGCGAAGACCTCAGCAACATACTGATTTAAGACCAGAAAAAGTAATCATTTGGGATAGCCCGCCTATATGCCCATATTGTAATCGTTCTTATTATAGAAGGGAGATAGATAAATCAAAAAAACTGTACGAGATTATATTTGGGCATCGTAACATAAAACTGCGGTTAGTAGAATATGTATTCCCGATGCGATTGTGTCGAAAATGTGGTGCAATCTTTGGGATGCCAGACAGGTATAAATTCATTAAGAAGTATGGATGGAATCTTATCGCGTATTTCTTTTACCACGTAGTCGACTTAGGTATCCCGCAGCGAAAGATAGTGCGAGGTTTTAACAGATTATTTAATTTTCAATTGAATCGGAGCACGCTGCACAATATAAAAATTAGAGTTGCTACATATTATACCCGTGCTAAACAACAAATTTTGGAAAAAATAATTCAAGGCAGTCTTCTTCATATTGATGAAACGAGAGCAAACATTAAGGGCCAGTCTGCCTTTGTATGGGTGCTTACCAGCCATAAAGAAGTGGTGTACATTTTGGCTGAGAGCAGAGAGGGCGACATTGCACATAAACTGCTTGCTGACTTCAAAGGCGTCTTGGTATCTGACTTTTATACAGCCTACGACTCCATCGACTGTCCACAGCAAAAATGTCTGATTCACTTAATGAGGGATTTAAACGATGAAATTTTGAATAATCCATTTGATGAACAGTTAAAGCAAATAGTCACTGACTTTGGTGATCTATTAAAGCCGATGATTGAAACGGTTGATAGATATGGTCTAAAGAAATATTTTCTGAAAAAGCATATTATTCACGCTGAGCGTTTTTATCGCTCTCTTGAGCGGACAGATTATCAAAGTGAGGCGGCAGTGAAGTGTAAGGAAAGATTTGAGAAAAATCGGGACAAACTATTTACGTTTTTGGAATACGATGGGGTTCCTTGGAATAATAACAATGCCGAACATGCAATAAAAGCTTTTGCGCGACTTCGAGATCTTATTGGCGGCTCATCTACCGAGAAAGGTATTGACGAGTATCTAACCCTATTGAGCATTTGCCAAACATGCAAATATAGAGGAGTGGATTTTCTGGATTTCTTGAGATCCGGGGAAAAATCGCTATAGCTTAACCACACAACAGTGAATGTTTCTAAACATAACTTTGTTCGGGAAATTTTTGTCGTCCATTTATTTCGAAAAAACCTTGAACCTGTGGCAAAAACAACGACAGTGCGGAGTAGATGGAGAATTCAACAGTACTTGGAAAGTCTTGAAATTTTCTCTTTGTGGCTGGATGAGAGATTTTGAGTCGTCTCAGAATGATCTCTCTTTCTGCTTAAATCATTATCTGATTTTGACGAAATTCATGCAGTCATAGCTGCGACCCATGTTTCATCTTCCCGAAAGGCTAAAGTCTATTCGGGATTATCCGTGATTTCGATTCGGGAATCAAGCCCTCTCCATGCCTCTTTTTCTAAAAAGATGAAACATGCACTCTTTTAGGGGGACGCGGATTATGAATTATGGTAAGATGAAACACCAATGCAGAAAGAATTTGCAGATTTTCTTATTATCGGAAGCGGTGTTGCCGGTCTCAGGGCTGCAATAGAACTTGCACCCTACGGAAACGTGCTTGTCGTGACAAAGGACCGACCTGCGGAAAGCAGCACAGAATATGCGCAGGGAGGAATCGCGGTCGCCCTGAGCGATGAAGATGAAGTGGGGATCCATTCTGAAGATACCCTCCGGGCGGGAGACGGCTTGTGCAGGGAAGCGGCGGTCAAGATTCTTGTGGAAGAAGGTCCCGAAAGGATACTCGAACTCATTTCGTGGGGAGCAGCGTTCG
>JAGVOC010000261.1 GCA_020052975.1 Desulfobacterales bacterium | reverse complement strand
CCGCTTTCCCTGCTCAATCCCATTGTTGACAAATCGCCGGTAGGCTCGTCTGGCAGTAACGGATCTTTCACTAAAAAGCGATAATACCTTATCCGTATTCTGCCAATCACACTTAACCTTTCCCATCAAAATGCTGTGACCGCAGTACGGATATCTGTCAAGGGTCTTTATATCCGGGACAACTTTGGCTCTTAGAGGGTTGAGATGAATGTAGCGAACCAGTTCCAATAAGTATGCGTCTTCCTGGCATAAAATAGACTTGTAGCGGTTCTGAAAAAGATGCCCGTATCTGCCGTGTCTGCGGTTATACCAAACCGCATATCCGGTCAAAAGCCTTCTCATGACTTTAGATATTGAAACATTGCCAGTTCTGAGCAACAAATGAAAATGGTTGGGTATCAGAGCCCATGCATAGCAATCAGTTTTCGTTTCTGTCAGGATAACACCGAGTCGGCTTAAGAAATTGTTCCGGTCCTCGGCATTTCTAAATATTTTCTGCCGGTCAATTCCCCTGACTATTATATGATGCATCGCTCCCGGAGCGTCTATTCGTGATTTTCTCGGCATGAATTTCTGAGTAACATATCAACAAGAATAAATCAAGTTTAAAAGTTAAAAACGTCCCCTATTTACTCCCTACTTGTGTTTGGTAATTCGTGCATTTAAAAATGTTGCTAAGTCCATATTGATTAAAGATGTATCACCTAATGACAAATAAGCGGCATGCGCGTCAGTAAGAAGTACTGATTTCAAATCAGCACCATAAAATTGAGAACCTGTCAATAGTGTTTGCGAAAAATCTCCTCCCCAAATTGTAGTACCACTGAAATCAGCATAAGCTAGTTTTGAACCCGTGAAACTCGTTAAGTTGAGATTACATTTATAAAATGATGCATGATAAAAATTACATTTATTAAGAATAGCACGAGCAAAATTACAATTTGTTAAGTCAGCCTTTTTGAAATTTGATCCACTTAAATCTGACCCAACAAAATTGCAATTATTTATAACAGCGTTGCCGAAATCACATGATTTTAATTCTAATATATCGTAATTTTCTCCATTAATTTTAGATTCTCCTAAATTGATAGCTTTTAAATGGATACCTCCAAAATCGCGTTTGCCTTTTCGATATTGATCTATTAATGATTTAGGGCTATTTTTAACCATAATCACATATCCTATTTAATTTAAGTTTTGTATAAAGATATGCCTTATGTATGTTAGCATTTTCTATCCCAACGACAAGCTCACCTACGAGCGTCTTGTTGGATGTTTTTTGGTTTTCGAGCGACAGCGGTTCATATGGGCCTACTCTCTTCTCTGTTCTACCCTTGGCCTACCAACAGAACGTTTTGGCAAACTACCGATGTAGACTTCAATGAACTCCATTATCTCAGTGTGACTGAAGTGCTTCTGTATCTTAATGCCATCGAAGTCAAGGCAGAGATTAAATGCTCCGAAATCCCGCCAGAAATGCTCAAATGTAGCGCCCTCTATTTCTGCAGTAGACTTGGGAAAGATTGCGCGAACGGTAAAATTTGCATTTGCAGGTATTCCATATATCTGATCTGGGTGATAACTATCTATTAGAATTTCAAGCCTATTCTTTGATTCAATGAATTCGAGATATCCGGATATATTATTAATCTTTCTATCTGTTTCGTTCTTACCCTCTATGTAGAAGCCTGTAATTCTCCACTCGGGTTCGGAATAAATAGCAGTATCGCCACGAGTATTTACCATTTCGCTGTGGGAGCTTAAGTTCAGCCAATGTTCGCCAATAATTAGAACAACTCCATCTTTTGCAGCTAGAATATCTGGCACCTTTCCTGCTCTAACCCACCCCTTCAGTTTATAACATGCGGCAAGCCGAGGCACAGTCTCTAGTACGGCGAGCTTCACATCCTTCGGATCGCTGAAGAACGACGACATCTTAGATAGGACCTTTGTCCTAAATGCCTTCAACTTCTCGGGGTGGTCCCCCTCGTGCACACCGCTATCAAGGGTGTGCACCTTTTTCTCCAGAGCCGCCTTTTCGATAACAACAGCAAAATGTGGCTTTTCACTCCGTACAGCAAAGTCATACTCCAATTCAGTGTAACTTAGGCCTGAATCTGGTTCGATCGAACCGTATCGCCCTCCAAGTATTATCATGTAAATATCGGCGTCCGTAATCCAACGCTGAATTACCTCCCACTGGCTTCGATCTCCGGCGGTGAATAGCTCCATTCCCGCAGGAATATGTCCCGCCTTCAGGATGGCTTCGACAGCGGCCTGGCGTTCGGCCTTCAGGTCAGTGTATGTCGAAGATATGAAGATCTGAAGCTTCGAATTCATTTGTGAGCTGTCCAGCCTTCTAATAAGTTATTCTACGGATCTGTATATCACAACAAATTGAATGATATACATAAAGATTACAAGTTCAAAAATCGTTAAAAATCATAGCACTTCTTCGCTCGCTTCTGGGGTCTGGCCAAGCTAACTATTTAATTTCTAATAATTAACGTTCCAAAAACAGATGTTTTATTGCCCTATATCATGCTTTTTGACCCCAAAATAAGGGGGTATTTATAGTATGTTTTTATCATATCAATAAGTTGTCTATGCTCTACCCAATCTCATTCCCGGCGTATATCATGGACTTATTTGTTTAAAAAAACGGATGACAATTTCCGGGTAACAAACTAATGCGTATATGTAATACGTCCTGCAGGACGCATGAGAATTTTGACGGGTCTATCGTGGAGCGGGATCAAAAAATCACATTATGCCTGGCTTGTCAATGAATTATCAGGGAATTATCAGGGAGCAGAGATCGTAGAAATGGCCAGTGATTCTTAAATTCGGTATTGTTTCAGGTTGTCGGTATTCATAACAAAAGGGCCGGGTTATAAGCCCATCTATTTCATGAGTTTGGCCGATGCTAGCCAAGGGATTATGGCGCTATTAATTTCACGGTTGGAAAGTATGATTGATATCTTGAAACAT
>JAGVOC010000228.1 GCA_020052975.1 Desulfobacterales bacterium | reverse complement strand
TGCAAGGCGCGCGAATCTTGAGGAATGAAGCGTACTTCTTGGTACGCTGCAATGACGAAAGATGAAGCGTCCGCCGCGGCGGACAGAATGACTTTTTACGAAGCCGTCAGTATTCCCTTGGTGTTGCATTAAGCTGCGCAAGAGTGAAAACAGGGCCGTCCTTGCAGACGAATTCCTTCCCGATATTGCACCTTCCGCACATCCCTATTCCACATTTCATCCTGTTTTCAAGGGACATTATTATTTGGTCATGCCCGTATCCAAGCTTATCAAGAACAGGCTGGGTAAACTTAATCATTACAGGAGGTCCGCAAATAATTGCATATGTATCAGCATCTGCGCTGGGAGCCTTCTTTTCGGTTATTGCAGGAACAAAACCCACATTATATTTCCAGTCAGGATCATTTGCTGCATCAACCGTGATATGCATATTTATGTCATCGCGCTTTTCCCATGCGGCAAGCTCATCCCTGTAAAGAAGCATACCGGGTGTACGGGCGCCGTATATGACATTAATATTTTTAAATTTCTTGCGGTTTGCCGGATCCAGCATGAAAATTATTGAGGAACGTAACGTCGTAAAGGCAAAACCGCCTCCTATTATAACAACGCTTTTTCCCTCCAGAGTATTCCATGGATAGGAATTACCAAGTGGACCCCTGATGCCCATAATATCCCCGACCTTCATTGAATGAAGATATGAAGATACAAGCCCGACCTTGTTTACAGTAAATTTGACAAAACCCTTTTCAGTGGGAGATGAGGCAATACCTATCGGTATTTCCCCTTTCCCTGTTACCGAAAGCTCTGCAAACTGCCCGGCCTTGTAAGAAAATTTCTCTTCATCTCCCGGGTTTAAAAAAACAAATTTGAATGTTTTAAGATTCCTGTCTTCCGTTTCAGTAATTATTTCATCTATACGCACAGGATAAGGCATATATGGATTTTGCACTTTAATACCCCCCTTTTATCACTTTGCTGGGCAAGCGCAGGCTTTTGGATCATAACTGTTCATCATGTCACAGACCCTGCGTATATCAATGTTAACCGGACAGGAGCGAATGCAGCGGCCGCAGCCGACGCACTGAATTCCATTATCATACTTGTCGACGTAATATTTCAGTTTATGCATGAATCTCTGGCGCACCCTTTGAAGCTTTGTACCCCTTGGATTATGCCCTGTTCCATGAATTGTAAAAAGCGGAAACATGCAGCTGTCCCAGTTTCGCATGCGCACGCCCGAACATCCCGAATTTTCATCCTGGATATCAAAACACCAGCACGTCGGACAAAGGTATGTGCAAGTTCCGCAGTTAATGCAGGCAAACGAGACATCTTCCCAGAAAGGAGCCTCATAGAGCTCTGTTGTCTTCTTGTTTTTAAGCTGGCCTGTTGTGACAGAAGAGCCTATTCTGGACTCGGCTTCTTTCTCAAGAGCCGCAATTTTGTCAGAAGCGCCTCCATCAGCCGCGGTTTTCCATCCGGCTGCATTTAACAGGTTTTCTCCCTTTGACGTGATCACTTTCGCATACCAGCAATCGCCGTCATCAACAAGGAGCACATCCAGACCTTCTTCATTAAAAGGGCCGGAGCCGGCCGTAGTACAAAAGCAGGTGCTGCATGGATTATTGCAGGCGTACCCGACAAATGTTGTGGCTTCATATGATTTTATCCAGTAAGGGTCCTTATATTCAGGGGTATCAAAGTTGCGCTTTACAAGCAGAAAAGATGCCGCGTCACAAGGCCTGATTCCCAACACAGCCTTTGGCGAATAATCCTTTGCAGCATCCTTCAATATATGATGCTCAGCGTTTTTTTCATCCAGAGAATATTCGAACATAACCTCGGATTGAGGGTAGACTACCGATTTCGGGGAAATGCGTGTGTTAAAAAAATTCAGATCCGGTAATTCTCCCTTTTCAAGCGCTTTGAAATCGTGAAATGCATCACCCTTGACCGGACCATACAAACGGTAAGAACTCTGAATTTTCCCTATTCCGCCGGCCCAGTCTTTTTTATCGATTTTAATAACCTTCATAGCAATACCTTATTTATGTTGCGGGTTATAAGTTGACGGCTTTGCCGTCTGAACCATGACTTTATACGAGTCCATCATAAGTTAATTATTTTATAAAATCACCCGGATCAGCCGGTTTGAATGTATCGAGCGGCGGACGTTCATCGGGCGAGAGTCCGGCTTCCCAGCCAAACATATCCAGGCAGTCCTTGTTGAGCTTACTGGTGAACTGCCGGACTTTTATTCCGAGCGGGCATGCCCGCTCGCACGCGCCGCAGTCGGTGCAACGGCCTGCGCAATGGTAGGCCCTCAGAAAATGAAAAGTTCGGGTGTCGATTTCGTCCTGACTCTTGCCGCACCACTGGGGTCTTGATTCATCCACAAAACAGGTGGGACAGTAACACAGGGGACAGGCGTTCCGGCAGGCATAGCATCGGATGCACGGGGAAATCAGATCCTTAAAATACTCCCATTTTCCCTGTGCAGTCATGGCTTCGATCCGGCGGACATCGGCGTATCGGTCAACGCTCTTCTGTTCTTCAATCAAAGGACCGGCCAGTTCGTCATAAATCACGGGATTACGGTGAATGCAGAGTGCGCAGTTTTCCTGAAGCACATCCGATTTGTTCAGGCTGGTCTCCACGCCCCGGCTTTTGACCCGAACGATGTTGCCGTCTTCTCTTATATCATCAATACCGTTTTCAAACATCCCGGCGACTTTCCGTTTATCTAACATTCCCTTGCACGGAACGCCGATGATTACCAGTTTTTCCCGCTTGATCTTGTTTTCAATAATGTGGGTTACGATATTCCTTGAATCACATCCCTTGGCAACAATCCCTATCTTTTCCTTCCTGTCGGTAAGATAATTGGCCAGGTTGATTCCGCAATTACTGTCCCAGACAAGCGTTGACAACTCACCGGAGTTCTTCACGAAACAGGGTTCATTCATCATGGGTATGGTTCCTTTACGGAAACCTATAATCATATCCACCCTGCCCTCATCCAAAAGCCGTTTAGATATTTCCCTTATCTTATCAATATATCCTGACATGTTAAGCTACCTTAGCTGCTTTCTTAAAATTATTATTAGGTCCCAGGGCCTTTACAGTCGCCGTAACATCCTTCACCACTTCAACAAACTTGGTTGATTCAGCGGAGGAAATCCAGGAAAAACTCAACCTGCCGGGTTCAACACCCATGTGTTCCATAAGATTATTGAAGAGTCCGAATTTTCTCCGGGCATAATAATTACCTTCCAGGTAATGGCATTCGCCCGGATGTCACCCGGATACCCAGACACCGTCAGCCCCCTGCATGAGGGCCGCGAGGAAAAACTTGGGGCTCATACGCCCGGTGCATGGTATCCTGATGACCCTGATGTTCGGCGGATACTCCATCCTTCCGACACCCGCAAGGTCAGCGGCTCCGTAGCTGCACCAGTTGCACAAAAAAGTCGCTATTTTCGGTTCCCAGTCTGACATAATATTCTCCTCCGTTGAATCTCATATTTGAAATTTGAAATCTCAAATTATTTACATGGCCTTGTTTAATTCGTAAATCTGGGCAAAAATCTGGTCATTGTCAAAACCTTTGAGTCTTATGGCTCCTGACCTGCATGATGCCACGCATAAACCGCATCCTTTGCATAAGACAGGGTTTATCTGCGCCTTGCCCGGGAAAAACCGGGCTGTCTCTTCAATAAAAGAGGGGGCAGAGTACGGACATATCGAAACGCATACTCCGCATGAACTGCACACAGCAGGCATTGTTTCGGCTATTGTTCCGCTCGTGTGGATCGTTTTCCTGGCAAGAAGCGTAACCGCTCTTGATGCCGCAGCCATTCCCTGTGCTACCGATTCATCAATAGGCTTCGGATAGTGGGCAAGGCCGCACAGGAAAACGCCGTCTGTTGCAAATTCGGACGGGCCGAGTTTTGCATGGCGCTCAATGTAAAATCCGTCTTCATTTACCGGCACTTTAAAGAAATTGGCAAGCTTTAAGTCCCTGTTCGGAATAACGGCGGTTGCAAGGGTAACGAGATCGGCTTCAATCTCTATGCGGCGGCCAAGTATATGGTCGGTAATTCCGACCGTTATCTTTCCGCCTTCAAGCTTGACTTCCGGTTTTTTGTCCACCGAATATCTTATGAAAATAACGCCCTTCTCCCGGGCTTTCTTATATAGGTATTCGCGCTCACCATAAGTTCTTACGTCCCTGTAAAGAACATAGACGTTAATATCCGGATTTATGCTTTTAAGCTCTATGGCATTATCGATTGAATGGGTACAGCAAACCCTCGAACAGTAAGGCCGGTCAGGCTCCCTTGATCCCACACACTGGATGAAAACGGCTGAATCGGCGGTTTTAAGGGAAGGATCCTTTTCAATGAATTTCCTGTCAAGCTCAAGGCTCGTCATTATACGGGGGTCTTTGCCGTAATTGTATTCCGAAGGTTTGAAAGCGCTTGCGCCCGTTGCGATAATCGCTATCCCGTGCTCTATTACATTTGCATTGCCGTTTGAGGAAACGGTTGATTTGAAGTTTCCAACAAAACCTTCAACATTTGTGATGGCAGCATCGAGGTGGACATGAATTTTTCCGTCTTTTTTTATCTCATCAACAAGGTCGGAAAGCTTTTGTGCTACATTCTCGCCTTTCGGAGTCCTGAAAATATTCAGAGCCTGGCCGCCAAGGGATGAGCCTTTTTCAATGATATGGGTTTCATAGCCCTGTTTCGCAAGGCTCTTTGCAGCCGACATTCCGGCAATCCCGCCTCCGATTACAACGGCAGTTTGATTGACCTGAAGCTCAGCCTCTTTCAGAGGCTCCATGAGCGCAACCTTCGCTACCGCCATTCTGACAAGATCTATCGCCTTTTCGGTTGCAAGCCCAGGACTGCTCTTATGCACCCATGAATCCTGGTTTCTTATATTTGCCATCTCGAAAAGGTATTTATTGAGACCTGCATTTGTGAGGGTCTCCTGGAAGAGCGGTTCATGTGTCTTTGGTGTACAGGCGGCAACAACAACCCTGTTTAATCTCTCCTTCTTGATTATCTGGGCCATGGTCTCCTGCGTATCCTGGGAGCAGGAGTAAAGGTTGTCGGTCGCAAATTCCACATAAGGAAGTGTCTTTGCATATTCCGCCACTTTTGGAACATCCACTACTCCGGCTATGTTGATGCCGCACCGGCAGACAAAAACGCCTATTCTCGGGCGTTCACCTGTAATATTTGTCTCGGTAACAGCCTCTTTGTGCTTTATGAGCGTGTTGCGGGCCTCGCTTAAAATTTCACCCGCCGCAGAGGCCGCAGCGCTTGCATCAATAACTGCCTGGGGAATGTCCTTCGGCCCCTGGAATACCCCGCAGACAAATATTCCTTCTCTTGAGGTCGCAACCGGCTCGAAGGTCTCTGTCTTGCAGAACCTTCCTTCAGTCAGTTCAATACCCAGCCTCTTGGCAAGGTCGGCAATTTCCGGCTTTATCTGCAATCCGACAGAAAGGACTATCTGGTCGAAAATCTCGGTTTTAATCTCCCCGTTTTCGGTGATGTAGCGGATTTCAAGATCATCAGTACCCGCGACCGGATTAATCGTGTGCACCCGGCATCTTATGAACCTGACTCCGTGCTTGTCTTTCGCATTGTTGTAGAATCTTTCAAATTCCTTGCCGTGGGTCCGCATATCCATGTAGAAAACAGCACAATCAAGATCCTTGCCGGCATGTTCCTTTGCAATCACTGCCTCCTTAATCGCATACATGCAGCAGACGGATGAGCAGTAGGAATTGTCGCACCTGTTCATATCTCTTGACCCGACGCACTGGAACCAGGCTATCTTTTTAGGCTCCTTATGATCGGATGTGCGGACAAGATGCCCCATTGTGGGGCCTGATGCGGAAAGAATACGCTCAAACTCCATTGATGTCATGACGTTGGGAAGTTTTGCGTACTGGTAGGAATCAAAAACGGTCGGGTCAAACGGAGCAAAACCGGGGGAAAGAATTACAGACCCGACATTTAAGGTCACAATCTCTTCCTTCTGGTCAAAATCAACTGCTCCTGTCGGGCAGATTTTTTTACAGGCCCCGCATTTTCCCTTTTTTATAAAATATATACAGTTAGCCTTGTCGATGGTGTATTTTAATGGAACCGCCTGGGCATACTGGACATAAATGGCTTTTCTTTTTGCGAGCCCCATGTTGTATTCATCGTCAACCTTCTTGGGACATTTTTCAGAACAGGCGCCGCAGGCAATACATTTTGTCTCGTCGACAAACCGCGGATGGCGGATAATCTCAACCTCAAAATTTCCGGCTTTCCCCTTGATATCTTTGACTTCGCTTGATGTGACGATCTCTATATTCAGATGCCGGCCGACCTCGACCAGTTTAGGGGAGATAATTCACATCGCGCAGTCATTGGTGGGGAATGTCTTGTCAAGCTGGGACATTACCCCGCCTATGGACGGGGATTTTTCAAGCAGATAAACATAATATCCGGAATTGGCCAAATCGAGGGCAGACTGCATTCCGGCAATCCCGCCTCCCACTACCAGTACTGATCCGATCACATGATGAGACATCTCTTAATTCTCCTGGTAAAAATTATCTTTAAACCGGGTAAAAAATCCGGTATGACCTCAATTATAGTTATGCAATTAGCTGTTTATATTGCAATTTACGCAATCAAAAAGGGCTGAAACCGGTTAATAATACACATAAGGAAATGTTTTTTGTATCTATAGAAACCATACTTGTCAATATTTTTTAAAAATCATGGCAAAAGGAGGGGGTTATGGAAAGCTCGCAAAGCCTTATTTGAAGAATTTTGCCGCCTTTTCCTTAAGAGTCTTTCCTGTCAGTTCGCCTCTGACTATCTCTTTCACTTTGCCGTCGGCTCCTATGAATACCGTCATGGGCAGGCCATAAACGCCGTATTCCTTTCCGGCCTTTCCATAAGGGTCGCTCAGGATTACAGGTTTATCCACCTTCAGATCTTCAAGCATACCCATGAACGCGTCAAAGCCTTCTTTATAACCTATGATAAGAACCTTGATATTCTTTAGCGTAAACTCATTAACAAGGGAGTTTAACGCCGGCAGTTCTTTCCTGCACGGATCACAGGTTGAGGCGAAAAAATTGACGATTACGCCATTTGCGGGTTTCTTTGCGGAAGGACCGGTGTAATCACTCAAGTAGAAATATGTTCCGCTGCTGTCGCGAAGGGCTATCGGCGGGGCTGCATCGTTGGCCGACAATGCGAAAGAAGGCTTTCCCGTGAAAAGAACAGCGCATAAAATCAGCGCTGTCGTCAAAATAAATCTTATTCCTTTAAAAGACATCTCCGAAACCTCCAGAAATCGATACAAAGAGATTAATTGGCACATAAAAAGAGACCTCTTATATCATTTGATCACCATGTTGTCATTTTACGCTGCAATTTGACGACATCATAGTCAATTATCCCCGACTTCTCAAACTTAATCCGGCTCTTCCGTTTAAATTAGCCGATCTGTCGGATGCGTCTTTGATTAAAACAATTTATAATTTTTTGCAATCTGAATCAATTAAGATGTCAATATAAGCGGTTGACCGTAATCTCATTTTAAGCTATTTTGCACAAACTGAAATGCAGCGTAACACTGATGCTCTCGTAAAAAGTATAAAATCCCGTCACTCCCGTGAAAATGGGAGTCCAGAACTTGTTGAAAAGACTGGATTCCCGCTTTCGCGAGAATGACATAAAAAAGCATATTGTTACTTTTTACAAAGCCGTCAATACGTAGCGATCTGAAACGGTGGTTATATGAATGATGGACTCGTAAGAAGTCCATCAGCAGGCCGAGGGCGATTAAGCCCCGGCCTGGGGTGAGGGTGGAACCGCTTGAATTTACTTCAAGCGGCGGGAGAGTCCGCCTCAGGCGG
>JAGVOC010000075.1 GCA_020052975.1 Desulfobacterales bacterium | reverse complement strand
GGAAAGGGCTTCCCCTCTCCCGCCGCTTGAAGTAAATTCAAGCGGTTCCACCCTCACCCCAGGCCGGGGCTTAATCGCCCTCGGCCTGTTGATGGACTTCTTACGAGTCCATCAATCACGGTCCGTAGATAACGACGAGAAGCTCCGCCTTTTTTTCACCGACATTTTTAAGCACGTGCCTTATCCCGGAGTTAAAATGCAGGGAGTCGCCTTCCCCCAGCCTGTTAACGTGGTCACCCACTACTACTTCAACGTTTCCTTCAAGGACATATACGAATTCTTCCCCCTCGTGATTATAACCGACCCCTTTATGATTCTGCAGAGGATCAACGGTCACCTTGAAGGCTTTCAAATGCTTGTTTTCAGCTCCGGGCGTGAGTGTTGTATATGCGTAATTTTCAGTACGCTTGGTATAGGCTTTAATGCGCTTGCTTAAAGTCGATTCCTGCTCCCTCAAAAAATATCCGGAGTCAATTTCAAGGGCCTTTGCAATCTGGAGCAGCGCTCCGACAGGAGGAAAAACCTTGCCGGCCTCAATCTTCTTGAGATAATCGATGGAAAAACCCGTTTCATTTGCTATCTGGTCAAGAGATACCTTTTTTTCTTCCCTTACCTTCCGGATTTTTTTACCGACCTGGATAGTTGAAGTTTCTTTTTTTTTCGGCATATAGCCTCCTTATTTGTATTCGTAAAAACCCCTTCCCGTCTTTCTTCCCAGCCATCCCGCTTCAACATATTTCCGGAGAAGAGGACAGGGCCTGTATTTTGAATCCTTAAAGCCGTTATAAAGAGTCTCCATTATGGCAAGGCAGGTATCAAGTCCTATCAGATCAGCAAGAGCAAGAGGCCCCATGGGATGATTCATTCCAAGTTTCATAACAGTATCAATATCCTCTTTTGTGCCTACGCTATGATAGAGGCAATAGACCGCTTCGTTAATCATGGGCAGAAGTATCCTGTTTGATATGAAACCGGGATAGTCGTTTGCCGAAGCAGGAGTTTTCCCGAATTTTATAGACAGGTCCCAGGTAAGTTTAAATGTTTCGTCGGAAGTGGCAATTCCGCGTATGACTTCAACAAGTTTCATAACAGGCACAGGATTCATGAAATGCATGCCGATCACTTTATCGGGCCTCTTAGTCTGGGAGGCAATGCGCCCTATCGGAATTGAGGATGTATTTGTTGCAAGTATCACATGTGAAGGGCATATGGCATCGAGATCTTTAAAAATCTGAAACTTTAACTGCTCATTTTCCGTGGCAGCTTCAACAACAAAATCGGCGCCGGCCATATCCTTTAAATCAGTACTCGTTTTGATGCGCTTCAAAACGGTATCTTTCTCCTCTGCCGTCATCTTTCCCTTTTCAACACTTCGGGCAAGATTTTTTGTGATCGTATCGAGTCCGCGCCGGACGAATTCATCCTTGATATCGTTCATTATAACTTCAAGGCCGCTCATTGCAACAACCTGAGCGATGCCGTTTCCCATCTGCCCTGCTCCGATAACTCCAAATTTCCTGATTTCCATTTGATTCTCCTTAGGAGCCGTTACGAAATAACCATTACATTCCTGACCATTTCTTTACGGCCCCTTATGCCGGTCAAGGCATTTCAATGTTACAGTTATTTTATTACAACGGCTTATCTTTTAACAATCATTGCAACGGCCTCTCCCCCTCCAAGGCAGAGGGAAACAAGTCCTGCTTTTTTGTCCTGTTTTATCATTTCATGCAAAAGCGTGACAAGAAGACGGCACCCGCTTGCGCCGATGGGATGACCGATTGCAACGCTTCCGCCGTTAACATTTACTTTTGAGGGATCCAGGCCGAGTTCACGAAGTACGGCAACGGTTGAACCGCTGAAAGCCTCATTGATTTCATAAAGATCGACATCATCCTTTGAAAATCCCTCTTTAGCAAGACATTTGGGTATCGCCCATATAGGAGCAACAAGCACATACTTCATGTCGATACCGTATGAAGCCTGCGCACCTATCCTTGCCATTATTTTGCACCCGAGCATCGAAGCCTTCTCTTTAGACATAACGACAACAGCGGCAGCTCCGTCACTTATTATCGAGGCATTTCCGGCAGTTCCAACCCCGTCTTTTTTAAAGGCAGGCTTCATCTCTGCAAGGATTTCATAACTCGTATCCTGAGGACATTCATCTTTTTCGAAAATTGTTGTGCCTTTTCTTCCTGCAACTTCAACGGGAACAATTTCGTCTTTGAACCGACCCGAAGTAACGGCGTTAATGGACCGCCGATAAGATTCTGCTGCATACCTGTCCTGATCTTCCCGGCTGATTCCGTATTTTTCTGAGCAAAGTTCATTTGACATTCCCATATGAAAATCATTGACATTGTCCCATAAACCATCGTGCAGCATGTGATCCTGCAGCTTTCCCGGTCCCATCCGGTATCCGAACCGTGCCTTTTCGAGAAAGTACGGCGCCATGCTCATGTTTTCCATTCCGCCTGCAACCACAACTTCGGCATCCCCGGTCTGAATCGCCTGGGCTGCAAGCATAACGGCTTTTAACGCTGAACCGCACACTTTATTTATCGTTATACACTCCATTTCCCAAGGCATTTTTGCCAATACAGCGGCCTGCTTGGCAGGATTCTGCCCGTAACCGCATGGAAGAACCATGCCCATTATGACTTCATTAACATCCTTTTTTTCAATGCCGGCCCTTTTCACCGCTTCCTCTATTACTATGGAACCGAGCTTTGTGGCTCCAACATTTCCAAGTGCCCCGTTGAAACTCCCGAGAGGAGTCCTGACCCCGCTTACTATTACCGCTTCTCTCATTTTATTTCTCCTTCATATTTATATGAGAATCCAGGAGTAAGAATACAGAATACAGAAGAAAAACAATAATATGGTTATTCTGGCTCCTGACTCCTGGCTCCTGTATTCTCATATAAACCACTATAAACGACCTTACCACTTGAACCCTCGACCCCTCGACCCTAAACCCTATCTCCTTGACCCTATCTTTCACATATTTCTTCTGTATTTGCCCCCGACATCATACAGGGCCTGGGTAATCTGCCCCAGCGAACAGGTCCTTACACTATTCATGAGCTCGGCGAATATGTTTTCTCCCGACAGGGCAACCTTCTGCAGCCTTTTCAACGCCTCAGGAGCTTTATCCGCGTTTCTTATTTTAAATTCTTCAAGTCGCGAAAGCTGAGCCTCTTTTTCTCCCTCCGATGCCCTTGCAAGCTCAACGCATGACGACATCTCTTCAGGATCAACGTCAGGATCACGGAAGGTGTTAACGCCTATAATCGGATATTCACCCGTGTGTTTCAGGGTTTCATAGTAAATAGACTCTTCCTGGATCCTGTTTCGCTGGTATCCGGTTTCCATGGCGCCGAGAACGCCGCCGCGCTCAGTAATCCTGTCGAATTCCGCAAGGACGGCCTCCTCAACAAGATCGGTCAGCTCCTCGACTATAAAGCTCCCCTGGTTCATATTCTCGTTATTTGCAAGCCCCCATTCCTTGTTGATTATAAGCTGGATGGCAAGCGCACGCCTCACGGATTCCGCGCTCGGAGTGGTTATGGCTTCATCAAATGCGTTCGTATGAAGACTGTTGCAGTTGTCATATACGGCACAAAGGCCCTGCAATGTCGTTCTGATGTCATTAAACTGGATATCCTGGCTGTGCAGCGATCTCCCCGAAGTCTGTATATGGTATTTAAGCATCTGTGAACGTTCAGATCCATTGTATTTCTCCCGCATCGCAACAGCCCATATTCTTCTTGCAACCCTTCCTATGACTGTGTACTCGGGATCCATTCCGTTTGAAAAAAAGAAAGAAAGG
>JAGVOC010000397.1 GCA_020052975.1 Desulfobacterales bacterium | reverse complement strand
TGGTCGATACGGCCTGGCTCCCCGGATCGGGAGGATAAAAAAGACCTTTTGCCTCAACGGCGGCTGCCAGTTTTGCGGTGATGACTCCCGGCTGAACTACCGCATACATATCTTCTTCGTTTATCTCAAGGATATTATTCAGGGCATTTGTCACCAGAACAACGCCGTTTGCCGATGGTATTGCGCCCCCGGAAAGATTTGTTCCGGCCCCACGGACAGTAACCGGAACCGAGTTTTCATTGCACAGGCCAACAATCTTCCCAACCAACTCATAGTTTGCAGGACGAAGAATTACCGCCGGGACCACCGGGTCCAGTACGGCGGCGTCATAAGAATAGGTGACAAGATCGGCTTTGTCGGTAAACACATTTTCACGGCCAAGCAAGTCGGTAAATTCTTTCAGCAATGAACTTCTGATCATTATCCTCTCCTTATAAATGACGGTCCCGTAAAAAGGCGAAAATCCCGTCACTCCCGTGGAAACGGGAGTCCAGCGCTAGTTGAGAAGACCGGATAGCGCAGGTGCTTCACTTCGTGCCCCGCTTTCGCGGGAATGACATAAAAGGGTGAATTCTTACTTTTTACGAGTTTATCGTAAATGAAAGTCCATATATATTACAGTATCGTCAGAAATTAAAACAAAAAGAAATCATCCGAAATTTCTTGCGACAAAAAACCAGATGCTGTACAAATCAATATAATAATTATCTGATTTTAAACAAGTATATCAATAAAGGAGATAATATGATTCCTGAAATCAAAAGAATACTTTACGCATCGGATCTTTCGGAAAGTGCAAAATACGCCTTCAATTATGCGGCAACCATCGCCAACAGGTTCGACGCCAAAATCACGGTGCTTCAAGTCATCGAGGCTGTTCCCGCAAACACCGAATGGCAGATAGTCGAATATCTCGGAGAAGATCGCTGGAAAGAACTTCAGAAAAATAACAAACAGGAATATATTGAAAGCGTAAAAAAAAGCATGAATAATTTCTGCGAAGAGATGTCTGCAAGACTGACATCCTGTCCTTTTCTGATTGATGAAATAATAATAAAGGAAGGGATTCCTGTCGATGAGATTTTAAAAGCGGTTGATTCGAAAAACTGCGACATGGTGGTTATGGGAACTCACGGATACGGCTTGCTGGCCGATGCGCTGATAGGCAGCAATGCCCGGCGTGTCGTCAGAAGGTGTAAAAAGCCTGTAATGGTCGTACGCCTGCCGGAATAGGAGCCGTCATCATTTATAGTCAATCTTAATATCCTGCGGTTTAATTGTGAGACGTTATATAATTCTTGTGTCTGCAGTGATAATGCAGATGTGCCTTGGTGCGACATACTCATGGTCGGTCTATGTTGAGCCGTTAAGGAAACTGACAGGGCTTCTCCAGGGGCCTGTCCAGCTCCCTTTTTCCGTTTTTTATTTCGCTTTTCCTTTCACCATGATTTTTTCCGGATTCTTTTTGAAGCGTTTCGGGCCTGCATTCTGTGCCGTATCAGGCGGTATTCTCTTCGGAAGCGGATGGATCTTTGCAGGTTTCGGGGCAAATCATTTTGGATTCACAATTACAGGAATAGGATTGATTGGAGGAGTCGGCGCCGGGCTCGCTTATATTGTTCCTATTGCAACCTGCATAAGGTGGTTTCCCGAGCGTAAAGGGCTTGTTACCGGAATAGCTGTCGCAGGTTTCGGGGGAGGAGCAGCCTTTGTCAGTCAGGCGGCGGGAATGATGATCAATTCAATGGGGAAATCCCCCTTTGAAGCTTTTACATTATTCGGCTTAACATTCATGATCCTGGTTTCCATGGCCGGATCCACGATGAAAAATCCCTGCAGCGCAAAAGCGGAAAAGATAAGCGCTCTTTCATTTTCCGGTGTAATTACAGAAAGAAAATTCCGGATACTCTATCTTGCCATGTTTGCGGCTCTTGCTGCGGGCTTTGCGGTCAATGCCAATTTAAAACAGCTCTATGCCGGAAATAATATTAAAGAAGGTATTGCTGCGGTATCCGTTTTTGCCGTTGCAAACGCACTCGGGAGGATAGCATGGGGCTTGGTCTTTGACAGGGTCAGGGCTTCCTCCATTATTCAGGCGAACCTGATCGGTCAGGCAATGCTTCTTTTTTGTTCTTTTTATATATTAAGGTCTGGAACAGGACTTCTGGTTTTTGCATTCCTTACCGGATTCAACTACGGCGGAGCGCTTGTTCTCTACGCTTCAACTTCGGCGCGGCTCTGGGGGAGCCTGCATGTCGGGCAGGTTTACAGCCTGCTCTTTTCAGCAAACATTCCCGCGGCCATGTCGCCCATACTTGCGGGATACGGTTATGATTATCTGGGAAGTTTCACCTTTCCGCTTATTTTATCGGCCATTCTGCTCGTTTCGGCGGCTTTTATTGCCCGGAAGCAAAGAAACATTCTCGATTCCGAAACGGCTTGAACCGCAATAGCGAGCGCCAACTCCGTAGCTTGCTGCGGGGTTAGCGAGCGAATCAAAAACAAATAAAAAGTCCTTACGGTCGAAGATTCCCCGTTGCTTGCTGCGGGGGAGCTTCAAACAGCTCTTTTATGCAAATCTTTTCTTTACAAACAGGCTATTATGGCATAATTTACGGTGTTAGGATCATCTCCAAATTAGTTGGTGATCCTATGAGGATTCAAGGATTCAATGGTTCAAGGATTCAAGTGACCGGAAAAGCGAACTCATACTCCGCAGCTTGCTGCACGGAGCTTTAAATGCTAATAATTATAAAGAATTATGTGAATTAGAGGCGCAACTGTTATTCTCCGGGGATCCGGGCTATCTCAACAAGGAAAGACTGTCAGAACTTCAGAAAAAAACACTTGAACCCTTAAACCCTCGAATCCCGGACCCCTTCCTCCAATTGAATTATATATAAGGAGTTAATATTATGGCAAAAAAAATGAAAACCATCGACGGAAATACCGCAGCAGCTCATGTGGCTTATGCCATGAGCGATGTTGCCGCAATCTACCCGATAACGCCTTCAACCCCCATAGGCGAAATTGCAGACGAATGGGCATCCCATGGGCTCAAAAACATTTTCGGGCAGACCTTAAACATAAAACAGATGCAATCTGAGGCCGGAGCAGCAGGCGCAGTTCATGGGGCCCTTGCAGCAGGAGCCCTGACAACTACATTTACCGCATCCCAGGGTCTCCTTTTAATGATCCCGAACATGTATAAAATTTCCGGGGAGCTTCTTCCCGGAGTCTTCCATGTAACCGCCAGGGCGATTGCCGCTCACGCTCTTTCCATTTTCGGTGATCATGCAGACGTAATGGCAGTACGACAGACTGGTTTTGCCCTCTTATGTTCCAATTCAGTCCAGGAGGTCATGGATCTTGCCCTTGTTTCACACCTCTCGGCTATTAAAGGGAGAATTCCTTTTCTTCACTTCTTCGACGGGTTCAGGACTTCACATGAAATCCAGAAAATTGAAGTAATTGAATATGATGACATGGCTTCTCTTGCCGATTTTGAAGCCATAGATGCTTTCCGAAGGCGCGCTATGAACCCTGAACATCCGACCCTGCGCGGCACTGCCCAGAATCCGGATATATACTTTCAGGGAAGGGAAGCCGCTAATTCGTATTATTTAAAAATCCCCTCGGTTGTAAAGGAATATATGAAAAAAATCGGGGACCTTACGGGGCGCAATTACAATCTTTTTGACTATGTCGGAGACCCTGAAGCAGAAAGAGTTATCGTCGCAATGGGTTCTTCCTGCGAAACAATTGAGGAGGTCGTAAACCGGCTGAATGACAGCGGAGAAAGAACAGGACTTGTCAAGGTTCGACTTTACAGGCCTTTCGTGATAGATGCGTTTTTTTCGGCTCTCCCTGCCACAGCGAACAGGATAACGGTTCTTGACAGGACAAAGGAACCCGGCGCGATAGGTGATCCGCTTTATGTAGATGTGTGTACGGCTTTCATGGAAAGAGGCGAGATGCCGGTTATTATCGGCGGGCGCTACGGACTCGGTTCAAAGGAATTCACTCCCTCAATGGCTAAGGCGGTATTTGACAACATGAAGTCGGCAGGACCGAAAAATCATTTTACAGTCGGTATAACAGATGACGTAACCCATACCTCCCTTGAAGTGGAAAAAGATATCGAAACCACTCCCGAAGGAACCGTCCAGTGCAAGTTCTGGGGGCTGGGTTCTGACGGAACAGTCGGCGCAAACAAATCCGCCATCAAAATAATAGGTGACAATACAGACCTTTTTGCCCAGGGCTATTTTGCCTACGATTCGAAAAAATCAGGCGGAATTACCGTTTCACACCTTCGCTTCGGCAGCAAACCGGTTCAGTCCACATACCTCGTGAATAATGCCGATTTTATAGCATGCCACAAGGCAAATTATGTCCGGATATATGATGTTCTTGAAGGCATAAAACCTGGCGGAACTTTTCTGTTAAACTCTCCATGGTCCTTGAAAGAGATGGAAGAGCATATCCCGGCAAAAATAAAAAGAACGATAGCCGGGATGAACCTGAAGTTTTATAATGTTGATGCTGTTAAAATCGCAGGCACAGTCGGACTCGGCGGAATGATAAATATGATAATGCAGACCGCCTTCTTCAAGCTCGCAAACGTGATACCTTTTGAAGAAGCGATCTCTCTTTTAAAAGCCGAAATCAATAAAGTTTACGGGAAAAAAGGTGAAAAGATCGTCAAGATGAACACAGACGCAGTCGACCAGACTCTTGCGAACCTTGTTGAGATAAAATATCCCGGATCCTGGAAAGAGGCGGGCGGAACTGCTTCAGCCTCAAAAGATGCCCCACCATTTGTAACAAAGGTCATGAATCCAATTCTCGCCCAGCAGGGTGATAAACTTCCTGTAAGCGCATTTGAACCGGATGGTCTTTTCCCTGTTGCAACCTCGCAATATGAAAAGCGCGGAGTAGCCATTAATGTTCCTGAATGGATTATTGGCAACTGCATCCAGTGCAACCAGTGTTCTTTTGTGTGCCCACATGCTGCCATAATTCCGCTGCTTGTAACCGATGAAGAGCTCAAAAATGCGCCTGCATCTTTTGAAACAAGGCCTGCCGTCGGCAAAGAGCTTAAAGGATACAAATTCCGCATGCAGGTTAATACTCTTGACTGTCAGGGCTGCGGAAACTGTGCGGATATCTGCCCGTCAAAAAAGAAAGCCCTTGCCATGAAGCCTATTGACACCCAGACCCCGCTGCAGGTTCCGAATCATGAATTCTCGCTGACTATTCCTGCGAGAGACAACCTCGTTTCAAGGGAAAGTGTCAAGGGAAGCCAGTTTCAGAAGCCTCTCATGGAGTTTTCAGGCGCCTGCGCGGGTTGCGGCGAAACACCATACGTCAAAGTCCTTACCCAGCTTTTCGGGGAGAGGATGATAATAGCCAATGCAACAGGCTGCTCGTCAATATGGGGCGCCTCAGCGCCTTCTGTTCCATATTGCGTCGACAAGAATGGCCATGGCCCTGCCTGGGGTAACTCTCTCTTTGAGGATGCCGCTGAATTCGGATACGGGATATCGATTGCCGTTGGACAGCGCCGTAGTAAGCTGGCAGAACTTATTAAAGAAGCAATTGCTGCCGGAATGGCGGATGAAATCAAAGCAGCCATGACTGGCTGGCTTGAAGGCATGAACAATTCTGAATCTTCAAAGACCTATGGCAACCAGCTTAAAATGCTTCTTGCTGAAACCAAAAGAACTCCCCTTCTGGACACCATTCTTTCAATGTCCGACCTTTTTGTTAAAAAATCGGTCTGGGCTTTTGGAGGCGACGGCTGGGCATATGACATTGGTTTTGGAGGTGTGGACCATGTTATTGCCTCAGGCGAAGATATCAATATTCTTGTTTTGGATACAGAGGTATACTCAAACACCGGCGGGCAGTCTTCAAAAGCGACACCTGTCGGCTCCGTTGCCAAGTTTGCGGCATCAGGCAAAAAGATAGGGAAAAAGGATCTCGGCAGAATTGCCATGACATACGGATACGTTTATGTGGCATCCGTTGCCATGGGAGCAAGCAAGCTTCAGACAATGAAGGCATTCATTGAGGCAGACAGATACCCCGGGCCGTCCCTTATAATCTGTTACGCGCCCTGCATAAACCAGGGAATCAGAAAGGGCATGGGCAAAACACAGGAAGAGGAAAATCTGGCTGTTGCTTCAGGCTACTGGCCGCTTTACAGGTATAACCCGCTCCTTGTTTCGGAAGGCAAAAATCCATTTATTCTGGAATCAAAAGCCCCGGACGGATCCCTCCAGCAATTCCTCTCGGGTGAAACCAGGTACGCTTCCCTCGAAAAGATGTTCCCGGATGAGTCCAAAAAGCTCCGGGAACAGATAGAAAAGGAATATGCCGAAAGATATGACATTTTAAAATCGATGGCCGGTCCTGTTTCAGACGAAGGAAAAGAAAAGGCGGAAGATAAAGAAGATTAAACTCTTTGTTATGAAAAGAAGGTCGCCTGAATCGTTCAGGCGGCCTCATCATTCTTTTCCTGCGATTTAACCGAAGAAATAATTTCAAAAAGAGCAAAAAGCATGCTTATTGTCAGAGGCCCAAGCAATAAGCCCATAGGTCCAAAAAGGCCTATACCGCCAAGAACAGACAGAAGAACGATCAGCGGATGCAATTGTATTCCCCGCCCTACGAGTTTAGGCCCCAGGAAATTATCTATTAGCCCGACAGCCACAGCCCCCCACACAAGAAGACCTATAGCACGAAAAATTTCGCTGTTAAAGAAGAGGAATAAAATAGCCGGTATCAGCACAAGCGATGTTCCGACACCCGGAATGAGAGCGGCTATTACCGTCACAGTTCCCCAGAGAACGGCATTTGGAACTCCAAATATCGCAAACCCTATCGCCGTCAACACTCCCTGAACAATAGCGACGGTAATATTCCCTTTGATTACTGAATTAACAGCCAGTTCAAGTCTGTTAAAAATTTTCTCGTCATCAGCATTCGTCAAAGGACTCAGGTCAACAAATTTATTTTTGAGCCGCTGACCGTCCTTAAGCAGATAGTAAAGGGCAATCAGGAAAATAAAGAAATTCAGGAGCATTTTTGCAATATTTGAGAATACGTTACCGATGTTTTCAAGTAACCAGCTAAGCCCTTGCTCGAGGTATTTATCAAAATTCAAAGAAAACTTAATCGGGACTGGAATATACCTTTGCAAATGAATAGTTATCTCTTTAACAGCATTCATAATATTATCTTTTCCTCCGCCCTCGGTGACGGAAGAGTATAATTGCTGAGCTTCCTGGGAAATTTTTATTCCCAAGAATACGACAGGTAAGAGTACAATTGTTATTATAATTACAGCAGTGATCAGGGCCGCTATTCCCCGGCGTTGACGGGTATTCCTGAGCACCCTTTGATGTACCGGTTGAAACACAACTGTAAAAACCATTGCAGAAATAAGGGTATAGATGAAGGGACGGAAAATAAAAAATGCAAGAAGAAGAGTCCCTGAAAGAAGAACCAGCAGATAATAAAATTGCGGTTTCCGTTTATTCATTTTGAATTTCCTGCCATATTATTTGAAGCTCCCCGCCGAAGGTCCG
>JAGVOC010000032.1 GCA_020052975.1 Desulfobacterales bacterium | reverse complement strand
GGCGTATCATGGACTGCTGAAGCGGAAGCAAAGGCAAAAATGCTTGAGAGCGATCCCAAGTATGCCGATTTTTCGACCATGATGGTTAAGACTCATTTGAGCCTGACGCATGATCCGGTATTAAAAGGCGTTCCAAAAGGCTGGATACTTCCGATCCGAGATGTTCTGATCTATTCAGGCGCCAAGTTCCTGTGCCCATGTGCCGGAACCATAAGCCTGATGCCAGGAACAAGCTCCAACCCGGCTTTCAGAAGGATCGATGTTGATGTAAATACAGGCAAAGTAAGCGGTCTTTTCTAGCAATTAATATCGATTGACTTTTAAGGGGCCCGGATTTTTCGGGCCCCCTTTTTTTCTATCATATTCGGCGGTATTATGCGGTTTTTGATTATCAATCCGTATTATTCCATCTCAGAAACGCCTTCTCCTCCTCTCGGGCTTGCATACATTGCAGCTGCCCTTGAACGTGAAGGAGTAGAAGTGAAGATTCTTGACCTGGTTGTATTCCCGCACAGCAGGCGGCTTCTGGAGTCAGTTATAAAGAATTTTGCGCCCCGGATTGTCGGGACAACAGCGGTCACGATGACATTCGACAATGCGATTAACGTAATCAGGGACGTAAAAAACATTGACCCTTCAATAACTACGGTCATGGGCGGTCCTCATGTGACGTTTTGTGCAAAAGAAACAATGTCGCTGTTTCCGGAGCTTGATTTTATTGTCCTTGGCGAAGGCGAGGAGACTGTTGTCGAGCTTGCAAGGGCTGTGGAGTCCGGATCGGATAGTGCAGGAATAGAAGGTATCGTTTTTCGCGGAAAGTTCGGAGTTGTCGACAACGGGCCCAGAAAAATGCGCATAGATGTTGATTCTCTTCCCCTTCCTGCAAGGCATCTTCTTCCTCTCGGAAGATACAGGGCGCTTGGAATGCCTGTGAGCATGACAACCAGCCGTGGCTGTCCTTTCAAATGCATATTCTGTGTGGGCAGAAAGATGGTGGGTGCAAAGGTCAGATACAGAAATCCGCAGAATGTCGTCGATGAGATGGAGTACCTGTCCACACTCGGCTTCCGGCAGATAAATGTCGCTGATGATCTTTTTACTTCAAATGAAAATCACTGTCTTAAGGTATGCGATGAGATAATCGGAAGAAATCTTAAGATAAAATGGACTTCTTTCGCGCGAGTCGACACTGTTTCTGCAAAGGTTTTGACACGGATGAGAGAGGCCGGATGCCATACCGTAAGCTTCGGCGTTGAGTCCGGAAACAGAGAGATCCTGAAAAGAATAAAAAAAGGAATTACTCTCGAGCAGGTGACGGATGCGGTTAAAATGTGCAATGAAGCGGGGGTAAGCCCGCATGCTTCTTTCATACTTGGTCTTCCGGGAGAAACTCCTGAAACCCTGAAAGAGACGGTTGAATTCGGAAACAAGCTTAAAGATATGGGCGTAAGCCATGGATTTCATCTTCTTGCACCCTTTCCGGGGACTGAAGTCAGGGAAGAAAAAGAGAAATATGACATCAGATTTCTTTCCGATGACTGGCGGGACTATCATGCAAACAGAGCGATAGTCGAGACATCTTCGGTTACACGGGAGATGCTGGACGATATCGTCATCGAGTGGGAAAACAAGTTCAACGGATGGCTCGGATATATCAAGCAACGGATTAAAAGCGGAGAAGCTTCGGAAGAAGAGGCCTGGCCGCTTGTCAACCTTGAACGCGTTGTTCTTATTTATGATTTGATGATGGGAAGGATTATTGAGGAAAAGGGTTTCCTTGAAGGCAGAACCGTTGCTTCAAGGTCAGAAGCCCTAGGCCTGCTTGCTGAAAAGATGGTCGGTTCGGTTAAGTATTCCCGCGATGAGATACTGTCTGTTTTGAATTACGAAGTCGGCGAGGGTAATTTGAAATTGACGGATAATAATAGGCATTACAACCTTGAATGGATTGATTATCTATAGGCAGTAAACAAAGATCTTGGTGGCAATCTTTGCAGCGGTATATTCTGAAACCTGAGAACCGTCTATCTTTGCAAGCTCATTAATGTCTGCAGCGACTATCTTTTTTTCTTTTCCTACGGCATTTATGAGCTTAATAAGCTGCCTGTATGAAAGGCCTCCCGGCTCGGGAGTCCCGGTTCCCGGCAGAACTGATGGGTCGAGACCGTCAAGGTCAATTGTAATATAAACTTTTTCCGGAAGGGAATGAACAACTTTTCTTCTCCAGTAATCATCTGAAGGGTCAATGGTGTGGGCGTAAAAGGGCTTTAATTTTTTCCTCTTAACATAGTCCGCCTCTTCGGGTGAGAAAGACCTTATTCCAACCTGCACAACCGGAAGATTTAAATCTTCGACAACCCTGCGCATGACACATGCGTGGTTATATCTGCTTCCGTTCCACGTGTCCCTTAGATCAAGATGGGCATCAATCTGGAGCACTCCTAAATCCGGATAAATTTCAGCCGCCGCCATTATGGGGCCTATTGAAATGGCGTGGTCTCCTCCAAGGGATAAAAGGAACTTATTTTTTTCAAGGACAGCCGTAGCCGCCCTTTTCATTTCGTTAACAGCTTTCTCAGGATCATCAGACGGCACAAGAGGCGTGAGGGTGTGTATGCCTGCCTCTCCCCAGTTGGTTAATGTTTCCTCATCAATACTCTCGAGTTGGGTGGATGCATTCAGAATATGGAGCGGTCCGTCTTTACTTCCCGTGCCGTACGACGGGGCGTTTTCATAGCAAATCGGCAATACAACTATTCTTGAACCCTCAAAATCCGTTGCAGGAATTTCGTTATCACCGAAGCGTATAATTTCTTTTCTTTTCATATATTGATGTACTCGTAAAAAGTCCATCAGCAGGCCGAGGGCGATTAAGCCCCGGCCTGGGGTGAGGGTGGAACCGCTTGAATTTACTTCAAGCGGCGGGAGAGTCCGCCTCAGGCGG
>JAGVOC010000276.1 GCA_020052975.1 Desulfobacterales bacterium | reverse complement strand
TTCCGAAACAGGCAGGAAAAACCCTTCCGCTTCTATAGCCTTGTAAGTCAGCCCCAGCGCCCTGAACATCTCCCCGCGCCCCATTTCAAACCAGCGCAGGTAATTTGCATTATAGGCATAGCCCATATTGTCGGTATCTCCGTAGATTACCCTGTATGTTGTTTTGTGCTTAAGCATAGCTCCATTCCCTGTAATCAACAAGCTCCGTTCATGGCTTCTACAATCAATCCTTTAAGCTCGTCATAATTGTATGTTATCGGAATATCCGGGAACTCGCTCACAACATTGTCGGGAGGGCAGAAAAGTATTCCCTTGTCAGCCTCTTTAAGCATCGTTATATCATTATAGGAATCCCCGACAGCTATAACCCTGTAGTTCAGACCTTTTAATGAAATTACGGCTTTTTTCTTACCGTCCTTCTGGCGCAGGCTATAGTTTTCAACCCTGCCGTCCGGACCAATAATGAGAGAATTGCAAAAGAGTGTGGGCCATCCCAGTTTTTTCATCAGCGGACCCGCAAACTGAACAAATGTATCTGATACGATAATTACCTGTACCGTTGACCTGAGCCAGTCAAGAAACTGAACCGCGCCTTCAAGAGGATTTAATGTTGAAATAACATTCTGGATATCGGATAAATTAAGATGTTCCCTGTCAAGTATCTTGAGTCGCTTTTTCATCAGAACATCATAATCGGATATATCGCGGGTAGTAAGTCTCAATTCGGGAATTCCGGTCTTCTCCGCGACATTAATCCATATCTCGGGAACAAAAACACCTTCCAAGTCACAGCACACAATATACATAAATCTCCTTCAACAATATAGGTTCTTCTCCCAATTGGTTGGGAGAAAGGGGTCCAGGATTCAAGTGTTTGTTTTCTAATGATTTTATCAAGGCTTTCAGCATCCTCTCAACCTCCCCGATATCTCTTTTGATGTTCTGACAGGCTTTCCTTTCACTTGAATCCTTGATTCCTTGACCCCTTGAATCCTCATAGGATCACCAACTCTTTTGGAGGTGATCCATCATCTATTAATCCTCCTGATTATCATCCTCTATTCTTATCAATGCAGGTTTTGTGCTCACAACATCAAGCCGGGATATTTCATCAAGCGCCTTTTTCACGGCTTCCTCCCTGCAGAGGTGTGAAAGCATGACGAGCGGCACCGATCCGTTTGTTTTGCGGCCTTTCTGGTGGACTGACTTTAAGCTTATCCCGTAATTACCAAGAATTCCCGATATTTTTGAAAGAACTCCAGGGCGGTCGAGGGCTGCAAATCTGAAGTAATAATGGGTTGATATCTCATCTACAGGCATGACCGGAATCTTTCTGATATTCTGCATCTGGCAGGAAAGAAGCGGAATTCTTCCGACGGAACCGGACAGAATGTTCCTTGCAAGGTCAACTGTATCGCTGATAACCGCGCTTGCCGTCGGCATCATACCTGCCCCGCGCCCGTACAGAAGTATATCTCCAACAGCGTCGCCTGAAACAGTAATCGCGTTAAGGGGGCCATTAACATTCGAAAGCATATTTTCAAAAGGAATCATGGTCGGGTGTACCCTCGCCTCAACAGAATTTCCCCTGAACTTGCTTATTGCAAGAAGCTTTATCCTGTAGCCGAACTGGCCTGCGAACTCGATATCAAGGGGTGTAATCCTTGAAATGCCTTCGATATAAATATCCCTGAAATTGATCTCCATGCAATATGCAATAGAAGTCAATATAGCCAGTTTATGGGCTGTATCAAATCCTTCAACATCCAGGGTCGGGTCCGCTTCCGCATATCCTTTTGCCTGTGCTTCAGAAAGTGCCGCTTCAAAAGTGCTTCCGTCATCCGTTATCTTCGACAGTATGTAGTTGCATGTGCCGTTTAATATTCCGATCATTGATTTAACCTGATTCCCAACCAGGGACTCCCGCATGGTTTTGATAATAGGCATACAGCCTCCAACGCTTGCTTCATAGGCCACATCAACGCCTCCGGCAGCGGCAGCCCTGAATATTTCATTCCCGTGAGAAGCGAGCAGAGCCTTGTTTGCCGTGACAACCTGTTTCTTATTGTCTATAGCCCTTAAGATCAGATTCTTCGCAATTTTTTCCCCGCCAATCATTTCAAGGATTATATCTGTTTCAGGATCATCAACAACCTTGAAGGGATCTTTGACGAATACTCCCTCATCAAACCTGATTCCCCTGTCCCTTGCTGCATCAAGATCGGCAACATACTTTAAGTTTAATTCAGCCCCCACTCTCGAGCTGATAAGATCTTTTTTCTCAATGAGTATTTTCGCGACCCCTGTTCCGACAGTCCCGCAACCCAATAAGCCTATGTTAATTTTTCTCATACCGATAACTCCTGCAATGTTCTTCAAAAGTCTCGCTCTATGTTGCTAATACCGGCTATCTTCCGGCACCGTGATTCTTTCAATCTACAGAATCTTTTTGATTCCGCGAACGGCCTGGTTAATGCGCATTGTATTTTCTATGAGAGCAAAGCGAACGTATTCATCACCGTACTCGCCAAAACCGAGACCTGGTGCAACGGCCACCTGCGCCTCCTTAATAAGAAACTTGGAAAATTCGACCGACCCCATCTTAAGATATTTATCAGGTATTTTTCCCCATACGAACATAGTCCCTTTCGGGCTTTTAATATCCCAGCCAACCCGGCCAAGACCATTTATAAGGGCATCCCTTCGCTCCTTATAGGTGTTGCATATTTCTTGTACGCAGTCCTGAGGCCCGTTTAATGCAATAATAGAAGCTATCTGTATCGGCTGGAATACACCATAATCAAGGTAACTTTTGATCCTGCGCAAGGCGGCAACAATATCCGGATTTCCGACACAAAAACCTACTCGCCAGCCGGGCATACTGTAACTCTTTGAGAGAGAAAAGAATTCAACTCCAACATCTTTCGCGCCTTTCACCTGAAGAAAACTCGGAGCTTTATAACCGTCAAAAACAAGGTCGGCATATGCAAAATCATGAATGACCATGATACTGTGCTCCTTTGCATAATCGACGATCTTCCCGAAAAAATCGACGTTCACAACTTCGGTGGTCGGGTTATGGGGATAGCTTATTATAAGAACCTTTGGCTTAGGCCATGTCTGCTTCGTGGCAGTGATAAGGTTCTCAAAGAAATCACACCCGGGTCCGACCGGAATTCCCCGGACATCTCCTCCTGCAATAATTGCAGAATACGGATGAATAGGATAAGTCGGTGTGGGGGTAAATATTACATCACCAGGCCGTATTGTAACAAGAATGAGATGGGACAATCCCTCTTTAACACCTATTGTAACAATAGCCTCATTGTCAGGATCGATATCAACATCAAACCTTCTCTTGTACCAGCTCGCTATCGCCATTCTAAGCTTGGTGATGCCCATTGAAGCAGAATAGCGGTGGTTGGGCGCCTTCTGGGCAGCCTCCGTCAGCTTTTCAACAATATGCTGCGGGGTTCCGAGATCGGGATTTCCCATTCCAAGATCTATTATGTCCTCTCCGGCATGTCTGGCATCCATTTTAATCTTATTGACGGTTGCAAAAACATACGGAGGTAAACGGTCAAGCCTGGCAAACTTACTCTTCATATCACATCCTCATCTGTTTCTTTTTGATAAAGTTGACAATATGTTACTATTTCACCAATTTTAAGTTTAGTTACAATATATTGCATAACATGTCAAAAAATTTGTTTTGACTTTTATCACGAACCGGTTTAAATTTTGACATCTTTCAACAAGCAAGCCTGATATGCTTACCTTAATAATGCATACCCAAATAAGCCGATACGTCTTGTGTATTCCTGTTAGACAGTGATTTTATCTGGCGGATGAAAGTTTGCATATTGTAAGGCATTGGGATATTGGTAACCTATTTCAGGCTTGCTTATTTTATTAATAAAATGGAGTTATAAATGATGGATTCTCTCACTTACGCTGATGCAGGCGTAGATATTGAAAAAGCAAACAGGCTGGTTGAATCAATAAGGGAAATTGCCAAAAAGACGATAAGGCCCGGTGTAATCGGTGAAATAGGAGGATTTGGCGGACTCTTTTCAATCAACACGACTAACCTGCAGAAACCCGTTCTTGTCAGCTCAACCGACGGAGTCGGCACAAAACTCAAGATAGCCTTCATGATGGGCAAACACGATACAGTTGGTATCGATCTTGTTGCTATGAGTGTTAACGACATCATAGTTCAGGGCGCAGAACCTCTTTTCTTCCTTGATTACTTTGCTACGGGAGAGCTTGATACAGGAATCGCCACTGATGTTATTACGGGTATCGCAGAAGGATGCAAGCAGGCGAAATGCGCGCTTTTAGGCGGTGAAACAGCAGAAATGCCTGGATTTTACAAGAAAAATGAGTATGACCTTGCCGGATTTGCTGTTGGAATTGTTGACTATAACAAAATTATTGACGGTTCCGGTATTCGCATGGGGCACAAACTTATAGGAATCGCATCAAGCGGGCTCCACAGCAATGGATATTCGCTTGCCCGGAAGATATGCTTTGATGTTCTGAAATTAAAAACAGACTCATACGTACCTGAACTTGGGAAAACCATAGGAGAAGAGCTTATCACTCCCACGCGGATATATTCAGAAACAATTCTCAGCTTTTTAAAAGAATTACCAATTCATGGCCTTGCCCACATCACGGGAGGAGGGTTGTCGGAAAACATTATCCGTATAATACCCGAAACGTGCATGGTAAGGATCATAAAGGAAAGCTGGGAGGTACCCCCTGTCTTTCATTTTCTGAAAGAGGCCGGAAATATCTCCGAAGAAGAGATGATGAAAACATTTAATAACGGAATAGGCATGGTTGCAATCGTTCCTGAAAAGTCAGCGCAGGAAATAATGGAACGCCTTGGTGCCATAAACGAAAAGGCTTTTATCATAGGGGATATTGCAGAAAGGAAAACTTCACACAAACAAATAAAATGGATTTAACAAATAACGACATTAAGCAAGACAACCGGGAAGCGATAAAGGTCCATCCGAACCTATTAAGGTTGTTGAACTGGCTGTCAAAGGGGAAAAAAGGACAGACCTTTTGCAAATCCTGAACTGCCGGTTCAACCGGCACCAGGAAGGCGCCTTGATTTTCTCATGATAATTATAGGAATTGAAACATCCTGCGATGAAACAGCTGCCGCAGTAGTAGAAAACGGAACCAGAATATTATCTTCAGTTGTATTATCCCAGATTGAAGTTCACCACCCGTACGGAGGTGTTGTCCCGGAACTGGCCTCCAGAAAGCATATCGAAGCTATAGTCCCAGTTGTAAGAGAAGCCATAAAGAGCTCCGATATCGGATCTGACCGTCCCGATGCAATAGCGGTCACGCGGGGACCAGGCCTTATAGGCTCTCTTCTGGTCGGTTTTTCATTCGCAAAGGCCTATGCCTTTGCGCTCAGCATTCCGTGGACGGGCGTCAACCATCTGGAAGGACACATCCATTCCGTTTTCCTCGAACCTGATCCACCCCCTTTCCCTTTTATTTCACTTCTGGCTTCAGGAGGACATACCGGTATTTATCATGTTGCTTCTTACACAAATATGGAACTGATGGGACAAACCCGCGATGATGCTGCAGGAGAAGCTTTTGACAAGGTTGCTAAAATGCTTGGACTCGGATACCCGGGTGGAAGCATTGTAGGAAAAACAGCAGAAAAAGGCGATCCTCTTAAAATAAATTTCCCCAGAACCTATCTCGATAAGTCAGGCTTTGATTTCAGCTTCAGCGGGATAAAGACTTCAGTCAGCCGCTTTATCCAAACCCATGCGGATGAGTACAAAGATATGATTCCTGATATAGCGGCAGGATTCCAGGAAGCGGTCGTTGATGTTTTATCCTACAAGCTCATCAATGCTGCAAAATACAGAGGCTGCGAACATATTTCAATAGCAGGCGGAGTTGCTGCAAATAAAAGGTTAAGGGAAAAGACAAATATTGAAGCTGATTTATCCGGCATAAAGGTCCATATCCCCGACCCTTCCCTTTGCGGAGACAATGCAGCCATGATAGCTGCAGCAGGTTATCACAGCCTGATAAACGGTGTTACTCAGGATTTGAATCTGGATGTATTTTCGAGAGCGCTTTAGAGATCTTTGCATAATGTCCTCTTTTGCCCGATTTATTTAAAGATTTGGTTTTTGGTCTCTTGTTTGTAGTTTCTGGTTTTTTCTTTTAACCAGGAACCAGTAACCATAAACCATGAACCTA
>JAGVOC010000050.1 GCA_020052975.1 Desulfobacterales bacterium | reverse complement strand
TTGAATAAAGGAAGCGCTTTCCATGTCAACAAGTTCTGCTATCTTTGACAACTTCTGCCTTTCGGAAACATCGAGCACCGGCCTGTCCAGAGTTGCAACTGTAGCAAGGGAAAAACCTTCGAGGATCTCCGGTACATGTTCATGAGGAACTTTCGATTTTAACTCTGGTCTGTCATAATCAACAGCATGTTTGATATGGAGTACTGTACCGAGCGGATGGGCAGTACCTGTTGCCCCTGCCGCCCCCAAGTTTATAAGGCATGAAGGGCTGAATTTCAAACATGAATAGGCGCTCGCCATAGCAGCGTTTGCCTTTCCGATACCGGAAATGATAAGAACATAGTCGTTGCTTCTGTATACCGGAAAAGGCTTTTCATCTCCCCTTGTCAGGGAGAGCCCGTCTATAAACGGTTTTGCCTCAAGCAGTGTGGCCATTACAAGGCATATTAAAGGATTTTTTCCCATCTGGCCATCTCCTCCAAGGTTTGAATTGCCCTTTTCCCTGTTTCGCCCAAGGATATTGTGTAATTATTCACATAAAGGTTGATATGCCCGTCTATGACTTCCTCGTTTAATTCCCGGGCATGCTGGAGAATAAAGGCGCGGGAATCGTCTTTGTGTTTTTTAGCGTAGATTACTGAGTTTTTAATTAGCAGTTCAATCTGCTCTTTGTGGATCAAGGTTTGTGGGTCTTTTCTGATTGCTATGCATCCAAGAGGAATCGGGAGACCTGTTTCCTTCTCCCACCATTCACCAAGATCGATAACCTGCACGCAGCCATAGTTCTTATAAATAAATCTTCCTTCATGAATAATAAGACCCGCATCGTATTCGCCTGACTGTATGCCAGGAAGTATCCGGTCGAACCTTGTCACGATGATATTCTTTATTCCCGGATCCCATAGTTTTAAAAGAAGAGATGCTGTTGTGTAATTGCCTGGTATCGCTATCCTCGATCCGGCAGAAAATAGTTTGCCTTTTCCTGCAACGATAAGAGGCCCGCACCCGAAACCAAGAGCCGAACCAGAATCAAGGATTTCGTACTGTCCCCTTAAAAGAAGGCAGGCATAAAAAGAGAGTTTCGTGATTTGAAACCTTTTTTTAAAAGCATCATTATTGAGCGCTTCAACGTCGTCTATGTAAGGGGAAAAAGTATAATCGCCGGTATCGATGCGATGATGAAGCATTGCATGAAATATGAATGTGTCGTTAGGACAAGGTGAAAATGCAATTGATAGGTCTGTCATTTCAGGCTCTGTGCTAATAGCGTCCAATTATTTTATATTCCGAGTTTCTTAATATTGGCTTTTTGCCGGCATTTTTAATTATATCAATGAATTCATTCATGCCTGCCTTTGTCTCAATTCCCGTTGCCTTTACAACTGTTTCTTCCATCAGAACTCCGCCCATATCGTTGGCGCCCATTGTGAGCGCAAGTTGCGCAAGCTTCAGGCCTTCTGTTAGCCATCCTGCCTGGATGTAAGTGATGTTGTCTAAAAAAATACGGGCGACCGCGACTATTTTAAGATAGTCAATTCCTGTTGCCGGTTCCATCTCTTCCAGTTTGGTGCGTGCGGGAGAAAAAGACCAGGGAATAAACGCTCTTAATATCCCAGTCCTGTCCTGAACGTTGCGAATAGTGTTCAGATGTTCAATCTTTTCTTCATTGGTTTCTCCCATCCCGTATGTCATGGTTGCAGAGGACTTCATTCCGTGGCGGTGCAATGAATACATCACATCGCACCAGAGGTCTTTGCCTATTTTTCTCGGGCTGACTTTTGAACGTATCCTGTCTACAAGCAAGTCTGAAGCACCGGGAACTGAATCAAGCCCTGCATTTTTCAGCTCTGATACTGACTTGTCTAGCGAAACGGAACTTTTCATAGACATGTGTGCAATCTCGCAGGGAGAAAATGAATGAAGATATATTTGAGGAAAGCGTTTTTTAATGCTTCTTACCATATCTGTGTATGTGCCGAGGGTATAATTAGGATGAAGTCCTCCCTGGAGCATTACCTGGGTTCCGCCTGCTGAAACAAGCTCTTCGATTTTTGATAAAATATCATCCGGTGAAAGTTCATATGGTTTTATTGAATTTGCCCTTGCGTGATAAGCGCAAAAGTTACAGGCCGCCTCACAGATATTTGTAAAATTTATTATACGGTCAAGAATAAAACCGACTTCCTCTTTGGGGAAAATGAGAGCCCGCCTCATGTTGCCGGCTTCACCCAGCTCGATCATGTCCCACGAAAAAAGGCAGAGAGCTTCCTTTGGAGAAATTCTCTTTCCGCCAAATATCTTTTGTTTCAGCTTCTCTTTATTTGATGAACGTTTCATTTCCCTTGTAAAAAACTTTTTGCGAAGCCGTTATTATTCATTGAAGAAATTCAGCGTTTCCACATTTTTTAATAAATCAAGTTCTTTTCCTGCCGACAGGTAATATTTAAGGGCATTTTTCAGGTTGTCTGTAAATTCAAACTGCAACGTTTCGTAGTAGCCGTTTACATCGTATTGTATGTCAGGGTATTTTTGCCTTGCCTTCATTATTACCATATCCCTTTCTTCAAAAAGGCACTGAATGGAAGATCTGTATGAATTGATAACCTTTTTAACCAGAGAAGGTTTTTCCCTTATCGCATCTTTTCTTGCTGCAAACACGGCAAAAACAACCTGGAACCCGGTTTTTTCAAGCCACATCTCTCCCAGGTCAAATGTGAAAGGTGCCTCTTTGATACAGCCTGCCATGGCGTCATTTCCTATCAGGAGCACCGCGTCATAATCGTTAAGATCAGGGCGCGGCCCTGTTGTTATATAAAAGGGTTCGATATTGTAGAATTTTTTCAACAGAATTTTAAGAAGCACTTGGGAAGTGTGTGATGCGCCTGAAATCCCCACCTTTCTTTTATGCAGGTCTTCGATGTGAAACCTGCTGCAGAGAATAACAGAGCCGACATATCCGACCGAGCTCAGGCAGAATTCCGGCAAAAGAAGAACATCGTCTCTTATATCGGCATAAGTTGCAGAAGATACAGGACTTAGGCCGAGCCTCTTATCTTTCATCATTCTGTTCAGCTCTGCCGGGAGTCCCGGGATAATGTTGATATCTTTTAAAGGCTCCTTTTCAAACATATGGTAGTAAAAAGGATAGCAGTTCAGATAGTCTATATAACCGATTTCCATCAATAAATCTCCGGCGTCAGCGAATCCAGTAATTTGCGGTTGTCCGAACAGGTTTTAAGCCGGCATTTTCAATAAGACGTTTGAGAAAGGATTCCGATCCGTAGTCCGGCGTTTTGGCTCCTGCCGCATGAACAACCTTTTCATTCCGGTAAGTTGCTGCAAAGTCATCAACGCCGAAGCGTAACAGGACCTGGGCCATTTTATCGCCAACATACATCCAGAGAGCTTTTATATGCGGAATGTTGTGCAGGAATATGCGGCTGGTTGCGTAAATCCTTATGTCATCATATCCTGTTGAAGTCTTGCGCCTGGCTCTTATCCTGGTGTTTTTGTCGTGAAATAAAAGAGGAACGAAGGTTTTAAAGCCACAGGTTTCATCCTGGAGCTTTCGTATTTTTGCGATGTGGTCTATGATGTCTTCGGTTTCTTCTATATGATTATACAGTATGGTAGCATTAGTTTTAATGCCCAGTTCATGTGCTGTTCGCATGATTTCAAGCCAGCGTTTGCCCGAGATTTTTCCCGGTGCTATAATGTTTCTTACATGAGGAGAAAAAATTTCCGCTCCTCCACCCGGCATTGCTCCGATTCCAGCATCAATCAGCCTTCTTAATGTTTCTTTGGCAGAAATATTGCTCTTTTGGGCAAAGTAATCGATCTCGACAGCAGTAAATGCCACAATAAAAATATCCGGTTTTATTTTTTTTATGCGCCTTATCATATTTTCAAAGTAATCGATTTTCAGCTCAGGATGGAGCCCCCCGACAATGTGAACTTCATCTATGCCGGAAAGAACAACGTTTTTGACTCTTTCTTCAATCTCGTCAATTGACAGAAGGAATGCGTCTTTTTCTCCTTCATCACGGGAAAATGCGCAAAGGGGGCAGCGCAGTTCGCATATGTTGGTAAAATTGAGGTTCATGTTCACGCCATAGTATGCAACATTTCCATGTAGTCTTGTACGAATGAAGTTGCTGATTTTTCCAAGATCAAGAATATCGTCTGCTGTCAGCATATATCCGGCGTCGGATATGCTGACAGGTATTCCTTCGCAAACCTT
>JAGVOC010000352.1 GCA_020052975.1 Desulfobacterales bacterium | reverse complement strand
ATTGATTCAAACACACTTATTGTTGAGCCGACAAGCGGAAACACAGGAATTGCGCTTGCCTTTATCTGCGCTGAAAAAGGGTACCGGGTCTGCCTTACCATGCCGGAAACCATGAGCATCGAGAGAAGAAAACTTTTAAAGTTTTTAGGGGCCGAACTTGTTTTAACGCCGGGCGCAGCCGGAATGCGCGGTGCGATTGAAAAAGCAAAAGAGATACTTATATCCGATAAAAAAGCCTTTATGCCGGATCAGTTCAATAATCCGGCAAATCCCAAAATACACCGTGAAACAACGGCTCTTGAGATTTGGAACGACACCGGAGGGAAAGTTGACGTTCTGGTTGCAGGTGTAGGAACGGGGGGCACGATAACCGGTGTCGCTCAGGCGATCAAGGCGAAGAACCCGTCTTTCAAGGCCATAGCGGTCGAACCTGCCGATTCACCGGTATTGTCGGGTGGAAAGCCCGGGCCGCATAAAATTCAGGGCATCGGCGCAGGTTTTATACCCGGAGTCCTTGACAGGTCGGTAATCGATGAAATCATCACGGTTTCAAACGATAATGCATTTGAAACTGCAAGAAATCTTGCAAAGAAAGAAGGCATACTTTGCGGAATATCTTCCGGGGCTGCTGTCTGGGCTGCTGTGAGCTACGCAAAGAGAGACGAGGCTAATGGGAAGCGTATCGTTGTGATTTTGCCCAGTACGGGCGAACGATATATCAGCACTGACCTGTTCAAAGAAGCCTCTGAATAACACACCCCTTTATCCGATTTATTTAAGTCTCAAGTTCCTATTTTAATTCATTGAGACCTTTGAACCGCAATAGCAAGCGCATTCCCCGCAGCTTGCTTCGGGGAGCTTCAGTAACATTCGATTAAAAGCTCTCTCTTTAACCAGAAACCTGATTATTTGTCCCGCGCTATATGTTTATTCAAAAGTATATTCTCATAATGTGAATTCATCGTTATTCCTGAAAAACATAAAAAGGCCTTGATATTTGCCTTGACAAAGAGAATCCCCAAATCTATATTCCAAAAAAGTAATATGGAGATACATTGGATACTTTGTGTCATGTACACAACCCGTACCGGTTCAAACCGTATACTTAATATCCATATTGTTTAGCGGCCGGGATCAATAACAGATTTAATTTCAATTCAATATCGAAGACATATTAACAAGTTATAATTAATCAGGGTCTCATCAGATAATTGGCACACGGATTGCTGATATATAGGGCAAACTCTTAAAATAAATCCGTATATTTTTCAAAAAAATATGAGGAGGCCCTATGGGAAAAGGATTTCCGGGAATCCTGATGATTGCTATAAGAATCGCCCTTAAAAGGAAATATTATGTTATTAACCAGTTACACTAGGGATATTTTCCGGCCTGAGTGCAACCCCAGCTTTGAATCCGTGCATTGCATTGCGCACCTGAACGAGGATGTGGGGGAAGTGTTGCCCTATCTCAACGCTGTGCTGGGAGGCACTCAGTATTTCAGCGATCCACCGGAGGTAATGTTTCACCATAACGGCAGGATCATCAAGGTGGGGGCGCGGGAGATCGCCATAAATGCTTTGAAAGATGGGGAGGAAGCGGATCGTATCCTGGAGTGGATGAAAACCGAGATCAACCAGGCCTGGGAAAAGCGGGATACGATTACGCCCTGCTTCACGGGAAAGACGAAACCCAGGTTGATTGAAATCCTGCGGCTGCTGCCCAAGACCAACTGCAAAAAGTGCGGCCTGCCCACGTGCATGGTCTTTGCCGCCCAAGTAGTCGAGGGCGGGCGCGGCACGGAGCATTGTCCGGATCTAAACGAGACCAACCGACGGCATCTTGAAGATTATCTCTCCGGCTTCGAGTTCGAATAGATGCGAAGCGGGAATTACAAACCGACCATAACCGGACATTGATGGTTTTGTAAAAAGTCCAAATATGCTCACTCAATGAGCTTTTTGGGGATTTTTAAATCACTTCGCTAAATCACAAGAACTCGGGCTAATGCCCTCAAACAGCTTGTGATTTTTAACGCTCAGTAATTTAAAAATCTATTTCCCAAAAATCTCAAATCCGTTCACATATGGCTTTTTACGAGTTCATCAAACATTGATGAAAAAATGAAAAGCGGCAGAAGAAAGGAGATACAACGTGGCATTGATTATAGCGGATCATATCATCAAGGATTACCAGACAGAAGACGTGGTGGTTCACGCCCTTCAGGACATGGGTTTTGAAATCGAACCTGCCTCCTTCGTTTCCTTTGTCGGGCCTTCGGGGAGCGGCAAGACAACCATCCTGAATCTCATCGGCTGCCTCGACAAACCATCAGCAGGAAATCTCATCATAGCCGGCACAGAGGTTGTCCGGCTGGATCGTAAAGAGAGTGCAGCCTTCCGGGGCAAACATCTCGGCTTCATTTTCCAGGATTTCAACCTGATCCCCGTACTGACGGTTTACGAAAATATCGAATATCCCCTTATCATGGTCCAGAACATCCAGCCGCAGGAGCGTAAGGAACGGATTTCCCGGCTGCTTGCGGCCGTGGACATGATGGATCAGGCAGACAAGTACCCCCATCAGCTTTCGGGGGGGCAAAAACAGCGGGTGGCCATTGCCCGGGCTCTGGTGACGAATCCGGCCCTTGTCCTCGCCGACGAACCCACAGCAAACCTTGATTCCCAGACGGCCTACGCCGTTATCGGACTGATGAAGAAAATGCGGGACGAGCTTGGAACGACTTTCCTCTTCTCCACCCATGACACGAAGATCGTCGGCGAAGCGGAGGTCATCTTCCGGCTGGAGGATGGGCAACTGACCGGAAAAGAGACGAAAGGAGGCGCCATCCATGATTAATCTCTTTAAAATTGCCATCCGCAATCTCATCCGTTATAGAAGAAGGACATTACTTACAGCTTCACTGATCACCATCGGCGTCGTCTTCGTCCTCGTCTTCGTCTCCATCACCGGCTCTTTCAAGGCCATGATGATCGGCCAGATCACCGATTCCATGCTGGGGCATCTCCAGATACACCGCAAAGGTTACGT
>JAGVOC010000051.1 GCA_020052975.1 Desulfobacterales bacterium | reverse complement strand
CTTGACATCTTCGGGAAAATTTATTTTCATTATAGCATAGCAAACGCAGTCATAAATCATTGGTCACGCCCGCAGGTGAAAATCTTATGGCCTTCACCAGACCTGAATGACCGAAGATTACTGACAAGAGGTCGATAATTCTTAAGGGGGTGTCCCATGGACATAAAAGCAGTAAGCATTGAGATACCGGACGGGTGTAATATTATCCTCGGACAGACACACTTTATAAAGACCGCAGAGGACCTTTACGAGATTCTCGTAACCACTACCCCTCAGGCGAAGTTCGGGGTTGCCTTCACCGAGGCATCGGGCCCATGCCTTATAAGGACAGAGGGGAACGATACTGAGTTGCTCTCTGTCTGTGTGAAGAACCTTAAGAGAATCGGCGCAGGGCATGTGTTCTGCATTCTCCTGAAGAATGCGTTCCCCATCAACGTCCTCAATCAGATAAAGAACTGCCCCGAGGTGTGCCGGATCTTCTGCGCGACCGCAAACCCCGTCGAAGTGGTAGTGGCAACAACGGAACAGGGAGGAGGTATCCTCGGAGTAATAGACGGGTCTTCGCCGAAAGGGGTCGAGACCCTCGATGACAAAGGGCACCGGAAGGAATTTCTGAGGAAGATCGGCTATAAATTGTAAGTGGTGTCTTGACCAGAAGCGACTTGGCGGAAAGAGATTTCACTAAATTCTCCTCCTTTATGTACACATAAATTACTTGATATTATACACATTATCTGTTATTCTGAAGCACAAGGAGGCGAGTATGTTAATAAGGACCAATATTGTTCTTGATGATGAAGTGATAAACGAGGCGAAAGGATTGACCTCTCTCAAGACAAAAAAGGATGTTATTGACCTGGCATTAAAAGAACTCGTAAAAAATCTGAAGAAGAAAAAACTTCTCAAACTAAGGCACAGGGGATTGTGGGAAGGCAATCTGGCAGAGATGAGAAGGAAGCGATTTGATACTTATTGATACGAGTGCTTTCATTGAATTCCTGAACAATACCGGCTCGCCCTTTGACAAGGAGATAGAAAATTTTATCAACAATGACGAAGAATTAGCGCTCGCCGACATAACAATAACAGAGATTCTCCAGGGCATAAAGGACGACAAAGATTTTCACGAAATCAAGAATTCTTTGATGGCTTTCCCCATATATTCTCTCAAGAGTACTGACTCTTATATCGCTGCAGCTGCTCTATACAGAAAATGCAGAAAAAAAGGTCTCACAATCAGAAGCACTATTGACCTGTTGATCGCTCAGATAGCACTCGAACATGATTTGGTCCTTATGCATAATGATAAGGATTTCCAAAGCATTGCCGGCCTGAGCAGGCTTAAGACTTATAAGATAGCGCCGCTTTGATTTTCTTGAAAAAATTGCATAATTTTTTGTATTAGGAATTCTGAACAGAGGAGATGAATTCATGATCCCTGAACTGAAATACGACGAAAAAGGTTTGATACCCGCCATCGTGCAGGATGTGGAGAATGGCGATGTTCTGATGCTGGCGTATATGAACAGCACGTCCCTTGAGATGACCCTTGAAACAGGGTATACGCATTTCTGGTCGCGTTCGAGGCAGAAATACTGGAAAAAGGGTGAGACATCCGGACATGTCCAGGAGGTCAAGGCGGTCCTTTATGATTGCGATGCCGATACACTCCTGATCAAGGTGGTCCAGCATGGCCCCGGCGCCTGCCACACGGGCAACAGGACGTGTTTTTACCGGGATATGTCGAAGTAATAAGGAGGCAGAGATGAGCAAATACCGCTGCAAAATATGCGGATATATCTATGACCCGGCAGAGGGAGACCCCGACGGGAATGTTCCGCCCGGTACACCGTTCGAGAACCTGCCGGAAGACTGGAAGTGCCCGGTATGCGGTGCGGCGAAGGAAGAATTTGAGGAGATCGTGTAGGATTTAATCTGCCTAATTCATAAATCTATAATCATAGGGGAAACAGGGCTGTATCCCGACACATGAATAGAAAAGGGCAATAAAAGTTACAGATACTTGATGATTGCGTGCTCGTCGCATTCAGGGAAGCGCGGGCAGCGCAGGCAGTCTCCCCATATCTTCTGAGGAAGGGTCGCCTTATCCACGTCGGTAAAACCGAGCTTTTTGAAGAAATCAGGATGATACGTGAGCGCGAAAACCCGTTTGAGCCCGAGGGTTTTCGCCTCTCTGAGGCACTGCTTCACAAGGGCTTTCCCGACGCCCCTATCCTGGAATTTCCCGTCGACAGCGAGTGAACGGATTTCGGCAAGATCCTCCCACATGATATGGAGGGCGCAGACACCGCAGACGGTCCCGTCGATTTCGCACACGAAAAAATCCCTTACAGTCTCATACAGTTCACTGAGCGAACGAGGGATCATTTGCTCTTTTCTGGCAAAATCGTTCACCAGCTTGTGAACCTGTTTCAGGTCGGATATTTTAGTTTTTCGTATCTTCAATGTATTCTATCCCTTCATGAATGGCTTTTTTGTTCTGCTCGATACTTTTCTTTCTGTCCACCGGCACCGAACTCTCCAACGCCTTAAGGAGAGACGTTTCTTTCAGCAGCTGTGTCTTTGCAATAAATGCTCCGAGCATCACCATATTGGCCGATTTCGTATTCCCGATTTTATTTGCTCGTCCGGTGGCGGGTACCGCAACAGCCTTGATATCGGTCCTGAGCGATGAGTCTTTTAT
>JAGVOC010000386.1 GCA_020052975.1 Desulfobacterales bacterium | reverse complement strand
GCATCAGTATTAGCTTTCATATCGACAAATCAGCAAATGCCTTGATAGGCTTTACTCTATAGGTATGCCTATAGTAAACGCATTTTTCGGGTTAATCTGGCTGAAAAATATGGTCGTTATGGTTATCGGATGATAACGGGGTTGCTACAACAAAACGGTTGGAAGGTAAATCATAAGAGAGTTGAAAGACTCTGGAGAAGGGAAGGATTGAAAGTTCCGAAGAAACAGCCCAAGCGTGGCAGGTTATGGCTCAATGACGGCTCATGTATAAGATTGAGAGCCCAATACAAAAACCATGTCTGGAGCTACGATTTCATGACCGCCAGAACAGCTGATGGGAGAGCTTTCAGGATGCTGAATATCATAGATGAATACTCACGGGAATGTCTTTGTATATTGGTTGCCCGGCACATCACGGGTGATGACGTAATAGAGGTTCTCTCTACCCTGTTCATTACGGTAGGAATACCTGAACATATCCGTTCCGATAATGGTCCGGAACTGACAGCCAAGACCCTTCGTGAATGGCTCGGTACCCTCGGGGTCAAAACCCTGTTCATAGAGCCGGGGAGTCCCTGGGAGAATGGCTATATAGAATCATTTAACGGGAAGTTTAGAAATGAGCTTCTCAATAGGGAGATATTTACTACACTATTGGAGGCAAAGGTACTTGTCGAAGCGTGGAGGAGAGAGTACAACGAGATTAGGCCGCACAGTTCGCTGGGCTACAGGCCACCGGCACCAAGGGTAATAATGCCCGAATATCGGCAGCCGACTACTACTTTACATGTGGTACAATGATTGGAGCAGGTCACTTTCGCATTTCAGGTAATTAGTTGCTTGGAAATCGGAAAAACAATTAGCGGACGACAATGTGATCGAAAGATGAACCATATTCAGTCAGCTTATGGAGTTAGCCTGTATGTCGTTGTATGAAAAGTGGATAAATAATAAAGAAACAGAGGGAATGAAAAAACATGATCCCTACAAACATTCCCATGATTTTGAGTGGGGATTGGAATATTTGAGTTTGAAGCCGCAGATAGGCAAGGAAATTAATCAACTCGCCGAGCATACAAAGTATTATTTAGAACATAGCCTAGCATATTTCATCCCTACAAAATTGCCTGATTCAAGCTATCGACTGGACGAGAATGAACTAACTTTTCCAAGCACTATTACAACATTTGATCAAGATAACAACACTGTGTATTGCAACTATTTCCCCTCGAAAAGGGGAGAAAAAGCTGTCATTGTTGTCCCTCACTGGAATAGTATAGGATCAAAATACGACAAAGTTTGCAAGCTCCTGAATAAGTTGAATTTTTCTTCAGTTCGACTAAGCCTTCCTTTTCACGATAAAAGAGGAGGATCGAAACAACTTGTAAATGGAGAACTTCGTTCAACATTAATGGTTAGCGCAAATATAGGATTAACACTATTGACCATGCGCCAGACCGTGCAGGACATTATTTCCATTGTTAACTGGCTTGAATCCAGAGGATATCGTCAAATCGGGATCATGGGAACAAGCATTGGTTCATGTGCAGCATTTCTTGCTGCTGTGCACGATTCTCGCATAAAAGCCCTCTTTGCCAACTTGATGTCGAGTTATTTCGGCGAAGTGGTTTGGACGGGCATATCTACAAAACATATTCGTGATTCGGTTGAACCTCATATTACGTTAGACGAGCTTCGAAATCTCTGGTTGCTTAACAGTCCAATCGCATTTGTTGATAAAGTAAAACAACATAATCCAAGATTGAAGCAATTTATTCTATCAGGTCGATACGATCAAACTTTTCACTTATACCTTACCGAAAGATTATTTAAAGCTTATGATGAAAATAGCATTAAATATGATTATGCCATTTTGCCTTGCGGTCATTATACACTGGGGGGATATTGGTTTAAATATATTGATGCTTTTTTGATTTTGAAATTCTTTTTGAAGACTATTACTAAATAATATGATCGTGTAATGGGTCAAACTATTTCGGGAGGTTTACAATGAAAGAAAATCAAGGCGTTATAGTAAGGCTCGAAAATAAAATTAAAGATCTAATTGCCAATGGTACAATAGCTGCTTCGTTTGGTTCTGTAACAATCGCTGCTTTATTGAATTCCAATTATGATGTATTTATTTTTAGTCTCTTTGCTACTATTGGTTTTTTTGTTAAGTATAAATTTGAGCAAAAAGAATATGAACAATATAGCTTTAAAAAAGAACAAGATATTTCGCGAGAAAATGATGAAAAAAAGATTATAGATGCGATCAGGTCTAAAGATATAGTTATTGTTTCCGGCAGTTCGGGTGTCGGGAAGAGCATTTTATTAGAGACTATCAAGAACAAATTAATCGTTGATACTAGCTTTGACTATACGATTAAACCTTATAGTTCATATGGGGAACAGCCGTCATCAAAAAAACAAGCTGCAGAAGAATTAACAGATACTATTAAGAGTTCACCCAACAAAATCCTTTTTATTTTTGATCAGCTGGAAAACATTTTTCTGCTTGATGATAAAGATTTGATCGCTGCAATATGCAAAGTTATTGAAAATTGCTCAATAAAAAAAGGCGGCTGGAAATGTATCTTAATAATAAGAAAAGAGTGGTTACTAAATTTGAGATTATTCCCCAAATTGAATCATACTTTTGAGGACATTCAAGTGATTAGCGGTATAAATATTGAGGATGATTCTGAAGTCTCTGAGGGGAACCGTTTTAGAAAGGAATTACTAAAAATTATTGATCTATCCAATGATAATAGAAATCACACATTCATTAAGAACTTTTTTAATAAATGTATGGTATCAAAGAAATTTGAAGACTATGAGTCATCTGATTGCAAGAACTTTGGGGGAAACAAAATTCTTCCAATTGAAGCTATTTCATTGGCAAAAGGGCTTCGATATATCTTTGATAATAGCTATGTGGGGGAAAAAGAGACATTTATCAGCAGCGATAACACGATGCATGAGCTTGGCGACAGAAGAAGTATTATGCAGACATTTTTTGATGCACATCTTGATGCATATTTAGCTTATCAAAAGAGCATTTCTCGCGCAAAAAGGATTTTCATTAGTGACCATAGTGCAAAGCAAGTATTATTTGCGCTATGTGTCAAGCCAGGATCAAAAAGAAGCTTATCGATAGATGAATTATGCTATCTCACAGATTTGAGAGTGAATGAAGTTAAAAATGTTCTTGCTTACTTTGCACATAATGATATAAAACTTCTCTCAAGTCTGGACGATTCTCATTACGACTGGGCACATGATTTTTATGCTGAACAGTTTAATGAATATAGTACTGCGAATATGGATTCAAAAGGCAGGGATAACATAACTTACTTTTGGGACCAACTTAGAGCGGGCAGAAAAAGTCCTCCTCCAAAAAATCCTTCCGGTGACAATTGGGGATTAGTATTATTTATTTTATCTTTCATGCTTCTTTGGGGAAGAGTTCTGAGTCCTGTCTTTGAACGTATTCTGCGCGCTTTCTTAAATTTACAAAACATGTTTCAACCACTATATCAAGTACATTTAACACAAACGCCAATTATTGATATTTCCTTTATTCCTATAGCTGTTTCTTTGACTGGATGGTCATGGTATGTTAGTTCGTTTTATAGGAGGATATTATCACAACTGGATGAGAAGAGATGGTACCGGCTTTATTCTTATATATTACCTTTTCTTCTTTGTTTTATTTTAGTTTTATGGTCAGTATTATGCCCTAAATTATGGATAGTTTTTGTAAGCATTGGTGGATTATTCGTTGGGATTAAATATGTTCAGATTGCATATTATTTAAAAATGGGGTATATGAATAGAGAAGTATGGTTTGGTAGAGTTGGAATATCATCTTGTGTGGTAAGTTGCTTGGCAATTGTTGCAGGATGTTTTTATATTTTTATGTTCCCCCCAGACTCGTTTCTTCTGAATCCATCTCCCGTTACTCTTGCTTTAGTTTCATTTATTATTATGTTTTGTATGATTTTCTGGATTATTGTAGCTTCTACTGAACATACCCACAAAAATTTGGCACCAATTAGGATTGGCACATATAAACGATATTCCAGTTTAAGAAGGGGTGAGACAAAATAGGAACTATATTCGTGTGCAGAAATATCATATATTTTTGTTGTGTGCATTTTTATAACTTAACGCCTATTTCTGTAATTCTTAAGAGGTTATATTGTCAGAATACTTTTCAAAACTGAAGCCACTGATCATTAAAGGTAAAAAAGATATCGTGATAGCGAAAGGTCCCGGTTTACCCTGCGGTCTGCCTTTTCGGATCATACGGCAGTCGTCGATGTATCAGTCTGCAATCAAAAGATTTAGGGAGCCAAAGTGCAACAAGGACTATGTGCTTCTCAAAGACGCTGAGGGTAAATTCTCATGCTGTCCCACTAAGGAGAACAACGAACACCATTTCTGCATCTGCAATGGTCTTTTAAGTTCTGTAGGTTATAATCCTGACAAGGAAAAACCGCGCTATACAGTTGGGACGAACATCAATAGGGTTTGTCTGCTAAAACCCTTATGGACAAACTCACAGACGCAGTATCAATAAAGCATTAATGGCATGAAGATGATGCGAGCATTTGCAAATGCTTTTTTACGAAATACTAAATGACTATTACGGACAAAAATTCATATAAAACTATCTTAACCCAGTCGCTTTTGTCGAAGCTTTTTCTCCAGTGGAAATATATGTTTTATCCACAATGGCTTTGGCATGTCTGCATCCACAGCAGCAGAGCAGCCAAACGTTTTTATAGCGGCGACGAATGGGCAGAGGGAAGTTTAGCAGTAATGAGGTCCCTTGAGAATGTTGGAGTAAAGTTCGAAATTGATGGAATTAAAAATATAAGCAGTTTTGATGGCCCCGCTGTTTTTATCGGCAATCATATGAGCGTACTTGAGACTTTTGTTCTGCCTTGCATTATTCAGCCTTTGAAGCCAGTTACTTTCGTGGTAAAAATAAGTTTAATCGACACACCTGTTTTCAAACACCTAATGCGGTCGAGGGAACCAATTACAGTGGGTAGGACAAACCCGAGAGAGGACCTAAAGGCAGTGTTGGAAGAGGGAGCAAAGAAGTTACAGGCAGGGATTTCAATAGTTATTTTCCCCCAGAGTACGCGCTCTGTTGTTTTTAAGCCGGAAGAATTCAATACACTCGGAGTAAAACTCGCATCAAGGACTAGCGTTCCGATTGTTCCTTTTGCACTAAAGACTGACGCGTGGGGTATTGGGAAACACTTAAAAGATTTCGGTCCAATAGACAGAAATAAAAAAGTCCATTTCACCTTTGGAGAACCCATGATGGTCAACGGCCGAGGGACTGAACAACACGAGAAGATAATAAAATTCATACAGGAGAAGCTATATGAGTGGGGAAAAGAAGAGAGAAGATCATAATCATCTAAAAATCAATATCATGGGGGCCTAATATTTTATTGTCTATCGATTGTAAGTTTGCATTATGCACCCCAGCTGAAGTATGCATCTACTCAATTTCTCCTATCAATGGTTGGGTGAGGTAGTGGTGTATGTCCAAAATAATCCTCTGCATAGACATGGACGCATTTTTCGCCTCGGTGGAGCAGCAGTCCAATCCGAAGCTCCGGGGAAAACCGATTGCAGTCATCGGGTCCGGGGGCAGAACGGTCATCACAACCCGTTCCTACGAG
>JAGVOC010000303.1 GCA_020052975.1 Desulfobacterales bacterium | reverse complement strand
GCCGTCCCAGAAGTAGGCATCGATCTTCCTGTCTTTTAAAGCGCCGGCGGACTCAGCGGCGCCCAATTTATCCCTTTTCATGTCTTTGTCCGGATCCAGGCCATAAGCTTCCAAAACCCTCAAAGCCTTTATCTCGGTTCCGCTCCCCGGCGCGCCGGTCGAAACTCTTTTCCCTTTCAGGTCGCTGACCTTTTCAATACCGGCACCCTCAATTGTCACGATATGCATATTATTCGGATAGAGAACCGCTACGGTTCTTAAGGGGATCTTGGCTTTGAACTTTCCTTTACCTTCAAAGGCATCCCATCCAACGTCCGCCATGATAAATGCCAATTCAGCCTTTCCGGCTCCTATCAGAAGGCAATTATCCACTGAAGCGGCAGTCACTTCCGCGGTTGCTTCCATATAGTTGATATATTTAGATAAAATATTGGCCATCCCTCCGCCCATGGGATAATACACTCCTCCTGTTCCTCCTGTAACAATTGACAATCGAACCGTTTTTTGAGCCCATGCCGATGGAACAACAAATACGAACGCCACAACGAGTCCCCATATTACAAAGCGTTTCATCATGCCCCCCTCCTTTTTTATTGTCTTTTCCGTGCGATATTCATTGAAAATCCGTTGTGAAAGTATCTTACCCCCTAAAAAAGTCAAGGGATTTTTTTGTCAAAAGTTCGCAAACTGTCAGGCTTTGTGGCACAAGATCTGCGCTTAGGTGTTAGCTGTTTCAGATTTGAAGGTTTCGCTGGGCAGGCAGGATAAATCCGGAACCTTTTCCTCATTTTTCTTTCGGCATACATACAGCCATAACAATATAGACAACCAGACCGATACCGCCGCATAATGTTGTTATAATAAATATTGCCCGCCAAAGCCATGACGGAACCGGGGTATATTTACCAAGCCCGCCGCAAACACCAAATATCTTCTTGTCATCTTTAACCTTGGCAAGTTTCCGAATAGAATAATCCACTTTTTCATTTTCATTAATATTCATAGCCGTTTGTCCTTTCAAAGTTATAAATAATGACGGCTTCGTAAAAAGCCAAGTTTATGCCGCTTTGCGGCAACCTGTTACCGACGAACTTGAAAGCCGACTTCGTTTGAAGTTCCAAGCAGGTTATCACTATTTAACAATGTGCGCAAATATAATGCCTGTTGACATATTTTGAGCCGTCTTATAAGGGTTTTATAAGGTAAAATAATATCTCTACAAAGGAGATGCCGGATGAAACCGACCATATTAAGAAATATAATAATTATAATATTATGTCTTTATCTGGTATCCGTGTCCGTTTCAGGCGCGGAAATCAAACCTGTTCGCATCGGCGCAACGGTTTCTCTGGATGGCAAATACAAAGAGCCTTCCTCCATGATTCAGGGCGGATATAAGCTCTGGGAAAGCCAGGTCAATCAGCGCGGCGGACTTCTCGGGCGACCTGTTCAGCTCATACTGTATAATGACAAAAGCGATGAGAAACTGGTGAGCCAGCTTTATGAGAAGCTCATCAAAGAAGATAAGGTCGATCTGGTCTTTGCCCCTTATGGAACGCCTCTTACCCTTGTGGCTTCTGAAGTGAGCGAAAAGCATGGTTACGTTCTGCTTGCCTGCGGAGCTGCAGGAGAAAAGATCTGGGAGCGTGGTTACAAAAATGTTTTTGGAATGTATGCGACAGCGGACCGCTATTTCGTCGGACTGCTCGACCTGATGGCGCGTAACGGTTTTAAGTCCGTTGCCGTCCTTTATGAAAATTCAGCTTTCAATATCAACGTCGCAGAAGGTATCGAACCCTGGGCAAAACGATTCGGATTGAAGGTGGCTTTCAACAAAGGATATCAATCAGGAAAAACGGATTTCCCAGGCCTGTTATCGGAGGCCAGGGCCGTCAATCCGGACGGGATAATGCTGTCTGCTTACCCGGCGGATGGTTATGTTCTTCTCCATTTGATGGAGCAGGCAAAATACCGGCCAAAGGTTGTCGGTATCACAATTGCCCCCTCGCACCCCGATTTTAATAAGGTGGCAGGGAATATGGCTGAAGGTGTCTTTGGTCCTTCCCAATGGGAGCCGGATGAGAGAATCCCGTTTCCTGGAACGAAAAATTTTATCAGAGATTATAAATCATTTACTGATATTATTCCTTCATACCATGCCGGGTCTTCATACGCTTCCTGCCAGATTATCGAAAAAGCAATAACCCATAACAATTCGTTTGATCAAAAGAAGATAAGAGACTTTATTTCATCGCTAGACACAGTGACGGTGATCGGACGGTTCAAGGTCGATCACACAGGAAAACAGATTGGACATAACCCCATCCTGATTCAGTGGCAAAATGGGGAAAAACAGATCGTTTATCCCACTACAATGCAGACCGCACCGCCTAAATTCTAAAGAACTAACCCCGATAAACGGGATAAGTAAGTTTACGAAATTATTTTCTGCCAGAAAAGCGCAGAAAATAATTTCTAACTTACTAAAAGGAATTGACTGCTTGTGAAAAGAGCGTTGCCTTTTTTTAGAAAAAAAATTCTTTTATCGATTCTATGCCCTGTGTTGACAGTTGGTGTTATCCTTTCCGCAATAGTTGTCCGCTACCTGACACCACCGCTTTTTTCATTTATCGAGGAAAGAACTGAAGCGGAACTCAGGCTGGCTTCAGGCCTGGGTCTTGAAATCTGTGAAGGCCATATGAATTATCTGATGGAGCTCAGGCTGGAAAATGATTCCGAAATGATCTCTGCGTTGAAATACGAGGCGATTGAGGAAATAAAGGCCATCAGTAAAAAGTTTCATATGGTCCATTTACTGGTCACGGAAGACAGCCTCAATGTGCTTGGCTCCTCAATCGAATTACCCGAAGAAAAGCTTCGTCTAAAAACACTCCCGAAAAACGAGGCAGCGATCATCATACAGGAAATGGGAGGTGAGCGCGTTCGAACACATTCTTTGTACTTTCCTTTCTGGCAATGGCACATCGTAAGTTTTATGTACGAAAAAGATTATTTGATGCCCGTTTCACTGGCGAAAAAGCTGATCTATCTGGGAACTTTCGGTGTTTCTATTGTTGTGGTGTTCACCCTTTTCATCGTGTTCAACTGGCTGGTTACAGTCCCGTTGCAAAGAATTATTCGTGCAACTGAAGATGCTGCCAGGGGGCGCCTGGAAAAAATAGAGGTAAAGCGGAACGATGAAATCGGACAGGTATCAATTGCCTTTAATTCCATGGCGGAAAATATTAATACCATTATGTCCGAATTGCGGGAATCCGAAAACAAGTTTCGAAGCTTTGCCGATCAGTCGCTTGTCGGCATTAATCTCATTCAGGATGGTGTTTTCAGATATGCAAACCCGAAATTCGCAGATATTTTCGGATACACCGTTGAGGAATGCCTGAACAACATGAAATTTGTTGAACTCGTATATCCGGGTGACCTTGCTATAGTCGAAGAAAATATACGCAGGCGATTATCAGGAGAAGTGGAACATGTTCAGTACGAATTCAGAGGAATCAGGAAAACCGGAGAAATAATCCATGTCGAGATTTTCGGAGCGTCATGTCTTTCTAACGGAAAGCCGGCCGTCACGGCAACTATATTAGAAATCACCGAGCGCAAAAAAGCCGAAGAGGCCCTGCGCCGGAGTGAAGACCAAATCCGTCTCCTGCTGAATTCCACCGTCGAAGCGATATACGGTGTCGACCTGAATGGCAACTGCACGTTCTGCAATAACGGGTGCCTCCGCATGCTCGGATATAATAATCCTGACGAGTTGGTCGGAAGGAACATGCATTGGCAGATTCACCATAAGCGCAATGACGGAACGCCCTTCCCCGAGGAGGAATGCCGGATGATCCGGGGAGTCCGAAAAGGAGAAGGTGCTCACGCAGACGACGAAGTGCTCTGGCGCGCTGATGGCACCTGTTTCCCCGCCGAATACTGGTCGTATCCTCAATACAGTGACGGCTCGGTTACAGGCGCAGTGGTGACTTTTCTGGACATCACCGAACGAAGACGTGCGGATGAAGAGATCCGGATGCTTGCGATAAGCGACGCACTGACGGAATTATACAACAGAAGAGGTTTCATTACCCTTGCCGCACAGCAGATAAAAAGGGCAAACAGAATCAAAAAAGCCCTCGTGCTTTTTTTCATAGACATTGACGGCCTGAAAGTTGTTAACGATACCAGGGGTCATGAAGAAGGCGACAGGCTGCTGATCAATGCGGCAAATATTTTAAAGCAGACATTCAGAGAGTCCGACATCATTGCCCGCATCGGTGGAGACGAATTTGCCGTGCTTGCCGCCGTCAATGACTCAGAAACTTCGGAAATCGTCCTGAACCGTCTTGTAGACCAGATCGGCAGTCACAATGCTCTCCCTGACCAACAGTATGATATTTCCATGAGCATAGGAACGGCCATCTATGATCCGGCAATCCCCTGCTCTCTTGATGATCTGATGTCAAAGGCCGATCAATTGATGTATATGCAGAAAAATGAAAAATCCAACCAGAAAAACAAAGCATAGGGGGATAAGTTATCGCTGCCATTTCCGGATGGAACTAATCGAAAGAAGAAAGAAATGACATGGTAAGGTATAACGCAAGGGGAAAATCTATTCGTATAGCAGGAGCCCTTTTATTAATTATTATCCTTTCAGGTTGCGCCGGATGCGGTAAGCTTTTTGAACAGCCCGGTTTAAAAATACACAGTGTTCATATAAAAAAGATAAGAAACCTTGAAGCCTCCTTTCGGGTAGATATTGAAGTATACAATCCCAACTTGATATCTTTTGAAATAAAAAGCATTGAATGTGAAGTCGAAATGGAAGGAAAACCTGTCGCTTCCGTAGACTATGAAGTAAAAGCACTTATTCCGTCACGCAGTACCGTTATAGTACCTTTTGAAGTTAATTCGACCTCTTTTGACATAATATCCAATCTTCTTAACATATTAAAATCAAACCGGAAAACCGAAAACAAAAAAATTGAATACAAAATAAACGGGAAAATAAATCTGAGCAGTCCCTTTTATGCGCCCTCATCTTTTGCTTTTAGTTCCGACGGTAATTTACTCGATAAGCTGGGGCTTTCCAGGCAACAGTAAATATTATAGATTCCGGCTTCTTTCTTGACTTAATATCATTACCCCAATATACTTAACCTGCTTTGAACCGAAACTGCGAGTGCATTCTCCGCAGAAAACAAACACTTAAATCCTTGAACTTTTAAATCCTGGACCCCTTTCTCCCAACTAATTGGGAGAAAGACTATAAATACTGATTTTATTATAAAACCTTTAAGGAAAAACATGCTGACAGTTAAAGACATAATGAAAACAGACGTAATTTCAGTTTCCCCTGAAACTGAAATTACCTATGCCACAAAACTCCTTCTTGAAAACCATATCAATGGTGTTCCGGTAATTGACAAAAACGGAAAACTCGTTGGGATTATCTGCCAGAGCGACGTAATTGCACAGCAGAAAAAACTTCCTATTCCATCTTTTTTTTCCTTTCTTGATGGTTTTATCTCTCTTTCTTCCATGAAAAACCTCGAAAAAGAGGTGAAGAAGATTTCAGCCGTCACCGTTTCTCAAGCCATGACTCCAAACCCGGTAACTGTCAGACCAGATACATTGATTGAAGTAGTTGCCGCTCTGATGGTCGACAGTAATTACCACACGATTCCGGTTGTTGAAGGCGGCAAACTTGTTGGAATTGTCGGCAAAGAAGATGTCTTAAGGACGCTTATTCCCAGAAACGGCGCTTGAAAACATATTCCCGTATTTTTCCACTCGAACCCTTTATTTAATTAAATACTGATGGACTCGTAAAAATACAAAATCCGGACGGCAAAGTAAAAAGCTCATTATGCAAGGCGCGCGAATCTTGAGGAATGAAGCGTACTTATTGGTGCGCTGCAATGACGAAAGATGAAGCGCAACACAGCAGAATGACTTTTTACGAAGCCGTCAAATACTTTCAGGAAAGCAATAATATGAAACTTGGAATTACCGGACTGCCCGGTTCCGGAAAATCGACAATATTTGAAGCTCTTACCCAGAATATCCAGGATGAAGGTCACAAGGTTGAAAACCGCTTAGGAACAATAGCGGTGCCCGACAACCGTGTTGAGGTTTTGTCGGATATGTATAAACCCGTAAAAACCATTTTCGCAAAAGTGGAATATTATCTTCCCGCGATTCACACGCAGAAAAGCGAGGCAAAGAAAGATCAGAATATCTGGACGCCGGTGAGAGACTGCGATGCCCTGATACATGTTGTAAGGAATTTTTCCGGATACGGACTTGCTGCTCCAACGCCTTATAAAGATTTTTTCAGCCTCGACCAGGAGCTTATTCTTGCCGACCTTGTTACGGTTGAAAAACGATTAGAGCGCATTGAAACCGACAAAAAAAGAGGGAAAAAAACGGACCAGGAGGAGCTCCCTCTTCTTCTGTCCTGCCTTGAAAACCTTGAAAAAGAGGTTCCATTAAGAAAAATTCCAGAAATAGCATCCGCACAGATTTTAAGGGGTTTTGCTTTCGTGTCGGCGAAACCGGCGCTTGTTCTGTTCAACAATAACGACGATGATGCCGGATTTCCTGAGGTGCAGGATCTTATGACAAGAGAAGAGTGCATGATTATTCGCGGAAAACTGGAACAGGAGCTTTCGCGCATGTCTCCTGAAGAGGCCGGCGATTTTCTATCCGAATATGGCATAAAAGAATCCGCAAGAGAAAGGGTAATAAAAAAATCTTATGAGCTTCTTGGTCTTGTTTCGTTTTTCACTGTCGGTGAAGACGAGGTAAGGGCATGGACTATTAAAAAAGAGACTAAAGCGCTCGATGCCGCGGAGGTGATTCATTCCGACATAAAAAAAGGATTTATCCGCGCGGAAGTTGTTTCATACAAAGACCTTATGGATGCCGGAACATACCAGGAAGCAAGAAAAAGAGGGACGGTAAGGCTAGAAGGCAAGACTTATCTGGTGCAGGACGGAGATATCATAAACTTCCGCTTCAACGTCTGAAAACTTACCCTGTATATCCGCATATTTTGTCCACATTATCGGTTATTTCGTTGAAGATTTTTTCAGTTCTCACCCTCAGGTTTTCAAGATCTTCTTCAGAAATATCCTTTGGAATTATGAAAGGGTTGTGAAATTCCATGACTACCGTACTGAACGGATACGGAATTATGGTTTTGTCCCATGCCTTATGAAAAGTTATAACCTTTGTGCCGGAACAGGCCACCGGTATGAAATACGAGCCGGTTTCCTTTGCAAGAACAAGCATTCCCTTTTTTAAAACACGGGCCGGGCCCCTCGGCCCGTCGACGGCGGTGCCGCAAAATTTCGGCGCTCCTTCCTTATTCATGTAATCTATCATCGCAAGAAGCGCTTCTCCCCCGCCTTTCGAAGAAGAGCCGCGGACAAAGTCATATCCGAAGCGCTTTCCGACGCGGGCGACAAGCTCTCCGTCTTTGCTCCGGCTTACCATCGCAACGCCGTTTTTAATATTATGGAAGAAGTAAAAGAAGAATACGGCGTGCCTGTGCCATGAAGCCACAACGATATTCCCCTTATTCTTGTTATTCAGAAAATATTCTTCATAGATCTGCCTGTTTATTATTTTGACGCGGACAGTCCCGAACCACAGCTTGACAAACAATGATGCAAGCCAGGAAAGAATAGAAATTCTAATCCGCTCCATGAATGTTAAGTCTTTTATAAATTCAGCCATTTATTCTCCGCCACATGGTTCATCATATTTTTCAATTCGGATGGACTCGTAAAAAGCAATTTTTCACACGAAGGCACAAAGGCGCGATGAAAGGCCTATTGAAAACATTCAGGTTTTTCTTTGTGTCCTCCGTGATCTTTGTGTGAGAACGATTTTTTGCGAAGCCGTCAATTCTGTAACACACTAGAAAGCGAAAAACCAGATATCACACATTTTGCCGGCAATAAACCCTTTTTGTTCATTAAGGATTTTACGTATGGTTTAATTCTGAAAACTGATATATTATAATGGGAACCAATATGGAGTAACTTGCTGTAATGTCTCGATACCGCAAATCCTTATATATAATTCTGTGCATTTTATTAGTTTTTGCCGGCTATATCTCTATTTCCATATTTTACAAATACATCCTTTCCTATGTCGAATCGAAAGTCATTCCCGAAGTCGCTAAAAATGCCGGCATTGATGACATGCACATTAATGTGAGAAGCGCGGGTTTATTCGGAGCCGAAATTGCCTCTCTGCGGTTTGGAAAAGAACCGGGCGCCCCTTCAATCGATTCTGTTATAATAGATTATGATCCGAT
>JAGVOC010000038.1 GCA_020052975.1 Desulfobacterales bacterium | reverse complement strand
CGGCTGTTCCCTTCTTCTTCAAGCAGTGGGGAGGAGTACGAAAGAAAAAGGCCGGGCGGTTGCTTGAGGGTAGAACCTGGGATGATATGCCTTTGGCGGCTGGCGTGGCGGGCTAAGTATCCCGTAAATCAGAATTATTAAGGATTATAGGGATTTATACGGTACTAATGGTATAATACAGTATAAATACCAATACTTTGCTATAAAAGAGGTCACAAATGGATAGGATCAAGAATCCTTTTTCGCCAGGCGCCGGGTCGCCACCTCCAGAGCTGGCAGGTAGAGATGAAATCCTGGATGAGGCCCGGGTTCTTCTTGGCCGCGTAAAAGAGAGACGGCCCGAGAAAAGCATCCTGATGACAGGGCTCCGAGGCGTTGGGAAAACAGTGTTACTGAATGAGATAGAGCGGATTGCTCAAACGATGGGATATCGCACGGTTCTCGTCGAAGCTCATGAGAGCAAACATCTCGCAGTACTGATCGCCCCACATCTGCGCCGGCTGCTATTTGATTTAGACCGAGTCGCTGGCGGTGGAGATAAAGTACGAAGGGGCATCGCTGTTCTTAAGAGTTTCATTGGTGCCGTAAAAGTGTCAGTTGGCGATTTCGAATTTGGGCTTGATATAGAGCCTGAGCGAGGCGCCGCTGACAGCGGGGATCTGGAAGTAGACCTTCCCAACCTTTTTACAGCTGTCGCTGAGGCGGCAGAAGAACGAAAAACAGCTGTTGCGATTCTGATTGACGAGATTCAGTATTTAAGGCAGCCAGAACTGAGCGCGTTGATCATGGCCATGCATAAGATGCAACAGAAACAACTCCCCCTTGTTCTAGTCGGCGCGGGCTTACCTATCCTTCCGGGCTTGGCCGGGGAATCAAAATCCTACGCTGAAAGATTATTCAGCTTTCCTGACATAGGGCCACTTTCAGGATCAGAATCAGCAAAGGCCCTCCGTGATCCGGTTAGTGCGGCTGGAGAGAAAATAGATTCTGCTGCTATTGAAGAGATTTTTCGTATGACAAAGGGGTATCCCTACTTCCTTCAAGAGTGGGGATACCAATCGTGGAATCATGCAGCAACTTCGCTAATAACCAAGACTGTAGTGCAAGAAACAAGTAAGTTTGTCAGAGATAGGCTTGATAAGAACTTCTTTCGAGTACGTTTTGATCGTCTCACCCCTCGTGAAAAGAATTATCTGCGAGCCATGGCAGAGTTGGGTGCGGGCCCATACAGAACCAGCGACATTGCCGACGTGCTCGGTATGAAAGTCAGCAGTCTTGGCCCTGTTCGGGCGAGCCTGATAAAGAAGGGAATGATCTATAGCCCCAGTCACGGAGAAATGACCTTCACCGTCCCACTCTTTGATGAATTCATGAGGAGATCCATCCCTGAATTTCAGGCTGGAGGCTAAAGGCAATGGAACACTAATCTTGTCCGCTAATGCCAAGCTTTCCGACATGAGCGCAATTTCTCTGGCAGAGGATATTGCCGTAAGGGCCCTGCTTTCTGGAATGATGAAAGAAAAGTCCGAGAAGGAAATAAAAAAACAAATCGAACTCTTTCTTACTCCCGAAAAAACAAAAACACATGGTCGCCCTATTTCCAGAGAGGAAGCAGCCACCTGTGGTTTAATAATTGAGTCGAAAGACGTTAAAGAAGGGTTTTGGAAGTTAGCATACGAGTTATATATACGTACCGACAATTTCGTCTCTCAAAGAGCTGCAAAATGCATCGAGAGTAAAGAACATTCGTTTAGCATACCAGCACCGCAACAGTATGAGGGAGCGTGAGTAAATGGCAATAAAAAAAGAAACCCATAGGGCGGAAGCGATTTGAGGAAGCCGGGCAAAGCCTGGAAAAGATGCAAAAAGAAATTGCTCCTTTTTTGCGAAATAAAAAGTATAAGTTTCATTCCTCAAGAGGCGAGTGGACCGTAACGTCGTACGTTGATCGCCAAGAAGCACAAAGTTAGTTGCATTAGATCAGACGCCTTTTCTTTCCCTGGAACCGCTGCTCGCCCCGCTCCCCGGTTTGAATCTGGAGGGGATCGACTGGGTTAGTTCCCTTCTTTTTAAAGCAGTGGGGAGGAGTACGAAAGAAAAAGGCCGGGCGGCTGCTTGAGGGTAGAACCTGGGATGATATGCCGCTGGCGGCGGGTTATTTTTCCTGAATATCGGCGAGCCGGATGCGTCCCGGCTGAACAACTACAAAGCGCCCTTCCATTCTACTGCCATGCTTCTGAACCAGTTCGAGGACTGTCTGGACCATGGTCGCCCGGGCGCCTGCTGGAAATCGAATCAATATCACGCCGCTGTGGCCGGCCATGCTCGCAAAGACCAGTTGCCCGAAATCCTTGTCTTCCGTTAGCAAAAAACGTGATTCTGCGACAGCCAGCTCGATCACTTTGTTGTCCATGGCGCCAGGAGAGACGTCCCCAACCGCGGTTACATCAAAGCCAGATTCCCCACTACAGCAAAATCGCAGTTTTCGTCGGCGAGAAATCGCACCAATTAGCCGGTCGCGGCCTTGTCCGGAGGATCAACCAGAATTGTTTCTTCGTGAGCAAGCGTATCCGCCGCATACGAGACGGCCGCTTTAATGCCCGCGGGGGTTAAAGCCGGATAGGCGTCCAACAGGTCGGTCTCGGTGGCCCCTTCGCCGATCTTGCGTAGAATGAGTTCGACGGTAACGCGGGTTCCCCGAATCACAGGTTTGCCCAACATTACCTTGGGATTTATTTCAATACGATTGGTAACCGTCATCGCGTTACTCCTCTCTGCTCTTACCATTAAGGCTACAGAGTAAAATACCCGTTAGCAAGGCTTCATATTTCCCTGGCCGTATATCCGACGACAAGAAATCACACGAGGGCTAAATTACGAAAGGAATGCGAAAGATTCTTGCTATCTGAAAAATCTGATGCCGCCCAACAGGACGGCATCGTTACTCCTTCTACTCATGGTAGACGAGCTACTATAAGTACGTGTCCATTATGCTTTCAAATCAATCCTCATTTTAGTCGTGACGATCTCGATTCCTTCAAGTTAGATGCAGGATCATGAGCATGCACTCAGCTTGCCGCTTCACTGGAAGAAGCCCCGCACGGTTTTCGTGAACTCCATGAGCGATCTTTTCCATCGGGACATTTCCGGCCATCTCCCCTGGCCGGATAACATCTGGATGGGAGTAAGTGTGGAAAACGCGGATTACGCTTACCGGATTGATCATCTGCGGGCCACATCCGCGGCCACGAAATTTCTTTCCCTGGAACCGCTGCTCGGCCCTCTCCCCGGCCTGAATCTGGAGGGGATCGACTGGGTTATCGTCGGTGGCGAGTCCGGCCCTGGCGCCAGGCCCATGGATCCCTCATGGGTTACGGATATCAGG
>JAGVOC010000318.1 GCA_020052975.1 Desulfobacterales bacterium | reverse complement strand
TTCTTCTACCATGATGGCAACAGGGTTATTTATTTCATGGGCGATTCCTGCCGCAAGTTCACCCAGTGACGCCAGCTTCCCGGTTTCAATAACCTGCTGATTCATCAGTTCCTTTTCCCCGTCCGCCTGTGCAATTCTTGCTACCATCCGCTTCGAGAGCAAAAAAGCCGTTACAATGATAACCATGCCGCCTGTAAGAATGATAATAAGCGCTATCTGTTTGGCATGGGTAAGATCCGAAAAGGCATCGGATTTATCCTGCTGGTATATAAGGACCCAATCCCCGTTTTTTATTAAGGATGCTACATACAGATTCTCTTTTCCTGAGTCATCGGCCATTTCGGAGAAGAAAACCCCGTCTTTTGTCTTCTTGCCTGTTTTTATGGATTCGTAGAAAGAATATGATTTACCGTGAACGACTTCAAAACCGGGTTTTGATTGAAATTCTCCTTTGTTGTTCAGTATGAATGCAAATCCCGTTTTCCCTATCCGGAGGTTTTCGACAAGAGAGTTGAAAGCGACAAAACTTATCGTGGCCCTTAATATCCAGGGTTTTCCGTTGTTCTTCTGCCTTACCGTGATGATGAAGTGCGGTATTCCCCGCAGGCCGAGAAAAACATCACTTATGAAGTAATCGCTATTGATTGCCTTCTTGAACCATTCGGCATCCGAATATCTGGCATTTTCCAGCTTGAACGGACCGGCATATGTCACCTGGATTCCCTTCTCATTGATGACTCCGAGGTCTTCAAAAACCGAACCGTATTCTGTCTGAAGCGCCGCCAGATTATTTCTCAGAAACTCTTCATTTTTCAGATCTTCAACGGTAAAGGACTTGGCCATAAACCTTATATTATTCAGTTTTTCCAGTAAAAAACCGTCTATGTTCTGCCTGTGTTTTAAAACAAGTTCGCCGAGGTGCGCGTTTAATTTTTCATTATATGATACGCTGAACCGGTTTAAGATAATGCCGCTCACCATGATCAAAGGAGCAAAGGAAACGGCTATGACGATAAAGAGCATCTTTCTTGTCAAGGATTTGTAATAAGGATCTTTCAGCCTGTTTTCCTGGTTCATGACCGCATATCCTCTGATTCGCTTTTCACATTACCTGTTCCGGCGGTTTTATTTAAAATTTCCTTCACCACTTTTTTAAGCTTTTCAATGCTGCTTCCTCCCTTTTCAACAAATTCCGTCGGATTGATAATTTTGGAGGCCGAGAGATAATCTGAAAAAAAAGTATGAAAAACTACCGGAAGGTAGGGAATCCTTTGCCTGAGTTTTTTCAACAATAAAGATTCTTCTGTGTCAGGCAGGTCCGGGTCAAGAATTAAAAGATCGGCGGGTTCGCGATGATATGCCCATTTCAGCACTTCCCGGCCGTTTTCAGCCAGTTGTACAGAGTAGCCTTCGGCCAGCATTTCACGTCTTAAGAATTCCCTCACATGGGAATTCCTGTCGGCTATTAGTATTTTATATTCTTTTTTCATAAACAGTTCAGAATGAATGATTTTAAATGAAATGATCAGCAAGGTACATGCCATGTTTAATTTTTTCGTAATATTTTAATAAGTACCTTTAATTATTGGGATATTGGTGTTGGGTTGATCGGGTGTAAAAAACGATACTTTGTCGAAAATTTTTACACAGTGTAAAATACAGCAAGAGTACGGTGTTATCCCGTGGCTTCAGACAGTTTTGAGAAAAAGTCAGATCCGGAAATGATGAACTTGTAAAAAGTCCATCAACAGACCGAGGGCGATTAAGCCCCGGGCTGGGGTGAGGGTGGAACCGCTTGAATTTAATTCAAGCGGCGGGAGAGTCCGCCTCAGGCGGATTTCCCGCCAAGTAAAAAGTCGTATTTTGACTTTTTACGAAGGTATCAGAAATAAGGAAAGCTGCCTTAGGGGCCATCGATAAGATTATGTACAGGGAAAAGGGGGTTCAGGCCGTGACATCGGGGAGGTTGAAAATTTGAAGAAGAACCTAACAAAACAACTCGGATTGTGTTATAAGTGCCCGGAAATCCTGTTAAGCCATGCCAATGTGCGGGGCCAGAGCGTTGCATTCATTTTTTCTTTATAAAATCCGAAGTGACCAATTTTGCCGGCGCCGAGCACAGAAGCCTTAATTTCAGCTGTTTCAATTTTTGCATTCGGTATTTTTGCCAAAAGGGCTTTAACTGCCTCAGGGGGGGCATAGATATCATCATCAAAAGCATAGGAAAGCAAAGGGAAAGTAAATTTGCTGTAACGGGCAGTATCAATATTAAACTTATCTGAAAACAGGTATTCTGTCTGTCGTCCCCATTGTGCCCATTGTGAGGTTACACCTTTAGGAACATCTATAGAGGCGATGCCAAGCCTTCGTGCCGGGAACATCCTGCGACCCATGCTCATGGCAGGAATAAAGAAATACCAGAGGGCAAACATACCGATATTTAAAGGCGATGGCCATAATCGCCAGTTTGCAAGTTGCGCTGCTGTCAAGACAACTCCGGAAAGCCTTTCACTGTGAGGAGCGAGGCCGAATAGCTGCCCTCCGCAACTGTGCCCTATCAGGTATAGAAACTTGGGATTGAATCTTTCGATAGCTTCCCTCAGGGCCGCATCGATATCGAATCTTCCCCAATCCTCCAATGCGATTTCTTCGATATTTGCACCATTCCGGGAATCACCGATACCTCTGTAATCGAAAATTATTGAGGCAAAACCGTTAACAGCCAGATATGATGCAAACGGACGGTAAAACTTCCTTGGAACGCCCATTGCTGATGCAATTATCACAGCACCTGCCGGAGTATTTTCAGGTGTGAAAAGAGTTCCTCCAAGCAAAAAACCATCTGAGCATCTTATGGTAATTTCTTCATTTATCATTTCATTTCTTTCCCGTCGTTTTCTATGTCTTCCAGGATTTTGAACACATATCCAGCCGGCCAATAAGCGACTGAACCACACAATGGTACCGCATGTCAACCGGCCGGCAAATGCCGGGGTCAGGATAATTGCATTCCAATTATCCGAAACCGCATGATTTTGCTTTATATTAAGGCAAAATCAGTGTAGTAATAACAAATAGTTCTTCAAACAGAAATCTTTGCGCTTTTTCCATTTTCATAGTCGCTTGTACTCATATGAGAATTGCAGTTATTTCGGATATACACAGCAACATGGAGGCATTTACCATGGTTCTGAGGGATGCAGATAGGTCCTTTGTGGATACGATGGTTTGCCTCGGGGATGTCATAGGTTACGGCCCTGAGCCGAATGAGGCTATCCGCCTCATTCGCGAACGGAATATACCAACTGTGATGGGAAACCATGAACTGGGGGTAGCCGAATGTGATTATATGGATCACCTGAATCCCATTGCATGCATATCATTACAGATGACCATTGAAATGCTCTCTGAAGAATCTTTATCTTTCGTGACCGGCCTTGAGCATTTTTTAGTTTCCTATGACTCCCGTTTTGTTCACGGTTTTCCTCCTGATTCTCCGACAACATATATGTTTGAAATTTCGAACGTAAAAATGAAGGATATTTTCGGTCAATACAAAGAAAGGCTTTGTTTTACAGGCCATACCCATAACCCTGAGATAGTTGAATTTGACGGCGATTTTGTTGTCCGCGCCCTGCTGAAGAAGGGAGTAACAAACCTGGATAAAGACAAACGCTACATAATAAATGCCGGAAGCGTAGGGCAGCCAAGAGACAGAAACAACCGTGCAAAGTATATAATATGGGATACGGCAAATGACTCCATCGAAGTAAAACATATCTCTTACGATATCGAGTCGGTTGCAAATAAAATCATCAAGGCCGGGTTGCCTTCAATAAATGCGACAAGACTTATGTAAGGCAGGTTTTTGCCATAAGGAATTAAATGAATCGTATTGGTAAATACAGGATATGCGGTCTTTTAGGAAAAGGCGGGAGTATGAAGAGATCGGGCGCATAAAACATGTGAGGTGAAAAATGGACGGACATATTGCAATACCTGTCTGGTTGTTTGTTTTACTGATCATAGTGACTTGCATAGCTGTTCTGGACAGAGTTCTGATTCCCAGCACCCGCTGGTTTATCCGGCGTAAAATAAACCGGGTCATAGATGAAATCGGAACCCGGCTGGATATAGAGATCAGGCCTTTTCAACTGACAAAGCGGCAGGTTTTGATTGACCGGCTTGTCTATGATCCGAAGGTTATCGAAGCAATACAATTACATGCCCAGGAGAAGAACATTCCCCGCGAAATTGCGCAGGCTAAGGTTGTTACCTATGCAAAGGAGATAGTCCCTTCTTTTAATGCTTATCTCTATTTCAGGATCGGTTACTGGATCGCAAAGAAGGTTGCGCGCCTCCTTTACCGGGTCAGGGTCGGCCTGGTAGATAATGAAAACCTGTCAAAGATTGATCCCAATTCTACAGTGGTTTTTGTCATGAACCATCGCAGCAATATGGATTATATTCTTGTGGCATTTCTCGCCGCGGAGCGTACGACTTTATCTTATGCGGTTGGAGAATGGGCCAGGATCTGGCCGCTGCATATGCTTATTAAATACATGGGGGCGTTTTTTGTGCGCAGAAATTCGGGCAACAGGTTATACAGGCTTGTTTTGGAAAGATATATTCACATGGCGACTAAAGAGGGTGTCTGCCAGGCTGTTTTCATTGAAGGCGGTTTGAGCCGTGACGGCTGCCTAAGACCACCCAAACTCGGCCTTCTTGATTATATGCTGCGGGGTTTTCAACCTGATAACGACCGGGATGTTGTTTTCATACCTGTCGGAATAAATTATGACAGGACAATTGAAGACCGCAGCCTCCTCCGGGAACTCGATCCTCAGGCCGAAAAGAGAAGCGGATGGTTTGTTTTTAAAACAACAGCCGGCTTTATTTTGCACAACCTTTTGCTGATGATTCAAAACAAGTGGCATCGTTTCGGATTTGCATGCGTCAATTTTGGTCCGCATATATCAGCGCGAAAATATTGCAGAGAAAATGACATTCATTTCAGATCAATGAGCCGTGAAGCCCGTTTCCCGGAAGTTGAAAAACTTTCATGCAAATTGCTCGATTCCATTAAAACCATTATCCCTGTTTTGCCTGTGCCCCTGATATCAACAGTTCTTTTGGAGAACCGGAGCAGATGGATATCCGAATTTGATTTGAAAGCACAGATATATAATTTAATGGAAGAATTGAAATCAAAAGGCGTGACGGTCAATGTCCCTGATAAAAACCGTGAAAGCGTTATTGATATTACAATAAACATGCTTAGAATCAGGAAGATGTTTATCGAGTCAGACGGATTAATCAGGGCGGACGCCGGCATGATCGATGTCTTATCGTATTATGCCAACTCGATTGTTCAATGGAGGCAAGACCACGATATGAAAATTGCCGGGGATTTGAAAAAGAAAGAGGCGCAGGAAGAAATAAACGATATCTCCCGTTTGAAGAAAAGATCGGTTCCGGCGCCTTCATAAATAGTGAATAGAAAAAAATTGCCTTTAAAGGGGTGTTATGCAAAGATCTCGTTGTGGTAGTGACCGCAAGGATTAATCTATAAGGAGAGATTTGAAATAAAATGAGTAATGAGCCCAACAAAATAATATATTCCATGATCGGAGTGAGCAAGTTTTATGACAAGAAGCCGATTTTAAAAGACATTTATCTGTCCTATTTCTACGGCGCAAAAATAGGTGTTCTTGGTTTAAACGGTTCCGGCAAGAGTTCTCTTTTAAGGATACTGGCAGGGGTTGACAAGGAATTTGTCGGGCAGACGATACTGACTCCCGGGCATACCATAGGCTTTCTGGAGCAGGAGCCTAAACTTGATGAAAACAAGACTGTTCGTGAAATTGCAGAGGAGGGTGTGCATGAAACCGTTAACCTTGTAAATGAGTACAACCGTATAAACGAAAAATTTGCAGAGCCTATGTCCGATGATGAGATGAACAAGCTTATTAAGCGCCAGGGCGAGGTGCAGGAAAAACTCGATGTTCTTGACGCATGGGATCTTGATTCACGTCTTGAAATGGCCATGGATGCTCTTCGCTGTCCTCCGGGAAGCACTCCTGTGAGGATCTTGTCGGGAGGTGAAAAACGGCGCGTGGCTCTTTGCAGGCTGCTTCTTCAGAAACCGGATATTCTGCTTCTTGACGAACCTACAAACCATCTTGATGCAGAGTCAGTGGCATGGCTTGAACATCATCTGCAGCACTATGCAGGGACAATAATTGCCGTAACGCATGACCGGTATTTCCTGGACAATGTTGCCGGATGGATTCTTGAACTGGACCGCGGGCAGGGGATTCCATGGAAGGGAAACTATTCATCATGGCTGGAGCAGAAGCAGACAAAGCTTCAACAGGAAGAAAAAACCGTAAGCGAGCGCCGGAAAACACTGCAGAGAGAACTCGAATGGATAAGAATGTCCCCGAAAGGGCGCCATGCAAAATCGAAGGCACGCATCAGTTCTTATGAGGCGCTTCTTGGTCAGGAAGGTGAAAAGAGGGCAAAAGATCTTGAAATCTATATTCCGCCCGGTCCGCGCCTTGGAAACCTGGTAATAGAGGCTCAAGATGTCTGCAAGGGGTATAATGATCAGCTTCTTGCAGAAAACATGACATTTTCTCTCCCTCCCGGCGGTATAATCGGTATTATCGGACCAAACGGAGCAGGAAAGACAACTCTGTTCAGGATGGTTGTCGGGCAGGAGAAGCCCGATTCGGGTACCATCAGGACGGGAGAGACGGTAAAACTGGCATATGTTGACCAGAGCCGTGACGTCCTGAATCCCGAGAAAAGCATATGGGAGGTCATTTCGGACGGGCGCGATAATATTACACTAGGAAACAGGGAGGTAAATTCCCGAGCCTATGTTGCCAGGTTTAATTTTTCCGGAACCGATCAGCAGAAGAAAGTCGGATTGCTCTCAGGCGGAGAGAGAAACAGGGTGCATCTTGCGCGCATGCTGAAAGAAGGCGCTAACTTGCTTCTTCTTGACGAGCCAACCAATGATCTTGATGTAAATACCATGAGGGCTCTTGAAGAAGCCCTTGAAAACTTCGGAGGCTGTGCGGTTGTCATAAGTCACGATAGGTGGTTCCTTGACAGGATTGCAACACATATCCTTGCTTTTGAGGGGGACAGCAAGGTGGTCTGGTTCGAAGGAAACTATTCCGAATATGAAGCCGATAGAAAGGCGCGTCTCGGTGCTGCGGCCAGCCAGCCGCATCGTATTAAGTACAGGCAACTGACAAGAATATGACGGCTTCGTAAAAAGTCATTCTGTCCGCCGCGGCGGACGCTTTATCTTTCGTCATTGCAGCGTACCAATTAGTACGCTTCATTCCTCAAGATTCGCGCGCCTTGCATAATGAGCTTTTTACTTTGCCGTCTGAATTTGGACCTTTTACGAGTTCATCAATTATGAAGCTTAAAAAAACTTTTCATTTTTTGACGGTATTTGTTTTTCTTCATATGACCTTTTCAGCCTTCCCCTGTTTCGGGGAAAAGATACCTGTCGCTGCCAGTATATTTCCGGTTGCCGATATGGTGAAACAGGTGGGCGGAGATTACGTCGAAGTTATTTCTGTTATTCCGCCGGGAGCAAGTCCACACACATATGAGCCGAAACCGAGTGTTCTGAAGAGAATATCTTCGGTTAAGATATTCTTCATGATAGGCGCGGGGCTCGAATACTGGAATGAAAAATTCGTTAAAAGCACCGGTGGCAAGCTCACAAAAGTTGTGCTGTCGGATGGAGTTGACCTTATCCATGAAAAAGAGCACCATCATGGTGAAAAAGCTGGTAAGCCGCATTCTGAAGATACATTTGCCAATCCCCATATCTGGCTTGATGTTGAAATAGCAAAATCGATGGTAAAAAGAATCGTTACAGCCCTTATCTCCCTTGATAACGGGCATGCCTCGTACTATGAAGAGAGGGGGAATAAATATATAGCCGAATTGGACAGACTTGACCGGACGATATATAAGGAGACGGAGAAATTTAAAATAAAGAAGTATGTATCTTTTCATCCGGCCTGGGAATATTTTGCGAGACGCTACGGACTTGAGAGTGCCGGAGTGATTGAATCTGTTCCTGGAAAAAGCCCGACACCTCTTGAAATAAAGCGTATCGTCGAAAACATAAAAATTCACGGGGTAAGGGCCGTATTTGCCGAACCCCAGTTTAATCCGAAAGTCGCCGAAGTAATAGCCAAAGAGGCCGGAATTAAAGTGCTGATGCTTGATCCCATGGGAGGGCCGGGAATAAAAGAGCGGGAAAGCTATATTGATATTATGAAATATAACCTCAAAATTCTTCGGGAGGCAATGCTTTGAATAAGCAGGAAGCGGAGTCCGGAAACCCTGTTATTGCAGAACTGAACGATGTCTGGGTCGGTTATGCCGGCAAGTGGGTATTAAAATCGATTTTCCTGAATTGCCGTGCAGGTGAAATCTTTGGCATAGTTGGCCCGAACGGAGCCGGGAAATCGACACTGCTGAAGGTGATCATAGGACTTATTCAGCCTGAAAGGGGGAGTGTTTCCCTGTTTGGAAAGAAACCCGGAAAAGAGGCAAGGCTTGATGTCGGGTATCTTCCCCAGATATCATATGCGGAAAGGACATTTCCTGTTACAGCCCTTGATGTTGTTTTGATGGGAATTTACAGCCGGATAGGTCTCTTTAGCAGGCCGGGCCGGAAAGAAAAAGAGATTGCACTGGATATGCTTTCAATGGTCAACATGTCTGAACATGCCGGACGGCCTTTTGGGGTTTTGTCCGGAGGGCAGCAACAGAGAATAAATATTGCCAGGGCTCTTTGTTCAAATCCAAAACTGCTGGTGCTTGACGAGCCTTCGACAGGAGTCGATAGTGTTGCCCAGGAAGATTTTTATGTTTTGCTGGCAAAACTGAGGGATGAGAAAGGACTTTCTGTTATTATGGTTTCTCATGATATCGGCGTCATCACATCTCATGCAGACCGGGTGGCCTGCCTTAATATTGAAGTTCATTATCATGGAGAGCCGGATTTATGCATGTCAGATGAAGTTATGGAAAAGGTGTTTGGAAAGGACTTAAAGATAATGGTTCACGACTCAAAATGTGCGACCTGCCACATGAGGCATGAGGATTTATGATTGAGATACTTAATTTTGAGTTCATGCAGAATGCCTTTCTGGCGGGAATTATCCTTAGCATAGTGCTTGCTGTTGTCTCTTTTTTTGTAGTTCTGAAGCGTTATTCGTTTATCGGAGTCGGTGTTGCGCATTCAGCTTTCGGAGGAGTTGCCCTTGGCTCGCTGATAGGAATTTCCCCAACCCTGACAGCCCTTGGTTTCGCGGTTATCGTTTCAAATGCAATAGGTTATGTCGGAAGGCGGGAGAGGCTCAGTACAGATACTGCCATAGGCATTTTTTTTGCGCTTGCCATGGCTCTTGGAGTAATCTTCATCGGCTTGTCCGACAAATACAATACGGATCTTTTCGGATATCTTTTCGGCAATATACTTGCAATAACCCGCACCGACATCGTTGTTGTAGGAGTACTTGGCACAATAGTGCTTTTTGCATGCTACTTTTTTTTCAAGGAATTGCTCTTTGTGGCGTTTGACAGTGAAGTCGCTTTTGTAAGCGGTATGCCTGTAGTCTTTCTGGACCATTTTTTTCTTACGATTCTGGCCTTCGCCGTTGTTATAAGTATTAAAATCGTTGGAATTGTGCTTGTGTCGGCTCTTCTTGTCATTCCGGGTGCGGCTGCATCACAGGTTACGGACCGTTATGTTTCAATGATTGCGGTCTCAATTGGAGTCGCTCTGATATCAACAACAGGGGGGCTTATTATTTCATATTATGCAGACCTTGCGTCAGGCGCCACGATCGTCACATTTGCGTCACTGATTTTCTTTATTATGGTTGGTGTGGGGAGACTCAGAAAAAGATAAGCCGTCGTTCAAATATGACCAACTGATATATTGATGTCCCGAAAGCTCCCTGCCCAAAACTATTAAGCGGGATTTTAGGATGACTCTATGAAAAAAGAACTCATCATCGAACTCTTTGAAAAATTTGAAGGCGCCTGTTATCTTTTCAACAATCTTGAATGCTGGAGCGCGCGTGAACTGCAGGTGATATTGGGATATGCCGAATGGCGGAATTTTCTTAAAGTAATGGAAAAGGCAAAGACCGCCTGTGAAAATGCCTCTGTCAAAGTGACGGATCATTTTGTTGAGGTCAACAAGATGATCGAAATCGGCAAAGGCGGTCAGCGCGAAGTAGCTGATATAGCCTTAACCCGTTACGCCTGTTATCTAATCGCTCAAAACGGCGACTCTGCAAAAAGTGAGATTTCCTTTGCTCAGACATATTTTGCAGTTCAGACCCGGAAACAGGAAATTATAGAGCAACGGCTTTTAGATGTCGACCGTGTGATTGCGCGTGATAAACTGACAAAATCAGAAAAGAAACTATCAGGTATAATTTACGAACGCGGTGTTGATGACAAAGGTTTTGCCCTTATTCGTTCAAAAGGGGATCAAGCGCTATTCGGCGGTTATTCTACCAGCGACATGAAGCACAAACTCATGATTCCCGATGGCAGACCATTAGCAGATTTTTTGCCGACTCTCACTATAAAAGCCAAAGATTTCGCGACCGAACTTACCAGCCATAATGTCATAGAAAAGGATTTATCCGGTACAAACCAGATATCCAATGAGAATGTAGAGAATAACATAGCGGTTCGTAAAATACTAATTGAACGGGGAGTAAAACCGGAAGCCCTGCCGCCTGCGGAAGATGTAAAAAAGGTTCAGCGAAAATTGGACGGTGATGAAAGAAAACTACTTAAAGGTATTAAGAAGAAAAAGGGTCAGCAATATGGCCTTTAACGAACTTAACAGCTTAGAATATTTCATCATCCGCCAGCTTACCGGCATTAACCTGAATAAGGTTGGTGAATTCACCGTTTTGGGCAGACGCAGAAAAAGATAAAAGATGGATTTGTAACCGCGAGCGCTTTAGCCACCGTATATTGGCTATGGCTATGAACTAAAATTGAACTTTCAGATATGAGCAATTTTTTATATTGACGAATGCCCCTATGCAGACATTACAATTGTTACCTTATAGCGAAACTTTCGATATGATCATTAAACGACTCAAGCGTATCAGGTGCCGAAAAGTTCAGGCCGGTGGGGTCGCTGATGCTCTTAGCGCTTTTGGTGGAAATGCCGTGGGTTATGCGGTAGAAAGACAAAACTGTTATTGGATGGTAAGAAAATGAATAAACACGAATTAATTGCGTCAATGCCCGATGTTATGCTGGGAAAGCCAGTCATCAGGGGGACATAGCATAGCAAATTTAACCGTTGAACTTGTTAAAGAGCATGGGTTATCATTAATAAACAATTTCACGGTAATAGAACCGGGAAGAGCCAGAATCCGCCAGAATGTTAGTTATTTCAATGGGTTTTTCCACTTGATCCCAGGAAAGCGCGAAAAGTCGGTATCGGTGGAGATCAGCTCACAGCCGTGTTCACTAGCCAGAGCGGCCAGGTGCGCGTCGGTCACAAGGTTCGCGACAGCC
>JAGVOC010000377.1 GCA_020052975.1 Desulfobacterales bacterium | reverse complement strand
TGCAAGGCGCGCGAATCTTGAGGAATGAAGCGTACTTTTTGGTACGCTGCAATGACGAAAGATGAAGCGCAACACAGCAGAATGACTTTTTACTTTGCCGTCAACAATTGTTCACTTGTTAAGTTGAATTTATTGTCTCTCTATTGCTGTAATCCTGCGAGGCTCTTTGCAAGATCAGGCAGCCTGGACAGAACATCTTCTTCCTGCCCCTGGACGAACTTGGTTGAGGCAATACCCAGAGTAGCGAATGTCTCCACATCGATCCGTTTTGCCTGTAAAATGTAAGTCTTACCCAGCATTCCAAGCTTTCCGGTCACGACCTGGTTAGCAGCCAGTCCTTTCCCCGCCTTAACAGCCTGTTTTTCGTCAATAAGGCCGGTCTGCTGCAATGCCATTTCACTCAGTATCTGCTGAAGAGTTTCGCGGTTTACCAGGGTAAAACGCTTGAGCCGGAAGAGTTCTTCCCTGAGGACCTCGGTTAAAATAAGTGCAACCGTCTTAAAATTTTCAGGGGCCTCTAAGTCGTATATAACAAGCCTGACTTCGCCTGAAAATACGGCTTCTCCCGGCATTACAGGGGTTTTATCCGCGACTTTTAATTTTCCTTTTTCAGGCGGTTCAGGAGCAGAAACCTGCGGCTTCGGCTCAGACTTGACAGGAACATCGGCAGGCGGCTGAGTCGCGGCAACTATTTTGTTTTGCCTGGTAGCGATTTGGGTTTTACCTGGTTCAGGCGCATGCACGTCCTGCTTTACGATGAGATGCTTGTCGGGTTCAGGCTTCTTCGCCTCAGGAGCGGTTGCCTGCGGCTTTGGCTCCGCTTTGGCAGGAACATCAGCAGGCGGCTGAATTGCAGCAATGTTTTTATCCTGCAAAACGCGGCTCTCGCATTTTTTGATTGCCGTTTCGAGCATATCCTGCTTCGCGCTGGAGAATATATCGCGGTATGCTGCCTTTACGGCCATCATCATCTTGTCATGGTCCGATCGATCAACCCGGTCTGCCATGGACCATGCTTCAAATATCTTTCCCGTTTCGGTATTTATTATTATGTTGGTGAAGAGAACTTCGGCCCCTCCCAGTCTGCCCCGTTCCTTGCCCCGTTCAATTATCATAACATAATCCGCGTGGAGTGCTCTCCCGATATCACGGGCAAAAGCCCATCCGTTACGCTCCATTTGCCACCTATCAGGGCTCTGGTCACCCAGGACAGCCCGGACATCACTCTTTGTCACTACTTCATAAATACCGGTCTGATCGAGGAACTCTTCAACGCGGCCGATTGTCTTATCCACAAACTCTTCGTGCGGGGTACCCCAGTTGCCCTGCACAGTGAATGGCTGGACATAAACCCTTAGTTTAGCTGTTGGTGAAGGCGGAGGGATCGTTTTCAAACGGATACTGGCACATGAGGTCAGTACAAAAAGGGCGAGCACCGAAAGGGTATATACGATGTGTTTAAAATAAAAGCTGTTCATAAGCAAGCCTCCGGGACACTGTCTGCCACAAACTCTTTCAGAAATTGCGGGAGTCAGGCCGATTATTGTTACATCTTTGATGATGCGCCGGCATCATGTTAATTAGAAGCCGGATAATTCCTACAACAAATGAAAGTTGCTTGCAAGGATTTTGCCGTATTTTCAGATGCCATCGTAGAGTGGCTTGATATATTATGGAACATCTTTTGTATACTTGAATTTATAGAAAATTTATGTATTATTAAAGAAAATATGCGGCCATCTTTTCTAAATCTGAAGAAAGCCCCCGCAAATAAACATACGCCCTAAGTTCAGCGTTCTGCACATAACTTCCACCAACATTGGTGGTGCGCATTTGCATGAGATTGCATTTTGAATAGAGGCTGCCGGTAAACAGGGTCATTGATCAATGGCATTAAAGAATAAACCGGAGCCCCATTTCTGATATTTTACACGATACAGGTGTATAAAAAGGAAATAATTATATGAAGAAAATCCTGGTGGTGGATAACGATGTTATGCTGCTTGAATTCATGTCCGATCTTCTTGAAAAGGAAGGGCACCATGTCCTAACGGCTAAAGATGGTCTTACCGCTTTAGAGAACCTGGAAGCCTATTTCCCGGACATTATGTTCATTGACCTTGTCATGCCCAATATCGATGGAGAAAAATTATGCCGGGCAATCAGAAAAATCCCGAAATTAAAGGGTATTTATATAATTATTGTTTCGGCAATAGCTGCAGAGCAAGAGATAGATTTCACTGAAATCGGCGCTAATGCCTGCATTGCTAAAGGGTCTTTTGATAAAATGTCTGAGCACGTTCTTTATGTTTTAGACCGGTTGGACAATAAAGTCCCGGATGACATAACAAAAAATATAATAGGCCTTGAAGATGTTCATTCACGCGATATTACAAAAGAGTTGCTCTCTTTCAAAAGACATTCCGACGCCATATTGAATAATATTTCCGAAGGAATTTTAGAACTTAACCTTAATAGTAAGATTATTTACGCCAACCATTTCGCTCATTTGCTGATCGGCATAGGGGAGGAAGAGCTGTTGGGTTCATATTTTACTGATCTGTTTGATGATCCTCATAAGATGCGGGTAAAAGAGCTTATTGATTTGATTGATTACGGGCCGCAGGAAATTACCGATGATTTGCCGTTAATGCTGAACGGCAAAATGGTTTCCCTGGATATTCTGCCGGTTTATGATGAGGAGCGCAAATCCATAATTGTAATCTTGAATGACAACACCAAACGAAGGCAAACAGAATATGCGCTGAAAAAGGAAAAAAAGTTCAGCGAAACTCTCGTTCAATCTTCTCCCACCTTTTTTGTTGCCATGAATTCCAAGGGCAAGGTCATGATGATGAATGAAGCAATGCTCGAAGCAATAGATTACAGTTTAAGTGAGGTTGTTGGTAAAGACTACCTTACCGTCTTCATTCCTGAATCCGAAAGGGATAATCTCTCAAAAGTCTTTAATAATCTTGTAGTTAACAGGAAGCCAACCATTAATAATAACTGCGTCCTTACTAAATATGGCAGAGAACTGCTGGTAGAATGGCATGGCAGCCCTGTATTTAAAGAAAACGGCGAGTTCGACTTCTTTTTCGGCGTCGGCATAGATATCACCGAGCGCAAACAGGCCGAGGAGGCGCTCAAGGAATCCGAAAACAAGTTTAGAAACTTTGCCGAGCACTCGATTGTCGGCATCAATCTCATCCAGGATGGCGTTTTCAAATATGTAAATCCGAAATTCGCAGAAATGTTCGGATACACCGTTGAACAATGTCTGAACAACATGTCTTTTCGTGAACTCGTATATCCGGATGACCTGCCTATAGTCGAGGAACATGTACGAAGGAGATTATCAGGAGAAGCCAAATCCGTTAAGTACGACTTCAGAGGAATAAAAAAAACCGGAGAAATAATCCATGTCGAGATTTTCGGATCTTCAATTCTTTTCAACGGAAAGCCCGCCTCCACAGCGACCTTGCTGGATATAACCGAACGCAAGCGGATGGAGAATGAGATAAGGGAGTTATCTTTGCGGGACCCTCTCACTGAACTGTATAACCGGCGTGGATTCATTTCCCTTGCGGAGCAGCAGATCAAAGCTGCAAACAGAGCAGAAAAAAAGGTGCTGCTCACATTCATCGATGTCGATGACCTTAAATTGATCAATGATAACCTGGGCCATGAGGAAGGAGACAAAGCTCTGACCGAAACGGCGAATATTCTCCGGCATGCTTTCAGGCAGTCAGATATCATTGCCCGGGTAGGAGGGGATGAATTTGCCGTACTTGCCATAGATGCATCGGATATGAATTCTGAAGCCTTTTCGAAACGCCTTCAGCAAAAGATTGACGAATTTAATGCAGAAGAATTCAGAAAATACATGCTATCCATGAGTTGGGGTACGGCCATCTTTGGTCCCGGATCCCCTATATCTATGGATGAACTAATGTCATCAGCCGACAAGTTAATGTACAGGCAGAAAAGGGCCAAACAAAATCAAACAGCATGAACAAAGGTGAACGCACTTTAATAGACAATAGAGAAGTCCTTAAACGCAGGACGTCAGAAAACTCAAGCGCTACCGGAAAAGATGGAAAAACTGTGTCAGGCTCAAATATGGAGGATAAAATGGGGAAGCTTTTTGAAGAAACACAAATCAATGGAATGGTACTGGACAACCGGTTCGTCCGGTCGGCAACATGGGAAGGGATGGCAGGAGAAGACGGAAGTGCAACTCCAAAACTGATCGATTGCATGATCAACCTCGCCAAAGGCGGCATCGGAATGATAATCTCGAGTCATACTTACATCCACCGGGCCGGACAGGCAGGTCCCTGGCAGCTCGGGGTTTACAGCGACGACCTCATCCCCGGCCTCACTGACATGGCAGATGCAGTCCATAAAAACAACGGTAAAATTGTCATGCAGCTTGCCCACGCCGGCTTTTTTGCCAATGCCAAACTGTCCGGACATCCACCTCTCGCTGTTTCCGACGTGGAAGGAATGGCCAAATCTCCCCGTAAGGAGCTGACCGTACAGGAGATTGGTGAGATCGTACAAGCCTTCGCCGATGCAGCGAAAAGGGCCAAAAGCGCCGGCTTCGACGGAGTTCAGATCCATTCGGCGCATGGATATCTTATGAGCCAGTTTCTCTCGCCCGCATTTAACCGACGCACCGACAAATACGGCGGGAGCGTAGAAAACCGTGCCAGAGCTCTCATGGAAACACTCCGGGCTGTTCGGAGCAGTGTCGGACAGGACTACCCGGTGCTGGTTAAGATTAACAGCCGTGATTTTGTCGAAAATGGCCTCAGCCTTGAAGATTCAATACAGGTTGGGAAGATGCTGGAAGAAGGCGGGATCGACGCCATCGAGCTGAGCGGTGGGGTCCTTACCGGCGGCAAGCTGAGCCCAAGCCGGATGGGGATTCATTCCGAGGAGAAGGAGGCCTATTTCCGGCAGGAAGCCAAATCCTTCAGGGAGAAGGTCGCCGTTCCTCTGATTCTGGTTGGCGGAAACCGCTCTTATAATATGGCCGGGCGCATAATTGCCGAAGGGACCGCCGATTACATTTCCATGTGCCGCCCCCTGATCAGGGAGCCCGGCCTGATAAACCGATGGAAGTCCGGGGACTTTGCCAAATCCGCCTGCCTGTCGGACAATCAGTGCTTCGGCCCTGCCATGGCCGGAGAAGGAATCTACTGCGTCACGGAGAAAAAAGAAAAAGCTTCATGACATAAGAGACCTCGCCGATTGAACCGAAACAGCGAGCGCATTCCCCGCTGCTTGCAGTGGGGATCTTCAATGCTTTCTATCCGTAAACATTACTATTTATTAAGGCAATAAGGATCTGGAGTCAGTCAAGGCTCAATTCAACAGATTATCAACTCAAAAGTACATATGAACCGGATGAACCACAAAAGGGATGAGCTGCCAAATAAAAAATCATAAGACTTGTATCAAAAAGCGAGAAGAGGATACCGATGGGATACCATTTTAAGAGTATAATAAATAATAACAATCTGTAATTATTGAAAAATTATGGTAGAGATGGCGGGAGTTAAACTTATGCAGCATACATTATATATATGTTATTATTAGATATTTATTTATAATGATAATGGATTGATAATGTGGACTGATTTTGCCTTAAAGAACCTTAACGCATCCTTCCTGAAATGTTGTTTTTCTTATTTAACTCATTCGTACAATACTTCAATCCGTAATTATCATAACTGTAATCGAGTAGGCGGGGGCCTCACGGCCCCAGCCTCTCACACCACCGCACGTGCCGTTCGGCATACGGCGGTTCATGTAAGATTATGTAATCGTCGCTGCTCATCAAGAAGTCTCACGAGCCCCTGTTGAGCTAACCACTTAATCGAAATTGCTAAATTCATATGGGATGCACCGGCATTCCACCATGGCCCTCTGCCATATAAAGCGCATTTATGAACATAAAAACAGCATGACTGATGGCTTTACAAATAAATTTGATGTCCATCATCTGGTATGGTATTAAAACCTCAAGACATCCGAATCAGCCATTACAAGAGAGAAACGGGGAAAGGGTCAAAGGCACAGAGGCGCAAAGGCATAAAGTGGAAAGGCGTGAGTCGTAAGGCGTAAGACGTGAGGCGTGAGTCGTAAGTCGGATCACGAAGGGATGAAAGAAAATGGGCAAAGATGTCGGCCTGAGGCGGAAAACTTGCAACTAACACATAATACCTGACACCTGACCATAAACCGGAAACCGATTTTTTTAAATCAATTGACTGAGGAGCTTGGCATGGGAAAACTGTTATGGAAGCCTTCAAAAGAGCGGATATTAAATTCGAACATGAAGCGATTCATGGATATTATAAACCAGAAGCACGGGAAATCCTTTATGGAATATAGTGATTTATATCAATGGTCTGTGGAAAACATTCCCGATTTCTGGGCTTCCATGTGGGACTTTGCCGGCATAATCGCATCAAAGCCTTATGATCGGGTAATAGATGATCCCGGCAAAATGCCTGGCGCAAAATGGTTTGAGGGTGCGCGCCTCAACTTTGCCGAAAATCTTTTAAGGTATAGGGACGGGCAGACCGCCCTGATTTTCAAGGGTGAAGACCAGGATGCAACCCGCATGACATATGCCGAGCTCTATGATGAAGTGGCCCGGCTTTCGGCCTCTTTGAGAGAGGCGGGCGTTCTGAAAGGGGACCGCGTAGTAGGTTTCATGCCGAATATGCCGCAGTCTATTATTGCCATGCTTGCTGCAACAAGCATTGGAGGAGTATGGTCTTCCTGTTCACCCGATTTTGGAATAAAGGGGGTTTTAGACCGCTTCGGCCAGATCAGGCCGAAGGTTATATTTACAGCAAACGGCTATTCA
>JAGVOC010000033.1 GCA_020052975.1 Desulfobacterales bacterium | reverse complement strand
TTCAAAGGCACAGAGCGCCAAAGGCACAAAGTTTATTTGGTTTGCTATTATTGTAAGCATAAGTTTCTGTCGAGTGATACGGTTGTTTCCCTACCTACCTACCGGCAGGAGTTTTTTTCTTACTCTTTGTGCCTGAATAGTTACGATATATAAAAACGATATTGAGAATGTGCCATGTTAAATGTTATTTCCATAGCGGCAAGAGATATCCCGGATGCCTGGTTTCAGTGTGTGTATCACATTATAGACCACGGGCATAAATATGTAATCGAAAGAGGGAGTTTCGAGGGCCAGGAGAGACTCGAGTTTGATTATATCACGGTTCATATTAAATGCCCGGGTGTCCGCCCGCTTATTCCGGACATACCGCACGCATTGAACATACCCAATCCCGTTGCTGAAGGTTACCTTGAAGAATACCTTCCATATCTTATGACTTCCGCCAAAAGCCCCAATGAAGACTACACTTACGGGCAATATCTTGAAAGCCAGATCGCCGAGGTTATAAGGATGTATAAAGAAGACGGTCACGGAACAAATCAGGCATATATGACTGTCGGGGATCCCTCAACACTCTACGTTGGAGATCCCCCGTGCTTGAGAGGCATCGACACAAGGATAAGATACGGAAAACTGCATTTCATGGTCTATTTCAGGTCCTGGGATTTATGGAATGGATTTCCGGCAAACCTCGGGGCGATACAGATGTTAAAGGAATACATGTCTCAGGAAATAGGTGTCGAAGACGGCGAGATAATTGCGGCAAGCAAAGGCCTTCACCTGTATGATTACATATGGGAGCTTGCAAAGTTGAGAACAATGAGAACCGATTGAGGCATCGTTCAAAAATAATCATAACATTAAAATGATGTGACCAGCATAAGGAGCCGCAAAAAAATGGGCAGAAATGCATAGGTCCTTTTGTAACGGCCCCTAACCGGGAACTTCACCTCCCTATCCGATGTTGCCCCGTCCCCAATGCTGCCCAGAAAGGAAAAAATATTTGACAGAAAATAATTGATCTGATAATGTCTGAATGGTCGTCCAGCCAACACGCGGTTGGGCTCTTCATTAATTATCAGATATTATTAAATAAAGGAATCATGGTGTCGTCATCAAATAAAGATCCCAAAGATGAGATAATTCTAAGTGCAGTCAGAACGATTCTCGCGCAAAACGGGTATATGGGAACCACCATCAGTCTTGTGTCCAAAGAAGCCGGAGTATCCAGGGGTCTTTTGCATTATTATTTTAAAAACAAGGATGAAATGCTGGCCCGTGTGATCAAGGAAAACATGGAAGTCAGCATTGCTATGATTGCATCCGTATTTGACCATCACAAGACACCCGAAGGATACGCAACAGGGATTGTAGACCTATTACGGGGTGTAATGGAAAATGATCCTGATTTTCTAAGCCTTTTTTTTGAAGGCTTTGCCGTGGCACGGCACAGTGAGATTGTCAACAGTGAACTGGCAGCACTGTACGGTAAATTCAGGGAAGCGCTTGAAACCTGTCTTCAAAAAGCCAAAGATCAGAAATTGATCACCCCTGTTCTTCCGGTTGAGACTTTGGCTGCCATCATCACCGGAATCATCGACGGGATGGGGCTCCAGCTTTTAACTGAACCTGACTTGTGCCGGAATACGAACATCTGGGAGGGCATCGAAACCGCCATTGTTGACCTGCTTTGCAGGGAGAGATAAGGAAAATTTTTAACCCATAGTTGGTTGGCCGTCCGGCCAGCAAATCTTAAAAACATAAGGAGGAAAAAAATGGAAAGCCGATATGTTATCTTAAAAAACAAACTGAAAATACATACCCTGATCAAAGGAAATGAGACGAATCCGCCGCTCGTTCTTCTTCATGGCTGGCCATCGAGCGGTCTTCTTTGGCGGCATCTGATTCCTGAGCTGTCAAAACATTTTTATGTGCTGGCGCCGGATCTTCCGGGGCATGGAAAATCAGACAAGCCGGAAACCGCCCTATATGATCTCAACTTTCTTCGGGGATTTATCCTTGATTTATTTGATGCCTTTAACTTAAAAACCGCCCACCTGTGTGTTCATGATCTAGGTGGAATGGCGGGGTTAAGCTTTGCCGTCCGGCATCCGGAACGCCTCGACAAATTCATTATTATGAATACAAGCCCTTATCCGGAGTGGTCCCCCGCCCTTTATATGTCCATTCTACTCTTAAAACAAAGCTTACTGACCCGGTTGTTTCTTAACCGGTTCGTGTTTAAACAGGTTCTTAAAAACGGGTTTTATAATAAAGCGCTGATTACTTCGGAAGTCCTTGATATTTTCAGATCACCCTGGATAGCATCAACTGACGGTATGCGGGCTTTTTCAAGAACGATTGACACTCCTCCTGAATTAATGGTGGAGAACAGGGATTGCTTAAGAAAAATAAATATCCCCACGCTTATTCTCTGGGGCAGGAAAGATGTCTTCTTTCCCTTTGGAATCGCGCGGCAGCTTCATCAGGATATCAGGAAGTCAACCCTTGTAGCTGTTGACAGAGCCGGGCATTTTCTTCAAGAAGAACAACCTGGATTCATCCTCCAGGAAATGATCAGATTCTTTTCCCGTAAACAAGATGAATAATCGAACTCACCGGCGACAATGTCTCCGGCTCCATTATTTATGCCGCTGGTGATTCCCTGTAATTTCTTACAGGTAAATTAAACGATGCGCTTTGAAGTTGAATTCACCCCATATATACGCACATAATTTCAATTTTCAAAACCTGCCAAATGGAATCCGTATATTTTTCTCTTTTACAACCCTGTTAGTGTCTCCTCCGGGGATGGTGGAAACCCCTCGCCTTTAGGCGAAGAAAAGGTTATATTCTGTCGCTATGCGACGTTATAAACTTGGTGCACATACAAAAACCGATCTAAAGGTACATGTAATTTGGATTCCAAAGTACCAAGTGCAACTCAACGCTTGATTTTCTTGGCGTGTCATCCTCATATAACAAAGCAACCGGGTGCCCCCTATATCTCCCGTGCGCTTTGTCTGCCTGAGGTTAAAGTTTTTTTACGAAGCCGTCAAAATTCAATGCTTCCCGGAGTTCTGGGAAAAGGTATGACATCCCGGATGTTTTTAATGCCGGTTACAAGCATGAGGAGCCTTTCAAATCCGAGCCCGAAGCCGCTGTGCGGAACCGTTCCGAAACGGCGGGAATCAAGATACCACCAGTAATCTTTTTTTGATAATCCGCTCTCATCCATCCTTGATTCAAGAACCTCCAGGCGCTCTTCGCGCTGGCTCCCGCCTATCAATTCGCCTACACCAGGAACAAGGATATCCATCGCAGCAACGGTTCTCCCGTCGTCATTTACTCTCATGTAAAACGGCTTGATGCTTTTCGGGTAATTATAGACGATGACAGGTTTGTTGAAATGCTCTTCGGCAAGAAAATGTTCGTGTTCGGACTGAAGGTCTTTACCAAAGGAGACTTCGTACTCAAATTTTTTCCCGCATCCGGCCAGAATCTTTACGGCCTCTTCATACGGCAATCTAACGAAATCAGATGAAGATATTGTTTCAAGATTTTTATATAAATTAT
>JAGVOC010000412.1 GCA_020052975.1 Desulfobacterales bacterium | reverse complement strand
TCAACTCGATGTACACAAGGCACTGGAAGAGAATTCGGTGTATGAGGATGACTTTAGCGAGGTCAAAGGACAGGAGCATGCCAAACGGGCGTTTGAGGTCGCTGCCGCAGGGGGACATAACGTGCTGATGATTGGGATGCAATATTACAATCTACCTGCTTCTCTTGAGTATTTGTTGGGATAATACCCTTAATGCTGACAGTATTGTCTTTTAAAATTACTTCATTGACTGCCAAGGATAATAAGTATCTTTTGCTCTCGAAATCTCCGTTTATGATGTCTAAACGATTCCTAATCAACTTCAAATAGTCTCTTAAAGTTCTATTAACTGAGATTGTTGATATTGTGGCCTTTTGTCTATCAATTAAAGTTTGTTGATCTTTCTGTAATTGCTCTTTCTTGACTTTTATCTTCATCATTTGCTCTTTTAATTGTTCCATGTCTATAACATTTTCTCGATAAGCATCCAAAAGACGATTTTCTTTCAATTCAGTGCTTTTGAAGTCTTTCATAATGGATTTAATGTCATTTTCAATATTAAATCGGTTTTTTACTGCTTTTCCCTTTAATTTAGCAATTTGGTTTGTTATCAAGCGTGGATTCTTAATAGCCTCACAAACCTTATCCCAAACTATATCGTCTAATGTAGAGGCTTTCACCATTGGAACTTTACATTCTCTCGGTAGGGGAAATGTTCTATGTTTATTCCCGCACTGATAATATAATTTTCCATGGCAAGGGGTTCCATGAAAGGGTGCCTCACAGTTACCACATTTAATCATTCCCCTTAGAAGATACTCATTTTTAGTATTTCTTGGAGAAAGTTTAGCATTAATACTCAGTTGCTTTTGTGCCAAATTAAAAAAATGCTTATCGATGATTTGTAACTTTTCAGGCAGAATAATAGGAATCCATTGCTTCTTGTCCCGTAAAATTCTTCCCGTCTTCTTTTGTCTCCTATACTTTTTTGCTGTATTGTCTGTTTCAACGGACATGTGTTTGTTATAATATGTGACACCTACATAAGTTTCATTTCTTATAATTTTATGAAGGCTGCTTGTTCTCCAATTTTTTCCCCTCTTAGGTCGAATTCCTCTCTTAGTAAGTTCTTTTGCTATTGCTCTGATACTATATTTTTGTTTAACAAATAAACCGAATATTAGTTTAACAACCTCTGCTTCTGATTCTATAACTTCATAATAACCATCAATTTTCTTGTTCTTATCTCCACAGACATATCTATACCCATAGGGAGGTATGCTTCCTACGATAGAATTATTTTTTGCTTTATGAATCTTACCCCTGCGAGTTCTTTCAAGAATTTTTGCTTTTTCAAATTCGGCAATTAAACTTTGAATGCCGATTAGAAGGTTCTCATCAGGCGTATCCTTGCTGTCGGGCATATTCAAAAATACTATTCTTATGCCGAACTTCTTGAATTCTTCTTTTATCAAATATTGGTGAGCATATATTCTCGAAAGCCTGTCAGGAGAATGAACCAAAACAACATCGAACAAATTGTTTTTAACAGCATCTCTCAGTTCATCCAAATTTGGTCTGTTTAAAAGTTCTCCTGAATATCCATCGTCAATATATTCAGCGTAGATTGAATATTTATTTTGGGCAGCAAAATCTCGCAGGGCTTCAAGTTGTGACTTTACAGTTTCCTGTTTTTCTTGCTTTTCAGTTGATACTCTGGCGTAAATAGCTGCGTCCATTTTTGCTCCGATAGTTATATTTTAGTAGTGCCTATTCTTTTCTTCAACCACTAAATCATTCAAAAGAAAATCATAAATTTTTAAAAGCCTTTCCTCTTCATCATCATCTGGCTCATATTGTAAAATTAGTTCAATTTCTTTATCTATTTTAGCTATCGGCTGCATCACATCACACCCTGATATTCCAAGCCAGTCCTCACATACCTGAGGAGGGTTTTATCGCTCATGCTCGCGTATCGACACGCTGCGGTGACGCTTAGCCACCTGGGAGCAATTTCATCTGCAACCTCTTTCGCTTGATATTTACCAGATATCTGAAAGACCTCGGTCACTTTTTACCCTTCCAGTCTTTCCCGAATGGCCTGTGTTGCATTTGGATTGCGAAGATATTCGGCAACAAATATGCTCTGTTTTGGTGTTAAGCCCTTGCTGTCTTTTTTTGCGTTACCTTTAAAGATTATTTTGACAGCAGACAAGCCCTTTCCCAGAACGGATATCATGTCTGATCCCCCCATGCTTCCCAGCCACTACGCTGTTGCCGGGCAAACATTTCAAGCTTTTTAAAGCCAGGATACATTGTCTCAATGATTCCATAGACAATGTCCGGCTTTTCACTGTGCTCTGTCCGGGGCGCATTAAAGACAGAATCCGGCCTTTTATCTTCATTGGGAAGCTGTAGGTTTCCCCGTGCGCCAATAAAAAGCAGCTCATGTTTTTGTCGTGCATAATAACCCATGCCGATTTTATCCTTTATCCAGACCATACAGGTTTTATACTCAAATCCCCAGGCTTCCATGAGCTCCAATGCTTCAGGCACTTTCGGACTTGGAGACCACATAAACAGCACGCAATTATCTGCTGCAGGAAGTCTCAACCGCTTCATGTCCTCAAGGGACGAAGGAAGGTATTGGTTATCTATCTGTCTGCTGTCTGACCGACTGAAATCATACTCCCATGCCGGGTCTGCAAGGATAATAGAAAACTTCTCGGGCTCATTCGCCAGCCTGATTTCTTCCTGCTGACGGCGCTTGAAGGTGTTTACGACTTCCCGCAGGTCCCGGACAGACAAATTGTCTTTCTCGGCTTTCTTAAGCAGCTCCTGCATTTTCTCTGTATCAGGCTTGTCGGATAGCTCAAGCTTGCCTTTTTTATCCTGCTCGATACGCTTGATAGAGGCGACTTGCCTATGGTGCTCAAAAGATAGATTGTTGAGTCGACTCAACAAAGGGAATGTGTCTGCTAAACTTTTACATATTCGTAATGTCTGTTCTTCGAGTTCCAGTATTTTTGCCGCCTCTTTATACAACCCGTCGCCGTAATGCTTCTTGCCGTCTACAAGCCAGTCGCCTATGGCCCACGTCTTGGCCTCGTCAACGCGCTTCAGAATTTCGCCGTAATTACTCCACTCTTTTTTTGTGGACTGTCGCGTGACTTCAGTCCCGATAAATGTTGTGCGGTAAGGTCCTGCCTGCAGCTGTAAGACATTCATTTGCTATTATCCTCTTTTCTTTGAACTTCCCTAAAAATTGACTTTGCACCGTCAAAATAAAGCAATGTTTCGCCTCCAGCCCGGTATCGTGAGGCATCTACTCGAACCAGTGTTAATGGTTCGTAAGCTGCCTGAGCGGTTGCGTTTTCGCTTTTCATTTTTTTCCTGTAAAGGATGATAATCTGATCAGAATCGGCACCTATTGACGCTGAATCCTTTAAATCCATCATGCCCATGACCTGGCCCTCAGCAATCTTACGAGGCTGTGCAATCAGCATTATTGGTATTTGCATCTCTTCGGCAAGCAATTTGAAACTCTTGGAGATCAAAGAAACTTCTTGAACCTGATTCGTTAGGGAGCGAGAAAGGTAATGAAGATTATCGAAAACAACAAATTTAAAGCCATAGCGCTTTATTCCTTGTCTGATAGTATCGATGACGATATCAAGGCTGCACTGCCGATAGTTATAACCAAAATACAAGGGTTTTTCGGCAAGTCGGGAGTAACCTTTATCAATAATTTCAGGCGTTAACTCCTCTTCCGTCACGCCCATTTCCATCTGAATAACTTTTCTTGCAAGCCTCTCTGGTCTCATTTCGAGACAGTAAAATAGACAGGGGACAAGCAGTTTCACCAATGCGAGAAAGATGTTGAGTGCCCAAGTGGTTTTTCCGGTTTTGGGAATTGCGGAAACCGTAATCAGGTCTCCCGGCTCGAAAGGTCCTGTGAGCTTCGCCACATTCGCCCAGAGAGGACGCAGGGCATCAGTGGCAACAGTATTGCTGTAACTGATCTTGAGGTTGGCAACGGCCTTTCCAAAGTCAATGATATTGTCGACATCGCAAGGTTCAGCCTTTGCAACCAGTTCCTCGAAGTCCTCTTTTTCCGCTCCTGCAATAAAAAAATCGTTCACATCTTTTGTCGGGAGAAAGACATTAAAACATTTCTCGAAGCCGAGGCGGCGTGCAGCCTCTTTAGCGCCTCTCTGGCCTATATCGTCTGAGTCATAGATTATGTTGATCCGTAAAACCTTATCGAGTAGGCTTATCCATTCTGGTTTAAAACTTCCTGCGCCGATAGTCGTTGCAACCACGTTCTGATATCCCTGTGAGAAGAGAGCGATGCAATCAAGCTCACCCTCCATCATAAAGACTTCCACGCCAGCGTCTTTGAGGCAGTCCTGGTTATAGAGGATTGTTTCTCCGTCCCTCCATCTTCTGAATTCTTTTTCTGCTGGTGGCAAGGCCCTATATTTAACATTGACCGGCTTACCATCTTTGAGATATGGAATCACAAGCCAGTCTTTATTGTGTTTATTTTCAAGACCGAGCATGAAGTGTTGAATTGCGTCGAGGCTGAGCTTCCGGGCATACAGATATACGATAGCCTTCGTTCCTGAAGGCCCCATGAGCGTTTTATGACAGCTATGAATGTAATCCATATCTGGGCATTTGATCGGTTTGGTTTCTTTATTGAAAGGCACTATAGCGGCAGAGGGATTGAGTTCCTTGACCAACTGAAACCATGTGCCCTTGACGTTACACTTATGACAGAAGAAAACCTTTTTTTGATGGTCTATATAAAGGTGATATTTGTTATCTTCACAATAAGGGCAACAGATGGTTATCTGTCCTGATTGCATTCGATAAGGTATTGAGAATTTTGTTAAATAGCTCTCAGGCATTTTCAAGTCTCCACTTTTGAATCAGCCTTGTTATATGCCTCACAATACGCTGTTGCCAGCAAACATTGAGACTGAATAACAATCCCATGAATTTTCTTATGACATTCTTCATGCTGTAACCCCCATCTCCATTGCTAAGCGATCAACTGGATCATGCTTAAGAGAAACTTTTGCGCCTCTGTTATTGTTCAAGTAGGATTGAAATTTCGGACCAAAAAGCGTTTCCGGCCTGAGATATTTTTGCATCTGTGGATCATTGCTCCATTCGGCAATCTGATTATCGACGACTGTGAAGAAATCCTGAGGGCTATATTTTTCTTTCCATCGTGCAACAATGTGTTTTTGAGTATCCTTTGTATCGAATCTAAAGTTTTTACCAGTCTTTTCATTCAGATAATCGATGATTTCCTTAAATGGAGGTAAACTGTCGGGTTGCCCGACCATATCCCTTAAAGGATTTGGATTATGAATAAGATTAGGAATAGGGCGGTCACTCGACGACACCTGACGGCAAGCGTCGTCAGATGCCATATCCTCACATTTAGATAGCAGGTGTTCCGGCGGTAGCGGGGTTTTCCTCTGGTGAGTGGCACGTATTCTCTGATGTTGCTGGAAGGTTACAAAAATTCCGTACCGGCGGCCTTCATGCTCCCAGAACTTTGTCAACCCAGCACTTTCTAATTCAGCATACCAATCTTTAATTTCTGCCTCGGAAACGTCAGGCTGTAGCGGATAGCATAGCCCTTTTATGACGGCTGGTGTCGCTTCAAAACAGCCGAAGTCGTCTGTAGTCATCAGTATGCGATAAAAATGCCTCTCGGCCCCAGCAGAAAGTTTGTTAAAATTAGGGGAAGTCCATATTGATTGTTTAATGATGCGGTTTGGCATCGGCTACCTCCTCGCCTTTAAAGCGAATATAGAAGACCGAAAACTTTTTAACGCTTTGATGTAGTCGAGAATGCCGACAGGTACGTTTGCGTAGATTTCTTGTAAGGCATCGTCTATATTTGCGCCTTCTACGAGAAACTCAACCTGTCCGGTAATAGAATTTTTTTGAGGTGTGATCTTGAAACATTTCTTCTGAGCTTCGAATCCTGCTGGGATGGTGGGATCCCCGAATATTCTCTTTTCCATTTTTTCAGCGTTCCCTTTCTCGGGGGCCGAAAACAAAAAAACCCGTCGCAACTCACAGAGTTCGCAAGGAACTCCAAAGTTACGACGGGTTGGATGTTTTCCACTCCCGTTTTACAACTATTAACTATTTTTACTAATTAAAAAAAATATTGTCAAGTAAAAAAACAGGGTGTCAAGGCAAGAGCCTGCTTCAATTATGCGGGGAGGAGTCCAGGAGTATGCCGTTCCCATGAGAAGATGGAAAAAAACGTCCATAAAACCCCTTATAAATTTCAAGTCCGGGCTGCTTGATTAGTGCGGATTCGCAGGGTTAACTTTGAGTGTCCGCAAAAGTCATCTTTTATGGACAACCTGTAAAGCATCCTCACAGGAGTCAACGCCCCAGCGCATACTGTCCATTCCGTTTAGTTTAAGGGGCAATCATTACAAAATTAATAGCAAGAAGACATCCCCGATCCAGTGGCCGTTGATCCGTAGAGCCGGAGCAGAAAACCGTTATTGATATATTTGATATTGGCTTATTAACAGTCCTTGGAGTAGAATAGTGAAATTTATAAGATCGATATGGCTGATAAATTTATAATACCACAAGGTCTAAAACCAACTGCAGAAACAACAAAAAAGGTCAGGCAATTCATTTCTGCAGTCGAGCCTCACGAGGTTATAAATGGAGCGCCGCTTATTCTCTACTTCGATGAAAAGAGTGAAGCATACTATGTTGTTTGTCATATCACTGCGAGTGCTCTTGTTGCCCTTTGTGATTTAGAAGCAAGTCTCGACAGTAATGAAGAGGATGAAATCTATAAACTGAATCGAGATATCACTGAGGATCAAGCTGCGTACAAAACGATGGAAAGTGATGCTGCAAGGGGCAGAAGCTTTGAGGATTTGGTAACTGAGTATGATCCTTCTTATCGAAGCAAGCAGCCTCTGAAAGTTTATGGCGGGCAACACCGTATCAGAGCGATTACTAAAGCAACAGATAAAAAGGGGTTAACAGTTCATGGAATACGAGTTTATTTCAATCTTTCCCGTGAACAAAAAGTTGAAATTGCTACAATTAATAATACCTCAATCGCGGTTCCCAATGACCTCTTAGATCGAATGCGCGAGCAGTTGCTTGGCTCTGAACTGAGAGATTGGTGTCAGGAAGTTGGCTTATTAGATAAAGGTGAAGATTTTGCCGACAGGAAGAGTCCCGATGCACCCACTGTGCGAGTGGCAAGAACTCTATTGGTAAATTTCTATGCTGGCTTGGATGCGAAGGACGACGATTTTCACCAGCCGATTGTTTGCAAATCAGGTGGAGAGGATGAGGCTTATATGAAGGTGAGAATCAATGCTGATTGGACAGATGCGCGTCTTATAGCCATGGGTAAGGAATTCGCAAGACTGCATAATTGTCAGAGAGAACGTGTATCTAATAGAGATACAGATAAGAATGCTGAGTTTGCTCGTAAAGCACTATCCCTATCCGTTGTTGCCGGCTGGGCTTATGCCGCAGGTTTTCTTCAAAGGTCTCCCGACTATCTAAGACACCATTATTCGTTGCCTGATACCGTTTCAGCTCCAGATGATCCGTTAAATGCAAAAGCATTATCACAAGCGCGGCTAAAGGGTACTGATCCTGATACATATCGTGGGTTAGGGACCCGAAGCAGTCCCCCTGAACTCGGGCGCATGCTGGAAGTATTTTTAGTGCAGGCGATGAAAGCCTCCAAAAAGAGGATCACCAAGGACCTTGCACAGGCAGCGATTCAATCATACGAGGCTAAAAGAGCGACTTATGAAGCGAGTAAGATTCTAAAAAAAATATAAAATATGTTCGAAGAGTACCTTCAGGATGCATATTCTTTTTTCCACTCAGCTCAAGCGGCATCTTCTTCTGGCAATACAAGAGAGGCACAACGTTATTATCGCGCAGCAGTCTTCTATGCCTCTGGCGCAATCGAGGCGTTTGTTAATTATATAGCTGATTCTTTTGCCAAAGCAGCGACTCTACCACCCCATGAAATAGCGTTCCTTAATGACAAAACGCTTTATTTTTCAGTAAGCAAAGGCGATTTGATAGAACGTACCGAGTATCATAAAATTGACGATAAGCTGCGCTTATTAATAAAGCGTTTTATTCCCACTTTCAATTTTCAAGATCCCTCTTGGTCCAAGCTGATGAGCTTTAAGGAGTTTCGTGATTCACTCGTCCACCCGCGGGTACTGGAAGATGAAACCGATCTACCTTCCTACAAATCTAAATTGAGTTCCGGCATGACGGGCATTATACAAATTATGAATGTTGTTTCTCAGGGCATATTTAGGAAACCCCTTAGAAAACAGATTCTGGACCTACTGCCTGAATAGCAAACTCTTATTCGCCTCATCCTGGACTCTCAGTTACCAATGGAAAAAGACAGCAGTTTCAAGTCAGGTTAACTTTCAGGTGGACAGCGCAGAATTTCCTTCTCACATAATAAGAAGTTGATAAGTTGGATACCCTTTGAATGACAGAAGTTTACGAGAGGGAATCCTCAGCGAAATGCACAAAAGCAAGTTTGAACCCCGAAGCTGCCTCTCGGATTTCTAAAAAATGGGAAAGATTTATAATTTTAGCTTCTCTTTAAATCCTCTACCGAAACGGACTACTGGCGGAGCGCCCAAGTATATGCCGACTCCTTTTGTCTTTCCTCTTCCTTTCCATGCATGTCGCCATAAAGAATTGACCATCACCTTTACTTTGTCGTACTCAATAGTATCCAGTGGCCATTTTCTTACTCGGCAGATTTTTTTACCACCTGGGGCAACATGAGATGTTGTTATCAGAAGGCCGCGATCAGCTTTTTCAAAAACTACGTCAGACCACAGCGCTTTAACATATTCGACGGTTACCAACTCGCCCTTCTTATATCGTTTGCACTGTATCAAAAGTAAAGGAGGGCCGGAATGACTTTCCACGTCGGGCCAGATACGGATATCTATGCCACCATCTTTAGATCCGGCACCCAGTTCGACAACGTATCCAACACGTTTAAAAAATTCAGCACATAATCTTTCGAAATTCCTCCAATATATTTTGTCAATTGTCTCGTTATTGGCTGATAAATAGTCTAAAAATCGTTGATCGAGGTATTCATCAGGATTTTCCGGTATCAGTTCACCGTTAAATAGTTTAGAAAGGGGTACTATTCCGTCCCACTGCATTGATTCCACTCTCAGTAAAGGATTCATCCCTCTGTCCATCATCTCAGCCAAGACCAAAAGAACTTTTACGCCAACTATCATCGGAACGCCGGCTTTCTCGGATATTTCTTTTGCTGCTTCCTCGCCCAATATCTTGTATTTTCCGGAATGGAGAATTTCCGAAAGCGCAGCAGAGACAGGCGATAGGTCTTCCACACCTAATTCTTGAATTTCTTTATATATTTTAATAGCGTGAACTGCACCATGGGAGGCATCTGGCAAATTACCGAGGGCATATCTTAATACTCTTATCGCATCTTCAACAAACTCTGGACGTATACCCAACGTCTCGTCAGGATGCATGGTAAAAACACCTAACCAATTTTTCATATCGCTTGATTTGAGAATAGTCTTTACATTGTGGTCCGTCAGTAATATCCCTGTTTTTATAGCAACCTCTTCGATGACGGTATCAAGCAATTCGCGTACTGTGATTATCGCCCTCATTTCAAATTCATTATAACAAATCAACTTCTAAAGGAATCTCCCGCTTCGCTCGCTCCACCTTGACTTCGTCTGTTTCCTTCAATGTCGCAGTAAAAACCTGCCCCCAGAAAAGAACTAAATGCCGATGAAGTCCAGTCTGACAAGGATAAGGCCAAATGGCACAAAGTAATGGGACACACATAGGGTCACACATAGGGTCAGGCTTGCGGTTATGCATTTAGCATTGTTTCTGTCGGGAATCCGCGCTGGGTGCAAGAGTGTGAAACTGAGGAGTATCAGGACTTTGCAAAATCACATCCTCACGAAAGTCTGCACAATTGCATAACCTGATAATTCTGTGAATTTCTTTTGAGAATCGTTACAAGCTCATGCCTTTGCTCCTTTGAACTTGTCCTTTGCCTTACAAGGAGAGCATACTGAGGACCGGTCAGAGGAAATTACTCTTATCCAGATAAATATTTCTTAAAATTTTCAGCCTGTTCAAATATTTCCTTAAAAACTTCATCTTTGGGCACCGGTGGGTAACCATGTTCTGCAAGTATTAATATCAAATCAACTTTCAACTCAGCTTTAATATCATCGCGGTTCGCCCAGTCGGTATATCTAGCTTTATCATCTACTATGTTTTTAACAGCACGTGAAAGCTTTATTAGCTTTTCATGCGGATATTCAAACTCATGTTTTTCAGCAACAGCTTTTAAAATATCATAGAAAGCTTTCTCTTCAAAGTTAATGCCCATTTCTTCAAATGAGTTTTTCTCTTTCTGTAAGTCTTTGAAAAGATCGGCAAATTGACCGGCGACGTCATCGAGCACATCATTAGCAAAAGCCAAATTTTCTTTTCTTTCGTTATATTTTTCAAGTAATGCTTTGAACCTTTTTGTAAAATCAACGCCTTTGATTTTGTTAACTTTTTTAAATTCATCAATCGCTTTCTTCAATAGCTGCTGAAGTAATTTGATTTTAGTATTTGGTAGCTTAATTTTGTCAATCTTTGCCAAATATTCATCGCTAAATATATCAATGTCTTTATCAGACTTCTTTTCTCCAAGCTTAAAAACTTCTTCCACTCCGTCACTCAAAAGAGCCTCTTTTATCATTTCCCGAACTTGTTCATTCATCTGGGCTGTATCGGGTGCATCTCCTTTAGTGAGTTTAAAGATAATAGCGGCAATGGCAAAATAATAATGGATGTAATCCCGTTCCTTATGCGTAATTTCTTCGCTTGATACGCATATTTTGTAGGCGGAACGCAGTTTTTTGACCATTACCATAAAGCGTTTTTCCATCTCTTCGGTAAGCTGCACATATTCAACAGCTCTATTGAGGCATTCTAATTGCTCTAATGAGGAACCGTTAAAATAAGCGGTTGAGTTAAACTTGTGAAAAAGTTTTGCCAATAAATCCAACTGGTCTTTTACGATAACAACCGCCTTTGAAATGTCCTCAAAATCATCCTCTTCAACCTGCGAGTATTTTTTGAGAGCGATATTCATATTACTTTTTATGCCGATGTAATCAACAACGAGCCCGATTTCTTTGCCCTCATATACTCGGTTTACCCGTGATATGGTCTGAATCAGAGAATGCTGCTGAACGGGTTTATCGATGTAAATAGCATCAAGGAACGGAACATCAAAACCTGTAATCCACATATCAACAACAATTGCGATCTTGAAGTTTGCTTTTGCATTTTTAAATTGCCTATCAAGTTCTTTACGGTAATCTTTGGTCCCGATAATATCCCAAAGCTCTTTAGGATCGTCCTTGCTACGCGTCATTACCATCTTAATTTTTTCAATGGGTTTTATCTCTCTGCGATCTTTTTCAGTTAGAATAACCCCTTCATCACATTCTCTGATTTCTGCCCATGCTGGTCGTATCTTGATTATCTGTTTATATAGGTCATAGGCTATTTGCCTGCTTGATGAAACAAACATCACCTTGCCAAGGACGCTTGCGCCTTCAGATAGACGTTCCTCGTAATGTTCTACAAAATCCTTTGCAACAGCTTCAAGCCGGTCTGGGTCGCCCAGAATAACTTCCATATTCATAACTGCTTTTTTACTCTCTTCAATCTGGTAGTCGTTGGCACCTTCTTCAGCGCATTGCTTATAATATTCTTCAATCTCCCGGAGCTTCTTCTCATCAAGAAGCACTTTGGCTGCTCTTCCTTCATAAACAATACGCACCGTAATATTATCCTGCACAGATTCTTTCATTGTATAGGCATCAATAACCTTGCCGAATACATCAAGGGTTGCATCAATCGGTGTACCAGTAAATCCGACATAAGTCGCATTGGGAAGTGAATCATGAAGGTATTTTGCAAAACCGTAAGTTTTCGTTATGCCATTAGCGGTTAATTTGATTTTTTGGTCGAGATTTACTTGCGAACGGTGTGCCTCATCTGAAATACAAATCACATTGTCCCTGTCTGTCAGGAGTTTTAAATCTTCTGTGAATTTCTGGATAGTAGTAAGAAAAACTCCTCCGCTGTTTCTGCCTTGAAGACATTTCCGCAATTCATCACGGCTTTCAACGCTTATTACCGTATCATCTCCGATAAATTTCTTGGCGTTTGTAAATTGGCCCGAAAGCTGGTCATCTAAATCGGTGCGATCAGTAATAAGCACAATAGTTGGACTTGAAAAATGTGTGCTTTTCATAAGAAGACGGGTAAGGTAGAGCATGGTAAAACTTTTTCCGCTACCCGTGGCACCAAAGTAAGTTCCACCCTTACCGTCCCCTTTAGGCCGCATATTTTCTTTAATGGAATAAAACAGTTTACGAGCGGCATAATACTGGGGATACCGACAGACAATCTTGATATCTTCTTTTGCTGTATCAGGGAAAAAGATGAAGTTTCGTATTACATCAACCAACCGTTCCCGGTTAAACATTCCTTTAACCATTGAAAAAAGTGAATCTATGCCGTCTACTTCCTTAAGTTCATTGCCGTCTGTTTTGCGCCATGCATAAAAGAAAACATAGGGAGCAAATAATGATCCTGCTTTGTTATTCACCCCGTCACTGATAACGCAAAGGGCATTATATTTAAGCAGCTCAGGAATATCACGGCGATAACGGACTGTAAGCTGATCATAAGCATTTTTTATGGTTGTGTTTTCTTTGACGGCGCTTTTGAACTCAATAACCACAAGGGGCAAACCGTTGATATAAACAATGGCATCGGGTATGCGTTTTTCTGACCCTTGTATTTCAAGCTGATTGACAATCTTAAAAATATTATGGCTTGCGTAATATGGGGCTTGCTCTTTTGCCACAATAGTTGGGACCTCGCCAGCTTTTGGCTCCTTCGCTTCAGCCAGACTACCAAAGTCAATTAACTGAATGTAGAGGTCTTTCTTGCTGCGGTCTTCACGCTTGAGAGGAAACCCGTCCGAAACAAGCTTTATTATTTCCTTATTGCTTTCATAAAGGGCAGAGGAAGGATATAGCTCCAGTTTTCGGATAATCGAATCAATTTCATTGAGGGTAATGTCTTCAGCGGAATATCTATTTAGGAGATATTGCCTAAGGTCATCACGAAGCAAAACATCGGGCAATTCTTTGTGAATTTGCTCGCCAATGAGATGTTTGTATCCTTCGGCTTTAAAGAGTTCGATTACTGCTTGTTCAAGTTTTTCTTCTGAAAATCCCACAATTATCTCACGCTATAGTTTTACTCATTTTGGCATTCAAAATATTCTGCATTGCCATTAGCTTCGGGACCAGTTGGGCACTGCAATCTTGTTTTCGATTTAATGCTGCTATTAAATTGTTATAAACATCAAAGATGTTCTTATGTGGACAAATAATGTGAATACTTTGAATGTTATAAATCGGCAGCTTACCCTGTACTCCACCTACAGTTTTCATTTCTATCTCTCGTTTTCCTATCGGCGATCTTAGATATTCATATACATAATCAGAGTTCAGTTTAATAAAATTCGTCAATTTTACACAGTTTTCGGTAAGATTTGCTTGGTCAAGGCTTTGATGAACAATATTAACGAAACCAATTGTGCCGACAATAGAAAGGATTAAGTCATTTTTGTTAACAGTATACCTCTTTATAATTGATTGGCTATGCTTCGGAACATATTCAAAGCTATCGTTCAGAATAATATACTTATGAGAGCACATATCAGCAACTTTGATATATGGGTTACCCGTATTTTCAGGAACAAGAGAATCTCCTTTGGGAAGGCGTTTGCCGCCTTTGATATCGCATATCTCAGATAATGGGATGACCTCCCACCCATTTGGAATTTCCATATCAAGCGTAATATTGTTAACCATCTTCCCGCCGCTGGATTTATAGGGCTTCCCGTTCTCATCAGGAAATTCAAAATCAACAAACCACTGCTTGTAAATCGCCTTCGCAGTTTCTTCCAGTTTCTGGTTAAGCTGTTCGTTAAGCTTAATGCGGTTTATGATGATATTGTATTCTTTAACGATTTCTTTCTGCTTTTCGATAGAAGGAACGGGGAGCTCCATATTGCAAAAGGCATCCCAACTTAGACCACCACGAACATCAGCATCTGTATAAAACCACGCATTACGATCAAATTCCTTCCTTGAAAACCACATCATTAAATATTCCGGATTTAGAACTAATTCGTCAATAATCTCAAATACGTCATATGCAGGAGATACAATAAAGTCGGTATCCGATTTTGAAAGTGCTACCGGCAATCTTTTATCACGGCCTACATGCATTCGGTTACAAGCAAATTGACCTTTTTTGACAACCTTGTAAACAGTCAAATCGGTGCCAACAACATTGGCAACAGAAGGCATGTAATATTTGTCAATATTTATACCAAGAAGTGTATTTGTTCTACCGTCTAAATTTCGGGAATTAACTTCTCTAATATATTCAGATAATTGTTTATAATTTGATTTCATAGCCCAACTCTTTAAAAACTTCCAGCAAGTACTGCTTAGACTGCACTTCCTCTTTTAATAACCTGGCAAAGTCTACCTGTAAAGTAGCCATTTTTTCATCAAAGTTGATATTTTCATCACGGTTAACAAATTCAATGTACTTGCTTGGAACCAGTGAAAAGTCTTTTTTAGCAATCTCTTCAAAACTGGCGCTATAGCAGTATTCTGGTTTATTGTTATAGGTCTTTTCATGGCCGACTTGCTGCCAGTTATTATATGTGTTTGCTACTTTACCAATGTCATCTTCGGTTAGCTGAGTGTATTTCTTTTCGAAGGGTGAACCCATTTCACGCAAATCCAGGAATAAAACTTCCTTTTCACGATTCCGGTATTTTTTGATATTACCATTGTGTTCAATGCTTCTTGCTTTCTTGTTTTTGTTCAGAATCCAGATCGTTACACTGATATTCGTAGTATAAAACATATTCTGGGGCAGTATCATTATCGCTTCAACCAGATTGTTTTCTATCATCTTCCGCCTAATTTTATACTCATCGCCTCCACCGGACAGTGCGCCGTTTGCAAGAATAAAACCAGCCACACCGTTTTCCGAGAGCTTGGAAACCATGTGCAATATCCATGCATAGTTTGCGTTTCCTGTTGGGGGTACGTCATAGCCGCTCCAACGCGGATCATCAGTTAGTTCATTATCAGCTCGCCATTGTTTCTGATTAAAAGGCGGATTTGCCATGATAAAATCAGCTTTCAAGTCTTTGTGTTGGTCGCGAAAAAATGTGTTTTCTGGCACATCCCCCAGATTTCCGGAAATGCCCCGGATAGCAAGGTTCATTTTTGCCAACTTATAGGTTGTAGCGGTATACTCCTGTCCATAAATAGAAAGTTTTTTCTTATTCCCGTGATGGCTTTCGATAAATTTGACCGACTGTACAAACATACCACCGGAACCAAAGCAGGGATCATAGATTGTGCCTTCGTAGGGTTCAATCATCTCGGCAATCAAATTGACAATGCACTTGGGTGTATAGAATTCTCCTTTCCCTTTACCTTCGGCCAACGCGAACTTGCTCAGAAAATACTCATATACTCGACCGACAATATCCTGCTCTTTATCTTTTAGCGTATCGATATTATTAATGGTATCAAGCAGCGAGGCGAGCTTACTTACATCAAGATCAAGCCGAGAGTAGTAGTTATCCGGAAGCGCACCCTTTAGACTTGGGTTTGACTTTTCAACCGTAGCAAGTGCTGTGTCAATCTTGAGGGCAAGATCATCTTGTTTTGCGTGCTTTTTCAGGTAGCTCCAGCAGGATTCTTCGGGTAGATAAAACACATTCTTCATCGTGTAGAATTCCACCATGTCGATATATTGCTTTTTCCCTTCGTCGATAAGCTCTTGTTTTCTCTGCTCGAATTTATCACTGGCAAATTTAAGGAATATCAAGCCGAGTACGACGTGTTTGTATTCGGAAGGCTCGACCTTTCCTCGCAGTTTATTAGCGGAATCCCAGAGGACTTCCTCAAAACTTTTAGTATTTTTCTTTTTTTGCTTCTTTTCAGCCATTAACAAGCCTCCTTTAGAGCCCCTTCAAGACATCCACGATTAAGCCGGGCAGGGTGGTCAGGTCTAAGAGATTATAAACTCCAAATCTTTACAGTCGACTATTCTCCTTCTTGTACTTGATGATATCCTACTGACATAAATATTTGTACCAGTAATACTCAACAATTTCAATATATTAATGCTACGGACTTGCAGGTGTATTAGTGATATCAGACAATTTGATAAAGAGTTCGGGATGCGGACCAGTATCAGCCTCTTGTGCAGCTCGTGAGATTTTAAAGCAGTCCTATGGCTTCCGCTCAAATATCTTTACTGCAATTTCGTGTATGAGTAGTACGTCTTCAGCAGAGCGGGTCCTTAAATAATTGATAAAGTCCTCAAGTTCTCGTGGAAACTTTTTATGGGTCTTTTCCTTTGAAGAGGGGAGAAAAGTCTCAACAGGTATTTTCAGGGCTTTTGCAATTTTGTATAGGGTCTCAATAGTGGGAACGTTTACACAGCGCTCAATTTTTCCAATGCTGTCTTCGGACAAATCCACGAGTTCGGCAAACTGGCTCTGAGTCAGTCTCATGGATTTACGGATTTCCCTTATCTTTAGGCACGCCCCTCTATTTTTCATCTGTCCTCCCCGTCGGAACAATCTTAAAAGATTACAATCGCAATCAACAGGGATTGTAAGGCGGTTAATAATATTGACAATAGGGGGTACTGTCCTAATTTGAATTAGCGCGAAGTTATTTTTTTAAAAAGCGATGCCAGAGATTGTAACGTCAATACAAAAAGCCCCATGCCAAATGATCCGCGTGGAGGTTTTTTTATTCCCTTCGGTAATCTTGGCATCCCTTTCATTCGTGGGCGTGACGATATTCTTGACATCTTTGGCATTCTCGGTCTTTTTGGATATCTTCTCATAACCTTTCCGTTGCAGCATGATTATATCAAATATTGTTCTGTAAATAACTCCGTTAAATTTTTTAATATGTTAATAATTTAATTATATTGCAATGTTAATACATTAATACTATAATATATTAAACATGGCAAGACAAAAATCAAAGATAGGGCGTAAAACTTTTGGATTTCGACTTGATCCGAACATTGTGAAGCAACTAAAAATAATTGCCGTCCAGAGAGAACAAGCTACTAATGAATTGCTGGAAGAAGGAATTAAAAATTTACTGAAGAAATATTCAAAAGAATATTCTAATATATAGTCGCCTCTTTCCCTTAATGAGGCTTGTTATTTGGAGAAAAAATGACAAGACAAATAATTAATACTGATACAGAAGCAAATAAAATAGATGCAAAAATAATCGAGCAATTAACCCGTATTAAACTAAAACCCGACAAAGATTATTTCTATAATGTTATTTTTGGTAATAAAAAGAAACCCGATTTTCTAATCAAAAACCTAAAAGATAACAAGAAATACACTTTTATCATCGAAAATAAACTGCGTTATCGCAATTTGCTTGCAGCCAAAAAACAGGCATTAGATTATGCAGATTTTCTATTCAATAAGAAATTACTGACAGATAAATTTATTTTAATAATAACAGACCTAAAAACATTCTACGTGAGCAAATATGAAGGCGGCAATAAAATCTCTTATTTGGAGGATATAAATTACATTGACTGCACTGAGGATTTAACCGCCGATTTCTTTAAAAGCAATTCAAACTTACAGGAACCCGTCACAATTTCTCTTCAGAATCAAAGAAGCCTGAAAGATATTTTTGACAAGATAAATAATAAACTGAGAGCCTATGGCCTATCTTCAGATCAGAGAATGCATTTGACTATGGCATTCTTATTCTTGAAATTGATAAAAGAAAACTCAGACCTGTTCGGCGAGACAAAGCATATTCGAGAACTGAAAGACAATTTAGGTAATTTAGATCTGAATATAACCGAGACTAATATAAGTAATGTATTCGAAACTATATCTAAAATATTCGAAAAGAAATTTTCATTCAGCATCAAAGAATATTTGGGTAGTAAATTATTAGTGGAGCTTTTCGCGATAGTAAAGGAATTAAATTTAGATAGTTATGACTTAGATGTTAAAGGCGAAGCATTTGAATATTTTATCAATTACGGCAGTATTAAATCAGATATCGGGGAATATTTTACGCCGAGGCACATAGTAAAATTCATGATTAAATGTCTCAACGAGGTAATGAAAGACAGATGGCTTACAAACAATAAAGGGCAGCTCATTACATATTTTGACCCAACATGCGGGACCGGGGGTTTTTTAATCAACATATTCAAACAACTAAAGAAAGAAATAGGCGACGACAAGAAACTATTAAATAGCATCAAAACAAAATGCGTTTGGGGAGTTGAGTTAAGCAAGAGAACTTCGGAAATAGCAAAAATGAATATGATTCTTGCAGGAGATGGCCATACGAACATTATGAATTATGATTTTTTAAACTTCAAACAATCTCACAAGCAACTTTATGATGTATCTATTGGAAATATGCCTTTTGGTAAGAAAATAAATGAGCCAGCATTTGTGGAAGGCTTTTTGGATGTAATAAAAGATGGTGGTTATTCTATCTTTATTGTTCCTTCTGGAATAATAGGCACAGTTTCAAAAAAAGATTACATACAAATCAGAGAAAAGTTACTGACGAAAGGGAAACTCATTAAATTAGTCTCCCTACCCCAAGGTGTTTTCTTACCTTATACTTTTTCCAAAACATATATTATTTTTTGGAAAAAAGAAAAACCTACCAATGATTATGATATAGAATTTGTCGAAATAGACAATGATGGCTTTACGCTGAACAATCAAAGAGATGCAATAAAAGGTGATTCTGACCTTGAGGTTTATTTTAAAGATAAAAATAAACTCGTTAAAAGGAATAAGATTTTCAATGTTTCATCAAACAAAATATTTAACATTAAAGAGTTTAATGAGCAAACAATGCCTTTAAATCCCGTAGAACGACAATTGGATGAAAACAAGAAGAAATTGTTACTTTTAAAAAAGCAGATCTCCGAGATTAAGAATGAAAAACAAATAAAAGAAAAAAGGGAAAGGATCAAAACAGTCACTAATAACATCCAGAAATTATCCGAACAAAAAAAGAAGATAGAAGAATACAAGAATAAATTTAATTATAGTCTCAAGTTTTCTCTATTTAATCCGTTCTTAAAAAATAAAGAAAAGAAAATTACAAACTTACTTCCACTTGAAAAAGTAGCTGAAATTACTAGGGGGCCGTTTGGAAGTTCCATAAAGAAATCTGTTTGTGTTGCAAAAGGAGAAGGTGAATATAAAATTTACGAACAAGGCAATATCATTAAAAATGATTTCTCTATCGGTCAATATTACATAACAAAAGAAAAATATGAGGAACTTAAAAGATTTAAGATCGAAAAAGACAACCTTTTAATGACCTGCGCTGGTACTTTAGGTAGGGTTGCTTTGGTTCCCGCACATTTTGAAAAAGGTATATTTAATTCCGTTCTTATGCGATTTAAGATTAATCAAAAAATTATTCGGCCCAAATATTTAAAATTGATTCTTCAATCCGATAAAATTCAAAATTTATTAGTCAGGGATTGCATAGGTGTTGGAATAAAAAATATGATCCCAACAAAAGAAGTGAACAAAATAAAAATACCCGTTCCGGGCCTAAAACAGCAAGATAGGCTTATTGCCGAAGTAGAAGCAATGGGCAAGAAGATAAATAAACATCTAAAGCAAATTGAGGAAATAAAAAATAAACAAACCCAAAAACTGAACCTTGAAAATACGTGACTTAAACTAACTACTCTCTGTCCTGCGGTTATTTGTGTTCTTTGTTCTTTTTATCGGCAACTACTGAGGCTCTTACAGCCCTTTCCGGGGAATCTATTGGCGGGATTTTCAATACAGCATAGTAGCGTCTCTTTGTGCTTCCTTCTATCGGGGAAGACCACGCATAGCATTTATCAGCCTTCGGATTACCTTCAATCTTAAATATGTGAACTATGCCATTCCAGACAGTCTGTAAACCGAACTTTTCCACGACTGCCACTTCTTCAATATAAGAAGCCTTACAGTTGTGTAATCGTTCTACAGCTTGTTTTGTATCTTCTATGTCTGGATTTGTCACTCAGTTTTCTTTTGTCGTTCTTTCTCTTTCACTTGTTGAATTATAGCAAGTTCATCATCAGTTGCGAAATCCTCTTTATTAATTTCTAACATTTGAATAAGTTTATCTATAGATTTCATCGTAATAGGGCCAGTAGCGATGAGTCGAATAGAAACATCCCTGCCAACGGGATACATTGCCACTTGCCTTTCTGCCTTGGCATCTACTGGTGGAGTATAAGAATATTCAGATGCAAGTTTTAATTTGACAGCAGGACTTTGCGTTTCTTCCATATTTTTATCTTCCTCTATATCTAAATTATGCTCTTCTGATGTCCCAGTTTCTTCTTCTATTATACCTGTTTCATATATTTTTGCAAAGTCCATTGTTTGCTTAAATATGGTAATAAAATCAGGTATACTTTTGGGATTGAATTGATATGCAGTTTCCAATTCCCATGATAGTAAACGCTCCTGAGGAACATTATCGGGAAATTTTGCATGCAGTTTCTTGAAAATCGCAGGGCTTAGTGCAGCTTTTTTTATAGCCTGATTTCGTGCGTTTATATTGGGATTTTTAAGTATCGTAACCCCCAATGATGTGAGATTAACTTTTTTGGTTTCTAAAGCTCCCCTCTCTACTTGAATTAAATCATAATATGAAAGAGAAGCAAGCATGGATTGAGCCTTACCGCTCGTTATAGCATATCCCATGGCTTCCATTGCTAAAGGAGCCGGAACAGCATTGCGCTGATACTTCTCATTAAATTCGGATATCATAGAAATTGCTTTTTGAAGATTGATGTTCGGATAATTTGGGCTCCTTTTACCCCTAACTGTCTGCTTCTTTTTCGCTACTTCCTGAGTATTGTCTGCCATTTTATAGGCACCTCCCTTCTATTTATAGATATAATATCGAAAACATCGGCCAATGTCAATAGATAAAAAAGAGATATATTTTAATTTAGCGTAGATAAACACCTTGACAAAATAAAATATATCCTTATAATAATATTTATGGAGGATGATTATGAGAAGAGAATTAGCCCCTGCCGGTCATAGAATCGCCGCCTGTGGGGGCTATAACAAGCAAGACCCTAAGTCCTGGTAGCTGGCTGGCTCAAAGACTTAGGGTCGTGGCGATGTCCTAATGGGGCGCGGGTTTGGTACCCAGACTTGGCTCTACACCCGGTCGTTCGGGGTTCAATTCCCCGGCGCTCCATTTTCTTTAATATAGCAAATATTTATTCTTTAATCAAATGGAGTTCATGAAATGAATATACTTAAAGCAGAAAAACAGGAAATGGCGATAGCAGCACTTGTAGAAGGTTCCTCTATAAGGTCAGTCGAACGCATGACTGGGATTCACCGGGATACTATCATGCGCCTTATGGTTAGGGTCGGGCAGAACTGCGAGAGTATTCTTGATGCAACCATGCACAATTTGAACTGTAAGACTTTACAGGTTGACGAGATATGGTGCTATGTCGGCAAGAAACAGCGTCACCTTACAGAGACAGACAATCGAGAGGAATTAGGCGATCAATGGGTTTTTGTGGCTCTTGATGCAGACAGTAAATTAATTCCTTCATATATAATCGGCAAGCGGTCAGCAGAAAACGCACAGATATTTATTAAGGACTTATCAGAACGCCTTGATAATCGTGTCCAGTTAAGCAGTGATGCGCTTACCGCATATATTGAGGCAGTTGAACTTGCCTTTGGTTCTGACGTTGATTACGGACAGATAGTAAAAGCCTATGAAGCTGAGCCGATGGGTGCCGGACGATATTCGCCACCGCAGGTCGTTGGAGCAGAGAAGATCATAGTTTCTGGTATGCCTAAAAGGTCAAGGATTTCTACATCATATGTGGAAAGGCAAAACTTGACGATCCGTATGCAGATGCGCCGCTTTACAAGGTTGACCAATGCTTTCAGTAAGAAACTGGATAATCTGAAAGCAGCGGTTGCCCTGCATTTTGCTCATTATAATTTTGTGCGGATTCATAGCAGTCTGCGTGTGACTCCTGCTATGGAGGCGGGCGTGACCGATCATTTGTGGGAGATTAGGGATTTAATGGCAAATTAGGACAGTACCCAATAGGGCGGATATTTGATTAAATGAGTAAAATGTATAATCGAACCATATGTAGAGGAGAAAGGTATGGCACCGAGTATCATCTGTGCTGATACTGGGTCTGCGTAGTCATTTGGGAACCGAAGATGAAAAGACGAACATGATCTGTGATATTTCCAACATTCTTGCGGACATGCGTGATTTTTCAATTTCGCCTGATCACAGCGGTATTAGTTACAGGGGAAAAAGAATAAATTGGGATGATATATCAGAAATATATGTATTTTCAAAAAGTACAAACTTTAATTTCACTTTCTACTGGCAAAACACAGAAATTAAGCTGATAAATAAAGATGGAATGGAGATAGAACTTTATTTCTCTTACGATAAGATTGGATTTATACCTTTAAGCTATACGCCAAAAAGTGCAAATGTGCATAATGAAAAGGTTTTGAATATATATAATTACATAATTTCCAAGATTATATCTCGGCAATGGAAAGAGTTAATATGGCGGATGGAATCCGGAGAAGAGGTATCATTTAAGGAGTTTATTATCGCTAAAAATTACATAAAATATAGGAGTCCTGCGAGGTCACTTATTGGAATAACGCGACGGCTGCTGGAGGGTGAGATAACTTTAGACCTTAAAAGAGTTTATGAGTTATATATCAATGGAGGAAATGTTTGGATTGACTATAGAAGAGACAATGGTAGTGTAAAGAGCCGTTATTTAGGTGAATTGAAAAATGTTCCTAACTTTCATCTCGCTCAATTTTACATAAAATCAATTTCAAACAGGAAATAGTTGAGAAAAGCGTTGTACACGCGTTGTACACACATATCAATATTGCAGGAACGCTGCTCCAATTAATTAACATTGGGCTCCCTACAACTGCAATTCATCATCTTCTTTCCATTCTTAGTTTTGCGTCATTGTGTAGTCATAACGTTATGCGATAACCTTTATTTGGCTAATAATAGGCGTTATAAGAAGAAGGTCCTATTTAAGTTTCTCGGGTGGTGAAGTTCTCGATTCCACACGATTTGCCGCTTCGAAGATTGCATACATGCTGACAGATGCGATCTCGGTTCGTGGGATCAGGGAACTAAGGTATTCCTTTGAACGGGACGATACGCCATTGCGCTGACATACAAGAAACGCAACAGCCTCAGCCTCCAATTCCATCTGCGCTGATGACATGATGCGTCGATCAAACCATCTGCCTTTTGAATCAGCGCCGAGATGTCCACAGTAAATATGCCCCAATTCGTGGGCCAATGTTGCATAGCGTGTTGGCAAATCATGTTTGGCATTTACCTTTACGCGGAAAGAAAAATGACCATTTCCCGCAATGGCTTCGGGACAAACCTTCATGCCGGCGGCAGTGCCAGCAAGAAAGTTTCCGTAGTTATCAGTTTCCAATACTTCAATTCCGTATTTTATGGCTGATAAGCGTGTCTTTTCATAAAGATCACCCGATAGCTCTCCAACAGCAAACAGAACATTGCTGTTCTCGCCAGGAAGCGGGGGGCCTGTAGTATCGGAAACCTCATACACGAAACGCACCGGCCCAAACGGGTGGAGAATTACTATGGGGACAGCATCAGGATTGACGCGTCGTTCTTTCTCTCCCCACTGTTTTCGAGTGCCAACCGCAGATGCTCCGGGACGCTGAATTCTTACAAGCATTGCGTTGTAGACTGAGAGATTGTTGAACCGCTTGACGAAATCAAGGAACTCATCGAAGGCAGACAACCCTTTTGAATTCAATGCCTCGGCAAATAATTGATCAATGGCAGCCCTGCAGTCCTCGAAGTGGAGAAGACGCTGAGTGGCTTGATCGCTCATCCCGTTCATGAGTTTAGCAACAGACTTGTCCACAAATCGGGTGTCTATTGGACACCCAGATGTTATGCTGCGAATCCGCATTCATCAAGCAATCCGTTCCTGAAATTCAACAGGGTTTTATGGACAAGGGACTTCTTGAAGCCAAGCTCAGTAGCAAGCTGCCGGATCGAAAGCGCAGGGTTCTTCTGGTGAGCGTGGATAATCTTTGCCACATCGACCGGCGGTACAGACTTTCGTCCAAGCCTCTTGCCTTTCCGCCGGGCGTTCTCGATCCCTGCTTTTACCCTTTCCCGGATAAGTTCCCTCTCAAACTCCGCCATTGCCCCGATAATATGAAACATGAGCCTTCCCTGAGGGGTGGTAAGGTCTAAATTGTCCTGAAAAGATATAAACCCTACACCTATGGCTGAAAGTTCTTCCAAAGCCATAACAAGCTGTTTCAGGCTTCGCCCAAACCGATCCAGCTTCCAGACAATAACAACATCAATCTGCCTTTTCCTGGCAGCGTCAATTAGACTATCAAGCTGCGGCCTTCGTTCTTTAGTGCCGGAGATGCCGTTATCAACGTATTCCCCGGCCATAGCAAAGCCTCTCCTTTGGCAGTATTCCCGGAGCGGCGTAAGCTGCAGCTCAGGGTCTTGACCTTTATCGTGGGTGGAACAGCGGGCATATAGTGCGGCTCTGACTTCCTGTTTCATGTTTTCTCCTTTTCTTTCCCGTAAAGACTGTTACCAACTTAACTTGTTACCACTAAACTACAATATATTCCTGATGTTGTCAAGTTATTTTATTGACTTGGTAACAATTTGGAGCTAAACTATGATATGGCTGAAAAGAATATCATGAAACAAACTGGCGTTAGGCTTGATCCAGAGTTAATCAAAGCAGTTAAACATCTTGCGGTGGATAGGGACCGGTCTTTTAGTTCTCTTGTCTCGGAGGCAGTTGAGGATCTCCTGAAGAAGTATTCAAAGAAAGGGAAATAGGTCTCATCAATTGCTCTCCGGTTATTTATCTCCTCCGTGCGTTAAGAGATCTTCGCCTTTTAGATGTTTGCTCCACCTACAAGGCACGGCAAAAAAAGGAAACCGAGGAGTCATGATTTACAAAAGAATTGACCTTTTTCATGTAATATCGAGCTCTTGCCTCTTCTTGAGCCATTCACCTACAAACTCTCGAAGAATTACAAAATACTCCTCACAGAGCCGGAATACACCGCCGCTGCTGCCAGTAACAAACTTGTCAACACCGTCAAATTGCCAAAAGATCATGGTGGCTTGTCCGGGGAGCGGAACACCGTTCTCCTTGAGGTTCGATATCGGGGTAACATGCTTTATTGGTTTAACAACGCCCTTATGAATTGTATGAACACGCTTTGCATTAAAGAATTTCATAATTGGCACGCTTTGAAGCTTTGACATCCGAGCCTTGTACCAAGCCACCAATTCTGGATATGCTGAGGACTCTTTTTGCATTACGAATGTAACACTTCTAGCATGTGAGAGATAAGCGTTAATGCAAGAGCGCAATATCTCATCATCACCGTTGTGTTTAAATATCAATTTCATTTGAGTCGCCGCATCGCACAATTTCAATTCGGTATCAGTCAAGGATATGACTTTCCTTTATGCAAAATGATAATTATGGGCCGCCGGACAGATGGCTAGAGATGAAAAACGTGCCCGCTTATCACCGGTCGGCTCGATAAAATTGTTGCACGCTGTCTTATTATTGCTATCACTATGGTTTTTTTGTTAAGTCTTCATAATAGCGAATCAATTCAATTATCTTGGAGACATCTCGCCTTGAGTTCTTGTATTGTTCGCCTATTCCTTTAAGCATATTCAAAACCGTTGCATCTGATAAATAGCGAAATAAGCCGGAGGCCCAAAGAATAAGATTTTCATCCCCTGCATTCTTGTAGTAATCCCAAAATTTGACTTTAATTTCATCGTAATCAATTTCTATCGATTTCGCCTTATCTCCATAAATCTTAGTTTCTTCTCCTGGATCGTCAACCACATTAGCAATATAGAGGCAGCCGATTATTAATCTGTCCTTTTCCTCTGCGCCGGGTTGTCTTGTTGTTAAAATTGCCAACCTGCCACGCCTAACACTGTATATGTGGCGTGGCTGTGTTTTTTCTCCGGTGTGATCCCACCCAGCGCCAAAGTACATTTCTTTCAGTGCAATACTCTCATAACATGGGTGATGCTCTAATGATACTTGGTCTGTAAACTCTCGACATTTACTCAGTGGAGAACTACACCACGCTTTGTTCTCTGATAAATTAAAACTGTAAGCTTTCAAACTACATGGAGCCTTATAATATTTATCGTTCCAATTACATTTTAAGGCGATATTACCGTCTTCCTTTTTCCCTGCTTCTCTTTTTGATAATATGTCATCGACCTTTCTCGCTAAACACTCAAGATCAAAAGAGCGATTTGCGACAACTCTATTTTGAATTTCTCCAGAAGCGAGTTGATTGAGATTAGTTAATAATTCGTTGGCTTTTTCAAGGCGCCTCATAGATTCAGCAATAGATTTTTTCTCAATCCATGATTTAATTTCATCGATCAAAGAGTCTATATTTTCTCTCAATTCTCTAAAATCGGTCATGGTGACAGGACGCTTCCTTTATCGTATTTTTCATTTATATTTGCGTACGTCAAGGATCACCGGCGCGAAGAATGAGCATCTGGTGAATCCGTTTGTTCGCTTTCAAATGATTTCTTGGACAATGAGGGGCACGAAGCTCTCGCGCTGAACCTTTTGAATCTCTCCAAGTCTTGCTCGGACTCCAAAGACTACCTGGCCCTCGAAATCAAGTGTCCGTGGTGAGTAGGGGTCGCGCGTTAGTTCCTTTCCTATGAAAGCCGAAATCTGAGGCGGTGCCTTGGAAAGAATCTGATCCAGTTGCTTTTGGTTGAAATCCAGTGAAAGAGCGTGTAGTTCGCCAGAAAATGGTATCTCAACCATCGTTGAGTATTGGCCTAGACCAAGCACCGTAAGGCTATACAAACGAAAGTCATAGAAATACTGGTCCACGTTTCGGGATACCCCATCATTCATCTGGCGCAGGCCATAGTCAGGTTTGAAGCTCATGGTCTCTCCTTTTTAGCGAACGATATAAATGAGGCGCAAGGTGAACAAGCCCTTTGAAAAAAACCACAGAGGCTATTCCCTGTCGCCTCGATTTGTTATGTGCTGGGCGGTGTTCTTTTATTTAAAGATCAGATTAGTTTTCCAATTAATACCATGCCGTCCCTTAATGCTATACGCCGCCGCACACGCCTTATTTTATCAACCTCGTAAAGAACTTCCCACCCCTCAAGACGGCGCGTTTCAATTTTGTCGGGCCGTGACCATCGTAGTTGATAGCCTTCCTGTCTCCATTTTTCATCGAAGCCGGATTTTGCTGGCCAATTTGAGTCAACCAGTTTATCCTCTTCTTCATACCTTAGATAGTCCTTTAAATCCTTTGCAATCCCATATATTAATCCAAGCCATTCGAGCATCAAGAGAACCTCCTATTCATTCCCAGACATAAAGTCCCGACATAAATGTTGACCTCATGAACAGGGTCAACACGGGCGAGTGCTACCACATTAATGATCAATTGTCGTTTTTCTTACTAAGCTGGTTTATTTTCTTTTTTTCCTCCAAAGTTTTTCTTTTAAAATAGAGAGATAGCCAAGTCTCGCCTCTTGCGCCGAAGAGCACTATCAAATTACATATTGATGCAGCAATTATGAGAATGACAAATAACCATGCTTCACCTTCCGGCGCGCCGTCGGTAGCGAAAAGAAATAGCACCATTACAAGAAGCAGAAAGTTTAGGCTGATTGCAGCAATCCTCATATTTTGTCTCCATTCTTACACATAACGCTCCGCGTGAGCCGCGCCGTTTTATGGCGTCGGCTCGACGCGGTTGTACGCTGTATTAATATTTTGGCTTTGAGTTCGTTTTTTTATTTGTTCAGTTTTTTCTGAACCCATTTCCACTTCTTATATGCGATTTCCATACAGCATTCGTATGCATGGTTTGTGCGTAAGAACGAGAAATTGCCCTGACTGAATTTGTCAGCGTATTTATCATTCTTGACCAATTCCCCAAGCAGAAATCGACAGTATTTCGTTGCAAGGCCAGAGAGGTAATCAGTAAAATCAGCAGCGATACTCATATTTTCCCCATATTCATCTGAATAAGACTGAAGATTGTCGTCATTTAAAATGCCTTGGCAGAGTAAGGTCCAAAGAAGGAGGCGAGCTTTAGGAGCATAAGCATATTTATTATAGCCTTTGTCAAGAATATCATTGATAAGCCGTTTTAATCTGAACTGCGTTTTATAACAAAGCACAATAGCTCTAGTATCTGCCTTCAAACGCCTTTCGTTAAAGACTTGATTATAAATATTATCGTCCTCGAATACCTGTCTCATATTCGAAAGTCTTTGGATGTTACCGTCGGCAATCAAGTAGGTCTGCGCAAGTTTGACAAGTTCAATTGCCTTTGCTTCTGTAATGCCTTCTTCCTCCAAATCGACATTCTGAAAGGAATTCTCCTGCCGCTCATAGAATATTCCAAGGTCTTCCCTAAATTTATCCTGAAGCTGTAGCTGTATCATATCGTTTGCATGTAAATTCCAAGGCTCAACAGGATTCTGACGGTTGTTATTGATTGTGACGGTTGTGACAAAAGCCTGAGATGCTTCAGTAATTATTTTGCATAGAACGAAAAGGGACTCGGCAACAGACCTTCTTTCTAAGAGCTTGGAATTATCAGCATTCGACTCGAAAAAATCTGCAAATGTCGTTACAGTCTGTGCGCCGTTCAATAGTCTTGGCGCAACAATATGATAGGTGCCATCGATACGATCAACCTTTTCAGCAAAGAGAGAAATACCATTGTGATTGAACGCAAAGACTTCGGGAGATTCTTTTCCATCCAATACAATTGATTTTAGTGAACGAGAAATAGCCCTATTTACAGCCTCGCCAGAACCCAAACCATAACGGATATTGCGCTCAAAAAATCGTTTACCCATGTCTTTAAATATGCGGTGCAAATCAATAAGTCGAATGAAACCCACATACATAACTTCGCCGTTTGGTCCCGGTTGTGAAAACATGTCCTTTATTGGCAAATTGTAAATATGTGTTTTTTTCTGGTCAGTTGTGGAACCGACCTTGCCTGATAACGAGCGGAAATCAACAACGAGAGTAACTTGGTTTTCGCCGAAAAACTTATCAATTAGATATTTCTTGTTCTCCAAATCTTCTCTAAGCTTATCAAGAACCTGGCTTCTTTCCGCCTCGGCTGGATCACCAAGAAAAATAAAGTGAATACACACCTGATCAATCAGAGCTCGATTTTCTAGCATGCAGCTTCTAAGCTGTGTAATTATCTGGTTTTTGTAATTATCAGTATTCGGGTTGACGAAAGCCACCTCCAAGCCACTATCAATCAATCGATGAAGGCTTTCTTTGAATTGACTATGTGAAGTTGTAAACTTAAATTGAAATAAATAGAGATTCTTACGGTCTCTATCAAAATGAAACCCATCAATTCCGTAGTCGTTTCCACCGAAAGCAATTTGATTTACCGCTCTCTCGCGGCTCAGCCCGTGCTCTTTTTCGAGGTAGATGAGTCCAAAATAATCATTCCGTACACCACCACATGTTGCCTTCAAGTCCGAAAAAGCCTGGTCTACAAGTCTTTCAAGATTTGCCACTTGCAGCTCCTTTCATTCTCAATTTGTTCTAAAGCTAAAGATCGCCCTCCTGAAGCACTCGCCCAAGCCCGTTGTTCTCCAAATACCAATATGTATAATGTTTGGAAATCCAGCTCGCAGCTTTTTCTTCTGCCAAAGGACGGTAACGAGATGTATAAATAACCGGTATCCCAAACTTGGCCTCCAAAGCATCAAGGGACCCTGAAACTGCGTTGGGATGTGCCAGTGTGTTGTACTCTTCTCCGTATGGCGATTTAACATCTTCATAGCTTGCTTCAATTAAGAGAGCACGCCATCGATATTTTGCCAATCTTTCGCACATTTTGAAAAATCTCGGGCGTTGTTGCATTAGCGTAGTTATTAGGTCAGAAAGTGATTTACGTTCTATGGCAAGCAATGACTCCATACCTTCTATACTGTAATCACCTATTGTAAGTTTCTGCCTCTTTTTATCAGAGATCCAATTAGGAAACCTACTGAAATCAAACGGTGATTTTTCACGCGTATCAACTAAAACAACTGGCTTGGGTATCTGCCGTGTAATGCTGTGCCCCTTACGTGTAACAATAAGACGGCCGCAAGGTGGGGCCACAGGATATGGAGGTTGTATTGATTCATCCAATTCAGTCGAATCATCCGAGATAATTTTGCGAGATGATGATTTTGGCATGTGGTCTCCTTTTTATTATTTTGCGTACAACGAATTAATCAGCGGTGCGGCTTTTTGCATCCGCTGAATTTGTTTGTGTACGCCCGGCACGGGCGTGAGCTTATGGGGTGAAAGTCCCCTGTACGAGAACCTATAGTGTCCATAGTAATGGATACTACCAAAAGTACTAGC
>JAGVOC010000053.1 GCA_020052975.1 Desulfobacterales bacterium | reverse complement strand
TGCTTTCCCCAGGATTTTCTGTGCCTGATCAAGGGTATCCTCTGCGCGTTTCTTCATGCTCTGATTCAGACTGTCCAGCGCCTTTGCAGAAATCTCAAGGTCCATGCCGGGAACAAACGGGGTAACAGTTATCAGATGTATTGCCGCATCCTTGGTTTTCGCATACTCTGAGGCGGCCTTAACCCCTTCCATCGAATATTTTGATCCGTCTACCGGTACCAGTATCTTCATCGCATCCCTCCTATACTTCCTTCTTGACTTTCGCCTTCTTCATAGTCAACCCGATGCCTTCAAATATGAAGAAGATCGCGAACCCCCACCACATTGTGTATACCACATAGAAGACCAGCAGAAATGTCATGAGACCGGCCTTTTCTTTAACCGTAACGGCATCAACCTTGTAAAAGTTATATGCCGCCTCAACCGCCTTCTTCATTACAGTTGATACAATCTTGGCCTCAGCAGCCTTCTTCTCGATCATGAATTGCTTGTTCATTTTATCCAGAACATTCCACCATTGTCTGAACATCTGCTTCTCATCATCAGTCTGCATAACTGTCCCGTACAAGACATTGATCTTTTCCCCTTCATTCATGTACATTGTCTCTGAATCCCGTAAAGCTGCTGCAAGCACCTTTCCGAGGTCTCCTTCTATCTTTAACTCATCACCATTGACTTCAGCCCTGGCGCCTTCATTAACAGTAAACAGCTTAGATGCCCGTTCAGCTCTCTTTTCAGCATCTCCGGGCTTATCATCAGGCTTACCCAGCCTGATGCTGACAGTAAACATTTTGCCCATAAACTCCTCATTGCTTTGCGCAACCTTCGGGATGAAATACGACGAGCCCTTTGCAAGACTGTTAAACATTTCGTCAGCCCACTGTAATCCGTTTTGAGGTTCTCCCTCTGTAGTTTTAGGAAAAATAGGAGAGAACATCAAAAACAAAACGACAAAAAACGATATTGCAAGTGCTATCCCATAAGCCATATGTTTTTTCTGTGCAGATGCCATTCCTATCCCTCCTCTCTTAATGCCTTAAGGTTTCCGAAAAACTTGGCGAACAACCAGACGCCGAAAAAGGCAATACATATCCAGAATAGCCAGAATCCAACAGCCTCTATGCCTGATGCAAGGGATTTTGATATGCTAATATAACCGAGCTCTCCCAATTTTTTAGGAACTACTGTTGCCCTGTTTGCAAAACCTGCAAGGATGGTAATCGCATAAAATCCCCTGATATCTATCCCTCTTACAACCTTTGTTGTAAGCGCCCCTACCTGGATACCAATAAGCGAACCTAAAAGCATTCCCATAGCGAGGGTATAGAAAACATACCCGTAAATAGCAAATTGTGTTATAGAGGCATAACCTGCGGTAAAGATTATCTGCAGGATATCGGTACCTACAGTGGTCATTGTGGATATACCGAATGTATAAATAAACATGGGGAATGTTACGAATCCACCGCCGACACCCATTATCGCTGCCAGTACCCCTACGATAAATCCACCACATGCTATGATGACACCTGATATCCTTCTTCCTCCGGGAACATAATCCTCATCAAACTTAATCATGGGCGGTATCTTCAATGCCTGTAATTTTACTCCCATGCCGGTTATAGGGGCGGGTTTACCTTCTCCATGTGCCCCTGCATCAGCACCTCCCTTTCTTGATTTTAAGTAATCCATCATGGCATAGGTGCCCAAGAAAAGGAGTATAACCGCGTAGACTATACTGATGAAGGCATCGCTAAGTGCAGGGTCTATGTCATAGATCGTCCTGTTAAGATAACCTCCGGCAGTTGCGCCTATGGCGGAGCCGCAAACGAATGCCACGGCTAAACCTAAAGAGACATTTCCCAATTTCTTATGGACAGTCGTACCCATTATCGCCTTTGCAAATATGTGAAATACATCTGTACCGACTGCCATGATTCCTTTCACGCCGGCAGCCATCAAAGCAGGGGTTATAATAAACCCTCCTCCAGCACCTATACATCCTGTAATAAGACCTGCCCCAAGACCAATGGCTATCGAGACGATAAAAATAGTGGTTGAATAATGTGCTGGTCCGTATGCTGTTTTACCACCTATAAGGTCTGCTGCCTGTAAAATTGATATAGCCAGTATCGGCAGCAGCAGAATAAATAGGACCAGGAGTTTCTTTTGATTTTTGATAATACTCATCGAAACTTCATAATCCCATTTGGCATGAGCTATGCTGGCCGCTTTCATAAATTCATACATCTGTCTCGGAAAACTCATGTCATAACCTCCTTTTTTCTTATAAGATTACAAATAATTCCTTATAGATTATCCTTCCCTTCACCTCCTCTCCCGATAAGTTCAGGCAAGTATTCATCAGATGATACACAGTATCGCTCAGTTTTCTTCCCCTATGAATATGGCATTCATCATTATATCATGTCTTTATGACTTTTATGCCCAAAGCAATATATATAGATAGGGCACTGAATGTCAAGATATTTATTTTTTTATTTATTTTTTCTCCAAAATGCTAGGCGTAATTACCTATCAGAATTTATCAGGAATAACTTTATTGAATAAATAATTTCTATCTTATCTGCTATTTTTAATTTACAATGAACTATCCTGCAGTCCCGAAAGCTTTCGGGACGAGGTATCAGAAATATCATTCCGGCATCTTTCTTTGCTTTCCTGTATTTTTGTGTAGAACGCATCACTCCGGAAGGATTCCCGACAAGCGGGAATGACAGAATAAGGAAAACATTAACCACGGAAACCCATTGCCTCGTGGTATGGAGAGTAAAAAGCTATGCTTGAATAAAAAAAGAGAAAGGGCTTCTGAGAGAAGCCCTTTCCTCAGTGGGGAGGGGTAAAAAACAATCCTGAAATCTTATGCTTTTTTCACAACAAGGACTGAACAGGGTGCATGGCCGACTACCTTCGAAGCTACGCTTCCCATGAAAAACCGCGTGGCCTTTCCTCCCAGTCCTTTGCTGCCGATGACAATAAGG
>JAGVOC010000054.1 GCA_020052975.1 Desulfobacterales bacterium | reverse complement strand
GGAAAGAGGCGGCAACTGCTCGTGCAATTCTCGGCATGCAGCAATTTTAGCGAACCATTGTAGAAAAGTCAATTAATTAGGGATGTGTCCCTGTTTGTTTACTAAAGAAGCTTACCTGCTCCTCTTTCGTCATCTCGATAGAGAGAAACTCAAGTCTCAGTCCATAACCTCGTGGCGAATCCAAGGAGGACGCAATACGCTCAAGATGGTGAATATCTGTGACGAGCGGATTCGCTAACTCTTCAAAATCGGCACGTTCACCAAGAGTCAACTCTTGATTGGTAAAAAACACGAAACCATACACACTTTGCTTTTTGGCCTTAAATATATCGTCCTCAAACTTCTGTTTTATATCTCGAAGTTCTTTTTGCCCCCTGGGAAAGTAAACGGCAACGATAAAATCCTTCCCATCCTTCTTGCAGCAAATGTCTTTCCCTCCATCGGGACCACCCAATGGGTGTGAGGGATCAATAGCTTCGTACCCGTCAAAGGGCAGTAATCGAGCTGCCAATCGTTCAGACTCTTGTTGGCCTTTATCCCACTCTCTGAGTCTATGCCATGTTTCTCTGCCGCCAGTTCTTCTCATATTTTCGGGCTAACAACGAGTTCAGCGGGTTCCCCGCTGGAACGACTGGTTGGGAGTTCTTTTGCCAGTTCTCTGTCACTTGTTAAGTTATCTAAATTGGATGTCCCCTATTGAACTATTTTTCTTATTTTCTTTACTTCTTAAGATGTTCGGAAAGCCTCACAACATTTTTCGACAGTATACTTTCCGCGCCCTTAAAGACAATCGATTTCTTGTTTGAGGTCCATCTTCTGCTCCTTAAAAGCTCGTCATGCGTGGCATCAACCCCTGTGGCAATGAGAGTCACCCGCACTTCATCCACCATATCCTCATCGAGGACGGTGCCAAGAATGATGTGCGCATCATCGGCAATGTCATAAATGAGCGAGGCCGCATCCTTGAGCGCATCAAGAGACATACCCAGCCCGCCGGTGATGTTCACGAGGATGCCCTTCGCTCCCTCAAGTAAATCTCCTTCAAGAAGCGGATTGGATATGGCCTTTTTGACGGCTTCGACAGCCGCACCTTCCCCTTTTCCACTACCCATTCCCACGAGAGTCCTGCCTCCCATTTTCATAATAGTCCGGAGGTCGGCGATATCAGTATTTATGAACCCACGGGAAAGTATTACATCAAGAATGCCTGCGATAACCTTTCTCAGGGCATTGTTGGCGATTTCAAATGACTTCAGTAGCGGGGTTCCCTTCTGCACATTGGAATATATCTTGTCATTTGGAATGATGATGAATGTATCTACGCATTTTATCAGTTCTCTGAGACCTTCTTCTGCGTGTTGTGACCTCCGACTGCCCTCAAAAGAGAAAGGCTTTATCACTGCTGCAATTGTGAAAATGCCCTTCTCTTTTGCAAGGCTTGCTATGACAGGCGCAGCACCAGTGCCTGTGCCCCCGCCCATGCCGACAATTAAGAAGACTATATCTGTCTCCACGATGCAGTTCATTAATATAGCCTTGTCCTCAAGGGCGGCAAGCCTTCCTTTCTCGGAATCACCTCCTGCTCCATCTCCCCTTGTCAATTCCTTGCCAATCTGGACTTTCAGGTGCGCGAGCGAGCGATTGAGACTCCTTGTGCCTGTATTAACGGCTATGAATTCTACCTCGGAGAGGCTTTTAATGATGATGCTGTTGATGACGTTACACCCGCAGCCACCAACACCAAACACCTTTATTCTTGAGACTGCTCCTTTGACTTCTTCTATTTCGAACATAATCGTCAGTTAAATCATTCTTATTTCGCTTTAGCCTGTAAAACTTGTACTATTTCATTATATCCTTTTTCATTAGCCATTTGGAGCGGTGTCATGCCATACTTATTTTTGACATCGATATAAGATTCATTGGTTAATAGAAGCTCAACCATTTCCTTATGTCCATTGTATGCTGCTCTATGTAAAGGCGTCCAGCTATCGTAATCACCAGTGTAAACACTAGCCCCTTTTGAAAGTAATAGTTTGCCAATTTCGATAAAACCACGTTGAGCGGCATTGTGAAGTGGCGTCCTACCTTCGTCGTCATCAAGCAAAGCTGTAGAATAATCACCATAGTCAAGTAATAATTTTACAATCTCTAAGCAACCTTCCCATGTAGCAAGATGAATAGGAGTGCCTCCATATTTATTCCTTAGATTGACCTGAGCACCATTTGATATTAATAACGTGGCTATCTCTACATGACCAAAACTTGATGCCCAATGCAAAGCAGCCATTCCATTTCCATCAAGTTCATTGATATCAGCTGTTCCATTGGAATTTATTAGCTCTTTCACCTTGTTTATGTCACCAACCTTCGCTGCATCCTGTATTTTCATTTCCCCTTTCCTCCTTAATTTATCGAATCTCCCTGAATGCTCGTCCGAGGCAGCCTTTCTATCTCCCTTATGTTTGCACACTAAAAGCCAATAATAATCATTTGATCGGTAAATGGACGTATCTATATCTTCTCTTTCTTTATAGATTTGCATCAGTCCTTGTCTATGTGTCGCGATCTCATCGAGAAGGTCACTTTCGGCTTCTGAAAACCTGTTAAGTTTAATTTTTGCCATTGCACGCAATCTTTTGGGTGGAAAATCTCCCTGAATTATAACATCATGTTGATACCCCTCTTTATAAAATGCATCAATGTCTGCGATGGCCTCCTCATATTTTCCAGAATAGTATAATGCCCGTGCACGAATGCTCAAAGCATGTTCCCTAAACATCCCATTTTCGAGGATTCTGGAAAGATCGCCCAACACTTTCTGCCATAGTTCGGGACAAGGATCGTCTATATTTTGCCGCCGCATTTGGTTCAGAGTAGAATTAAAATCCTCGATGGCTGCATTCATTAAGGCTTTGGGGGCGCCATTGTCCATTTTATGGTCAGGAGATGAGCATTGATCTTTTTGGATGCATGTAAAAGAACATTTGCATTTAGGGCAGGTTACCTTCAATGCCCCACGACCATTTGGTATGCGTAATTTTTGTCTACAATCTATATTCGTGCATGTAATCACTATAAAATTATTTAATTTCATTAGTTATTCTTCTATCCGCATTCTCCCCGAGCGGAGCGAGGGGAGAACCAGTTATTAGACAGTTTATTAGTTCGGTATTAGTCAGTTGCAAAACTATAGCAGAAAGGGTTGATCCGGTCAATAGTTCTTGAAGATTATTGACATATCTGCAAGCTATAATTACATTTTATTAATGACAAGTACGCCATTTGTGATGTTAGTCATATTTAAATTCTATGCAACCTATACCGAGCAAAACCATCAAAGAAACGAAAAGCCCGCTGGATTTTTGATACTGCAACAACTTACAGGGACATCTCCCCATTAAATGCCATATGTAATGCGCACTATTCTGAGGTATTCGGCGTTTGCGCCTTTCAGGAGGAAATTGATAACCTGATCGAGACAATCGCAGGTGTTTGTTAGAATAATATTCTCTGTTTTTTGTCGCGTACCGAACCTCTTTCTCATGCTTCTTCGCCCATAATCTGAACAACAACCTTCCTGTCCCTTCCCCGGTTATCAAAATCGATGAATACAATCTGCTGCCATGTCCCCAATGCAAGCTTGCCCTGCACCAGAGGAATTGTCAGGGAAGGGTTCATCAATGCAGCCCGGACATGAGAGAAGCCGTTGCCGTCTCCCCGTCTTTTATCATGCTCATAAGAGATAGCAGCATTCTATGACTGAAACCTCCTGTCGGATTTTGCCTTTCTGAATCCCTTTGCCTTCTTCCCGGAAAGCCATCCTGTTCGCTTCGTCCGGAACGCATCGATATCAGGGATATAGGGTTTTATATCCAGCAACGGTGTCCCGTTCACTATGTC
>JAGVOC010000055.1 GCA_020052975.1 Desulfobacterales bacterium | reverse complement strand
ATATTTGCATTGATTATCCCATAATAAGTACGAATTTTAGGTTAAAGTGGAGTAAAAAATCGGCAAATTGCACATTTCCTGAATTATGACACAGCCTCTGATGGGAGGGGATTAAGGGAAGGGTGATTTATGTCAACTTACTTAAACCGTCCACTGTAATTATGGTTGTTTTTGTGCTGATTGACTGCTATCATGGATATACCCCGATACTGTCAGAGTAAGATAATGCAGTGAAAGATGGAGGTGGAATGTGGAGTATCTTTTAGAAGGGATTAGGATTTTGGAGTGGGGTATTTTTCATGCCGGACCGGGAGGCACGGCAATCCTTGGTGATTTGGGTGCAGAGGCAGTAAAAATAGAACAGCGCGGGAAAGGTGATCCAATTCGGCATCGAAGCCGCTTTGGACGAACTTCTTTTGATTTGCCTGGCGACAGAAATCTCTTTTTCGAAGGTTCCAATCGGAATAAAAAATCCATTTGCGTCGATCTGAGCAAGGATATGGGAAAAGAAATTGTCTATCGTCTAATCCCCCATTTCGATGTCTTTCTGACAAATCTCCGCAGAAGAACCCGTGAAGACATGGGTATGACTTATCCTGTACTTTCTGATTTAAATCGGAGACTGATATATCTTTCGGTTTCGAGTTATGGTACAAAGGGTCCTGACAAAGACCAGGGCGGGTTTGATTTCCAGGGCCAGGCAAGATCAGGGATAATGTACAGCATGGGAGAGCCGGGGACGCCTCCCGTTCTCTCTCAGTTCGGGCTCATTGACCAGGCAACAGCCATTACCGTAAGCCAGGCAATTCTGGCAGCCCTTTTTATGCGGGAACGTACAGGAAAAGGACAGATGGTTGAAACCTCGATTTTGGGGTCTGCCCTGTATCTCTCTTATTTTAATTTGTTGAATGCCCTGTGGCTTCATCAGGATGTCCCGCGTCACCGTCGCATGGATACGGACCCCATCCGGAACTACTATCAATGTAAAGATGGCAGGTGGTTTGCCATTACGCTTAGACCCGATGGAGATTGGCCCCGCTTTTGTCAGGCTATAGAGCACCCGGAGTTGGAGAGAGATCCCGGATTTGACACCCGGGAAAAGAGAACAGAAGAACACTCGAGCGAACTCATCACCTTGCTATCCCAGATTTTTTTAGCCAAGACACGTGATGAGTGGCTGGAAAAATTTAGAGGGCACGACCTCTTTGCCTGTGCGATACACCGGCATACTGAGCTTGAGAATGACCCGCAAATACGCGAGAATTACCTGGATGAACTTGATCACCCAACTTTAGGCAGGGTTAATATTCCAGGCTTTCCTGTCCATTTTAGCGAGGCTCGAGCCGGAACAAGAAGAGCCGCTCCTGAGCTAGGGGAGCATACTGAGGAGGTTCTGAGGACATTGGGGGGATATAGTGAAGACGAGATAGAGCAATTAAAAAAGGAGGAGATCATCTAAGAGTATTTCTTTTTTCAATTTGTGCTCCAATATATTTTTGAAAGTAGAGGGAGGGAAGAGTATGGAAGAGAAGAATAGTTCAAGGAGACTAATAGCCGGACGACCCAAGTCTCTCATGCAAGCAAAATCACCCCTTTGCTCTGGCTGTCAGCATGGAATAGTAGGGCGGATAATAAGTGAGGCAATAGATGAGCTTGGGATTATGGGGAATGTTGTGGGTATTGGAGGTGTTGGTTGTCATGCTATGTCCATGTTCGTCATGAACGTTGATTTTGTGCAGGCGCTGCATGGAAGGGCCCCAGCTGTGGGTACCGGGGTGAAACGTGGATTGAATGAGGAGGCAGTAGTTTTTACCATTCAGGGGGATGGTGATTTAGCGGCCATCGGGATAGGTGATTTAATAAATGCTACGGTCCGAGGAGAAAAGCTTACTACTGTGTTCTTTAACAATGCTGGTTATGGTACAACAGGGGGGCAGTTGGCTCCGACTACTTTGATTGGTCAGGTTACAACTACGATGCCTGACGGAAGAAGACCAGAAGCCGGTGGTTTCCCGATTCACGTAGCGGAATTAATGGCCGGGTTGCCTGGTGTTGTATATTCGGCCCGCTGTGCGGTAAACACATTGGCTCAGTTCAAACGTACTAAAAAAGCGATAAAAACCGCTTTTCAGAAGCAGATAGACGGTGTCGGATACGGCTTTGTTGAGGTACTCTCTGCATGTCCGCCTCTGCTCAAGATGAGACCGACGAAGGCAAGGGAGTGGTTTGAGAAACACATGCTTGCCGAGTATCCTCTCGGTGAATTCAAGAATGTGAATGAACGAGAGATTAAATATCAGATAGAGAACAACTAGAGATTAAAAAGAATATCAAGAATATCAAATTGAGGGTAAAAATGGAGAAAAAAAAGAAGGCAATAGAGGTTGAGATCAATAAAGAATTTTGCAAGGGATGTTCATTTTGTGTCGATTCGTGTCCCAAAGAATGTTTGATAATGGGAGAGGAGATAAACAGTGTGGGGTATAATTTTCCTGTTTTTATAAATCAGGAGGATTGTACAGGTTGTGGGGCTTGTAGTTTCCTATGTCCTGATATAGCCATTGAGGTATATCAGGTTGTTAATTGAGTTTGGGGTTAGACCCGTAGCAATACAGTTCAGAGTTCACAGTTTAACAGTGAACCGTGAACCGTGAACCGTGAACCGCTTGAAAACTATAGGAGATGATGACCATGGTTGAAAAGATATTAATAAGTGGGAATGAAGCTATTGGTTATGGGGCTATCTATGCTGACTGTACGCACTACTTTGGTTATCCCATAACGCCGCAGAATGAATTGATAGAGTTTATGGCGAGAGAGTTTCCGAAACTTGGCAGGACCTTTGTCCAGGCAGAGAGTGAGTTTGCTTCTATAAGTATGGTT
>JAGVOC010000056.1 GCA_020052975.1 Desulfobacterales bacterium | reverse complement strand
TCATTGCAGCGTACCAATAAGTACGCTTCATTCCTCAAGATTCGCGCGCCTTGCATAATGAGCTTTTTACTTTGCCGTCTGAATTTCGACTTTTTACGAAACCATCAATTTTCTGTGTTGCACTTCACCTTTGGCGCTTCCGGCAGACTAAAAAGTATTGTGATGCACAAACTCCCGGATCTCTCTGCGCTTTGGCGCAGAAGATATCTTGGCCGGATACCCTAAAGGGATAAGGACAACAAGCTCGTATCCCTCGGGGACTTTTAATATACTCTTTGCCTTGTCATGATCGAAAAGGCCCACAATCACTGTGCCAAGCCCAAGGTTCTGGGCTGCAAGGCAAAGGGTCTGGGTAAAAAGGCCGAGATCAAACATAAACCAGTCCCCGAATTTTGTTGTAACGATATCCTTGTAAAATCCCGAACTTTTCAGTTTGCCGCAAAGTGCAAGAAGAACAGGCGCTCCGGTAATTGCATTTGTAGCAGGGTTTTTGGGGAAAATCGTCTCTTTCAGACTCTCTTTTAATGTCTTATCCTTTACCACAATTAATTCCCAGCACTGTGTGTTTGCCCAGGAAGGCGACCATCCGGCCGCTTCGAGCAGTGAGTTCAGGATTTCCTCCGGAACATCCTTTTCTTCATATTTTCTGATACTTCTTCTTTCCTTAATGACTTCCGTAATCTCTGACATTACTATCCCTCCCTATCAGAATGATTATAAGTTAAATTCTATTCCTTCGGAATCTCATCCTCCCGGTAACAGTTGCAATTCTTTTCTCCGCATTCCATACAAACGTATGTTATTGGTTTATCTTCCTGCTGTTTTCGCCTTGAAAGCACAAACCATAAAACAAGAAAAACTGCAAATGCCGCCAGCAGAGCAACAATCGTTCCGCTCATTTCTCCTCCCTGGATAACTTTGAACCGGTCACTGGAATCCTTGACCCCCTGAATCCTGGATCATCTACTCTTTCGGGGGTTATCCTTATTTTTTAAATGGTATGATATTACATTTTTTACCGGTATGCACATCAATCCTTACCTTTAATCCTGAACATGTACAATATACCCACTTTTCGCCGCACTTCGGGCAAAGTTCAAAAACGCATCCTACATGATGAAATCCGCCCGGCAGAATATTGCATTCAGGACATCTGTGCAGTGGCTCTCCTTTGGTAAAGACTGTCTCTTTTTTCCTCTTATAAGGCAAAGGGGTGTAAGCTGTCTCTCCTATCCTGATATGACTTTCTATACAGGATGAAGCGCCCTCCATCTCTTTGCCGCAAAAAGCACAAACCGCCAACTTTGCAGCTCCTTATTTTGTTTTACTGCATTTACCAAAAATATGCTCTGATTTACCGGGGATCAGGTCGGTTTTACGCGCTTTTATTTGTCCTTCCCTATTCGATATGGTGTATTATCTTAACGCCGCCCGGCTTCTGGTAGAAATATTCAACAAACTTGCCGTTTCCGTTCAGAACAGCCGTAAGTGAAAAAGGGTTCTTCCTGTTTTTATTCATTCTTCCAATAAAATTGGACGTGCTCGAAAACCTCAAATCACCAAAAGTTATAATACTGTTTTCCCCTGACTTTGTCATTTCGACAACCGGATATACAGCAAACCATGAATATGTATTGAATATGGAGGCGTCCTTTCCAAACTCATAAAACATCCTTCTTTCCGCTTTCTCGTACCTTCCCAGAAAAACAAGGGGCTTTCGGCCCAACAAACTTATTCCTCCGAAATCATAGGTTTTTTCTCTTTCAATTATAACCTTCCAGTAAAATGGCGTAAAAATATCAGGAGAAAGATGAACTTTTAATAACTTTTCATTTCTTATCCCGAGTTTGCCCGCTATATTTTTTTCAAGATATGTTTTTATTCCAAAATTAATTGCCGGATATAGAAAAATCCATATTACTCCGGTTATGACAATCATATCTTTCTTCTTTTTGCTTAACGCCGAAATAATCAGAATTATCACCAAAACAAAGGTATATATTGGATCGACGATAAAGACCGATTCAAGAGAGTACCTTCTGTTCGTAAAAGGGAAAAAGATCTGAGTACCATAAGATGTTATAAGATCAAGGAATATGTGCAGATATATTATTGATAATGCAGCAATAAATCCTTTTCTTATATCAAATGGTTTAATAAATAGTCTGAAGATAAAAACAAGAATAACCGCAAGAAATATCCCTACGGCAATGGAATGGGTGGCACCCCTGTGATGAATAAGGTACAATTCAGGACCCAGGAAACCTGCAATGTTATCTATGTCGGGTAATAATGCAGCAATGATGCAAAAGAGCATCATATGCCGTTCATTGTAATAGCCGCGAAAAGCCCCTCTTCCAAGAATACCTGAAGTAATATGCGTTACCGGATCCATAACACCTTATTATATACAAGACCTGAAGAATCCCATCCTTAATTTCAGACGGCAAGGTAAAAAGTCATTCTGCTGTGTTGCACTTCATCTTTCGTCATTGCAGCGTACCAGTAAGTACGCTTCATTCCTCAAGATTCGTGCGCCTTGCATAATGA
>JAGVOC010000460.1 GCA_020052975.1 Desulfobacterales bacterium | reverse complement strand
TCCGCATTTCAAAAGTCCCATCAAAATTCCCGTGCGTCCTCTCGGACGCATTACATATATGCATTAGTTCATTATTCTGAAATTGTTATTCATCATCACCGCTGCGACGGCAGGTTATATACGAGCTGAAAACAGAAATTATACTTACAGGCTCTGAAGCAGAGCAGAATGCCTGCATTTTAATAAATCAATCAGAGGTGAGCATAGCGGCTGGAAGCGGGCGCGACTATCAGAAGATCTGAGGATGAACTTTTAATATAATCAACTTATATATTGATGAACGTCCCGAAAGCGCCCTTGATGAACGAAAGCGCCCAAGGCAAGAGCCCGGTGCGTTAGTAGCGCACGCTGGGATCTGTGCGGGGGGTGCCGGGTAACCGGTATCCCTACCGCGACCTATTTTCCCCTTGCGTTAAAATTTGACATTGAGGTTATCATGTCGAGGATTATCCGAAGTCTTGCTCAAAGTCCGATTTTCACAACACTTGCAATTCTTATTTTAATAGGCAGCACACTACGCATAATACGCTATGATTTGCGAGTTTCACGAGTTGCACACTATGAAATACAAAACGCGCCTAATTATAAATCAATCTTTGATTTGCGATTTGGTTACTTCGATTTAAAATCATTTTCGCAACTTTCTGATAAAAATAAATCAATTGATTATTGGAATGAAAAATCGGACGCCCTTAACTATGTATTGAACAAAATAGGAAACAGTTACAGTATATCTAAAAATACAGATAACTACTCAAAACTCTGGGATCTATTAGACGACCTTTACACACTCGATAATGAAAATGCAGTTCGCCAGGTATTCAGTATTTTTTCTTCATCCGCGTTTTTTAGCCAAAAAATTCACCAAATAGGATGGTGTGATTATATTAACAGTCGTATACTTCCAGAAATTATTAAATGTTTGAAAAATGGCGATTATGCAAAAGCCCGACAAGACATCGGGCCTCTAATAGAAGTAATACAGAGTTCGGACCCAGAGCCTTCTTTAGCTTTCGAATCACCGTATTTGGCCGAGATGTATAATTTATTGCTACGTATAGATGCCTTAATTGATGACCCCCCAGCATTGCTTTTTTCAGGACCAATAGCCCAATTACTTTTGATAGATGCATATTCAACCGAGGATATGTTAGATGAATCAACCTTTAGGTTTCTTTTGAAATCAGATAATAAAGCGTTAAGGGGTTGGGGACATTATGGCATTGGAAGAATATATCTAGAGGAATTACGTTATGTAAATGCTATTGAAGAGTTTAAACTATCCTATACCAATTTCAGATCAAATAAAGCAAAGCAATTATCTCTGATATCTGAAGCAAGAGCACTTTTTTGGGGTGCAAAAGCGAAAGATATTCCTTACTCAGATGCGATAAATTCGTTAAAAACTCTTCAGTCGGCAGTTGAAAATTCTACCTTAAATAATGATCTTATTTACTACGTTACTGATCTTCAAAGGAAGTGAATACAATGAGGCGTCTTTTCAATAAAAAATTTTCCCCTTTAATTGTTATTACAGGCCTCTTTGCGGTGTTTACTGCAGCTCTAAACATTAAGCCCGGCCTATTAGATCGTAGGACTTTTGACATTATTGACTTTTTAATTCATAATTTTATTTTAAGCGCGTTTACAGTTTCGATGGCAATATTACTTTCTATTTTAATCCTTGCTATGCCTGGAGCTTCCCGAGCGATTGAAATTGTAAATCAAACCTACAAAAAGCATGATTTGCAACCGATATTTCAAAAACGCGTATCTTTTTTTCTCTCATTATTCATTACCATTGTTCTTATAGGATGGGTGATTTTTGAAACATTCTCCCTTTCAAGAAATATTTATTCCTACCTCCGTGATGACGTAGCAAAACAATATCGTCGCGAAATTTATGCTAGTGCGTCAATTGTGCATGCTGTCGGTGACCTTGAAAAAGCATTAGATATGTATAAAAATATTAATGAACGCTTCAATGGAACAAAAATGGGAGAGCAGGCACTTGATCGCATGAATTTGATTTCAAAACAACTTTATCTGAAGAAAATTATGATACAACATGCTGATAGCTATCGAAAAAGCTATGGGATAAACAGGCAAACTTTGTTCTTAATGGCCGAAGCGTTGAGACTTGATCCATGGGATGAGGATTTGCGTATTCACATTGAAAACGATCTAAAAAAATATAAAATTATGCAGGCAAATCTTTTAGCTGTTATACCATCATGTGCAAATTGTAATCAAATAGATACTCAGACTATGCAACGTGCTCTTGTTACATTGGGTTATAATCGAGATTTAGATTTCTTACCTTCTGGGTTTTCTACTAAATCATTGACCAGTGAATTGTGTGATGCGATTTCAAAATGGACAAATCAAGAAATTATCTCCCATACTGATCGAGTATGGATGATTCCACAACTTGACGAAATAATAAAACAATCTTCCTCTGGTTTATTACTACAACGAAAAAAAACCCTAGAGCATAAGTTGTCAGACAAATGGGAAAGATTAGCCAGTTTTTTATCTGATGATGAAGAATATGAAGAAAGCAATTTAGATGATGGACCCAAATTCCGACATTGATTTCGGGTGAGGAGTCGTTTTAGCGGCCATTGCCTCAAAAATAAGGGACGAAATAGGGGACGTATTAATTTTACAAACTTATTTATCAAATAGTGAATAAGTGTAGATCGACAGACATTATTCAAGTTTAAAAGATTAATACGTTATATATTAAAACAGGTAGAGTAAATACTCCCCCAGATACTATAAATAGAGAATTCCGTCACATTGCAATAAAAATAACCTCCTGATAACATAAGGGAAGCCAACAACATTAACCCTTATAATGTCAGCAGGAGGTTATCATGAACGATGTTAAAGATACCAAACGGGAGCATTTCTGTCAAATTATTAGAGAGATTTCCGGATCAGATGAGTACCTGGTTGTAGGCATTGATGTCGCAAAAGACAAACATCATGCTTTTATGGGAACTGCCACCGGGAAGACTCTTTATCGCAGGCTGATCTTTGAAAACAGCAGAAGCGGCTTTGTCGGGCTGCTTGAGCAGGTTGAGTTGATTCGTTCTCAGAACGGCTTGAAGAAGGTAATCTTTGCTGTGGAGCCCACGGGCAATTATCACAAGCCTCTGAGCAGGTTTCTGGTTGATAGCGGCAGTCATTTGGTTTTGGTTACCGGAAAGGCAGTTAAGAATAACCGGGAGGTTCTGGACGGGCGGTGGGACAAGCACGACACCAAGGATGCGGCCAATGTTGCGGATCTGGCATCAAGAGGGCGGTGTCAGTATTATGACCGGCCTTCGGAG
>JAGVOC010000009.1 GCA_020052975.1 Desulfobacterales bacterium | reverse complement strand
ATTCGACAACGACAAAAGAAAGCTCATAGCTCATAGCTCTTACACTTTCCTCTCCCTTGATTCCCATTTCCCCCTGAAGGTTATCCAGAACGAGAGGAATACAAGTTTGAGGTCAAGAAGGAAGGACTGATTGTTGATATAGCGGATATCATATTCGAACTTCTTCCACCGCGGCGCGTCCGAGGGGAGATAGACCTGTGCGATGCCGGTCAGCCCAGGGCGTATTTTCAGGCGTTCCTGATATCCCGGCACATCTTCAATATTTATCTGCTCATCGGTGCCATGCACCTCCTTCTCTTTTGGCCGGAGAGCCCGGGGACCCACAAAACTCATGTCTCCCCTAAAAATATTCCAGAGCTGGGGAAGCTCGTCCATGGCGGTTTTCCTCATGATCCTGCCGATTTTTGTTACACGAGGGTCATTTTCAACAGCCTGGACAGGACCTGTTTTCTTCTCCGCGTCCTTTACCATCGAGCGGAACTTGAGCGCTCTGAATATCTTTCCTCCCTTCCCCACCCGTTCCTGTGCATAGAAGACCGGCCCTCCGTCCTGCACTTTTATCGCCAGAGAGAAAATCAACCAGAGGGGAGATGACCCGATAAGGCCGACTCCGGATAAAAAAATGTCAAAAAGACGCTTCAGCATTTTATTATTCGACTATCTCCCTATTTCCTTATCTAACCATCTTTCTTGCTTTTTAAATTTTTGCTATGAGCTATCAGCCAAGAGCTATGAGCTATTCCCCCTTCACCGTTTTTTCAAAAGCACCAGAATCGGATTCATAAGGTAGTATGCATAGACCTTTTTTGAATTTAGAGGCAGTCCGTAGCGGAGCCTGATTTCGTCCATACCGGGGAAAATCCTTTTTGTAATGACTTTTGCAAATTCCCCGGTAGTATCGAGCAAAAAAGTATAGAGGAACATCTGGAGGTGGGGCTTCTCGACTTTGCCGAATATCCCTGCACATATCCTCTTTTTTAAGTATTCGTGCCCACGGATATGTATTCGCAGAATATCATCGGGGATCTGCGTCCAAAAGAGCTCATGAAGAAGTTTAAGCGTGAACACCATGAGCCTTTCCATTTTAAATGTTCTTGAGAATCGCAGGAGTTTTTCCCAGTCTATTTCCTTTTCATATTTCCGGATCAACCCTGAGATGAAGAGGAAAAACTTCAGGGGGCGGAAACCGTGGTCGAAAAGACGGAATATCGCGTACAGAAGATACCTCTCCGGCGACAGGGCATTCACCCGAATGCCGGAGTATTGAACAGCGCCGGTCTCTTCCCACCAGAATCCCGGAGGCGCATGGAAATAGCGTTTTACAAGATTCCAGTGGAGTTCAAGAAAATGTTTGTCCTTCCTGTAGATGAAGTGGTAGTGGCCCGATAGCAGGTCCTCATCACTGATTCCTTCGATCTTTCCATATCCCGCTTCGGCAAGAACCTCTTCAGCTTTTGGGAGATCCTCCGGTTTGACAAGGATATCGATATCTGTGGCCGGATAGAGACCGGGATTGCCGAAAATTATCTCGGATGCAAGCGAACCCTTGAGGGGTATTGCCTCTAATCCGCCCTTTTCTAGGAGGCAAAGCGCCCTGATCATCTCCTCTGCATTCAGGACATTGTTTCTGACTGAGTGCAGATAGGCGTTCCTGAACCGTTCAATAGTTGCCCCGGGGATATCGTTAAAAGCCCTCAGGTTTTCATAGACAACCGGCGCCACCTCGTTCATCGCCGCGCACTCAAAAAGCCAGTCAAAATCGACTGAATGAGTTTTCTCCGCCAACAGTCCCCCGATCCCGTGCAATGTATCACCGGATGGATTTGCGACAGACAGAAACAGGAGAAGCTTTTCTTCAGGCGATAAACTATAGCTCATAGTTCATTGCTCATGGCGATCATCTCTTTGCTGCTTGCCGGCTTGAAAGCCTGTTAGCCGTTTCCCTATCTCCCTTCTCCTGGGGACAACGTGATATAATCTATTGTAAAAATAACCAGAAATTTTTGGGGGCCTTAATTTGAAAGTTCTTGTTACCGGCGGAGCGGGGTACATAGGCAGCCATATCGTGAAGTCCCTTGGAGAAAAGGGATATGATGTTCTCATCTACGACAACCTTTCATCCGGACATGAATGGGCGGTACTGCATGGACACCTCATAAAAGCAGACCTTGGGGATCAGGCACTGCTTGAGAGCGTATTCAACAAGTATAATTTCGACGCGGTGATCCACATGTCAGCGTTCATTGTCGTAGACGAGTCGGTAAGAGAGCCCCTGAAATACTACAGGAATAATTTTGTGAATGCGCTCAATCTTCTCGAAGCATGCGAACGGCATAATGTTTCCAATTTTATCTTTTCTTCTACTGCTGCGGTATACGGCATCCCGGAAAAAGATCCTCTCACCGAAGGCGCGTCTTTAAATCCGATCAATCCGTATGGCGCTTCAAAAGTCATGGTCGAACAGGCGCTCAGAGATGTAAGCCTCTCGGGCAAACTGCGCTATATTTCCCTCAGATATTTTAATGTCGCGGGAGCCGACCCGCTGGCGAGGATCGGTCAGGCGAGGAAAGACGCGACCCATCTTATCACCGTCGCATTGAGAACAGCTCTCGGACTGAGAAGTCACCTTGATATTTTCGGAACCGATTACCCCACACCGGACGGCACATGCATAAGAGATTACATCCATGTTGACGACCTCGCAGAAGCACAT
>JAGVOC010000085.1 GCA_020052975.1 Desulfobacterales bacterium | reverse complement strand
CGATAATTTCAACCACAGGAATACATTGAGTATTTCGAGGATTGAAATTTGAGCCTGACGCAGTAATTGGGCAAAAGGGGGTGTTATGCAAAGGTCTCGGGGCAAGGGTTCCTCTTCGACCCTATACCCTTGACCCTAACCCCTAAACCCTATATTTTTAAAGGAGTTATCATGATTCGTGTAGGTGTAATAGGATACGGTTACTGGGGTCCCAATCTTGTCAGAAACTTCAACATGGCAGAAGGTTCCCGTGTTGACTGGATAAGTGATATGAACCAGAAATCCCTCAAAAAAGCCCTTAAGCTATATCCGGGCGTAAAGGTTACCACCGACTGCAAAGAACTGATCAAAGATCCCGATATTGATGCTGTGGCGATTGCCACTCCGGTTTTTACGCATTACGAACTTGCAAAGATGGCTTTGGAAGAGGGCAAAAGCGTGTTTGTCGAAAAGCCCTTCACTTATACCAGCGCCGAGGCCGAAAAGCTAATTGAACTGGCCGGGACAAAGAATCTGAAGATCATGGTTGATCACACCTTCCTTTATACGGGCGCGGTAAAGAGAATAAAACAGTTTGTCGATGACAAGGTTCTGGGCGATATTTACTACTATGATTCCGTCAGGGTCAATCTGGGCCTCTTCCAGCACGACGTCAACGTGGTGTGGGATCTTGCGCCTCATGACTTATCTGTCATGGAATATATACTGGGTGATAAACCACAGGCTGTCATAGCGACCGGGGCAGAGCACTTTAGCCGGGGGCTGGAGGATCTGGCCTATCTGACATTCTACTTCAGAGATAATATTATCGCGCATATTAACGTAAACTGGCTTTCTCCCATCAAGGTGAGAACGACCATGATCGGAGGCCAGAAAAAGATGCTTGTCTGGAACGATCTGGAACCGGACGAAAAAATAAAGATCTACGATAAAGGTGTCCAGGTAAAAACAAAGGAAGGGCAATACAACCTTCTGGTCTCCTACCGTTCCGGAGATATGTGGGCCCCCAGAATTGAACAGACCGAGGCTCTTAAGCTCTCGGTCGACAGTTTCAATGACTACATAACTCACGGCGGAGAAGTCATAAACGATGGTGCAGCAGGGTTGAGTGTTGTAAAGATGCTTGAAGCGTCCACCGAGTCTCTGAAAAATAACGGGAAAATGGTGTACCTGTGAACTACCTCTGCATAGCCGATGACGTTAAGCTTGGAGACAACGTTAAACTTTCAAAGTTTATCAACCTCTACGGATGTTCCATTGGCGATAACACAAAGATCGGCGCATTTGTGGAAATACAGAAAAATGCCTTTGTCGGCAGCAATTGCAAGATATCCAGCCATACTTTCATCTGCGAAGGTGTAACAATTGAAGATAATGTCTTTATCGGCCACAGCGTCACCTTTATCAATGATAAGCAGCCTCGTGCAACCACACCGGGCGGCAGCTTGCAGACAGAGGCCGACTGGACCGTTGAGCCGACACTTGTAAAAAAAGGAGCTTCAGTCGGTTCAGGCTGCACCATTCTTTCCAATGTTACAATAGGTGAAAACGCCATCCTTGGTGCGGGCAGTGTCATCACAAAAGATGTGCCTCCCAACACCATAGTTGCCGGAAACCCGGCTAAAATATTGAAAAAGATAGGATCAAGGGGATAGGGGCAAGGGGTAAGGGAAAGTGACGAGTAAATAGTGACGAGTAACTGGTAACCGAACAGGCGATAGGCCGTTGGCCTTTTCCCTGATCGTTTTACCCGATCGGGGAAAAATCCAAAACCAAATCTTGGCGTCCTTTGCGTCTTCGCGGTTCAGATTGTTTTAACCATAAACTAGAAACAAAGGAGCAGAAACTCAGTTTCAGGCATATGAACCAGTGACCAGGAACCCAACTCCCGATATTCAGATTCTGAACCCGATAAATTATGATAATTGGGATGAACTGGTCAGAACATCCCCCGACTATTCATTTTTCCATACAGTTGCGTGGACAAAAGTTTTATCCGAATCATACCATTATACACCAGCCTGTTTTGTATCAAACAAAGAAAATAATCTGGCTGTAATACCAGTGATGGATGTAAAAAGTGCCATAACCGGGCGCAGGGGTGTATCTTTGCCGTTTACTGATTATTGCGAACCGATTATTGCAGGGAGCATAAAGTTTCAGGATATACTTGACCGGATTATTCAATATGGTAAAAGAGTTAACTGGGAATTTATTGAATTCAGAGGCGGAGAAAAGTTTTTACCTGGCGCGCTTTCTTCTTCCCGGTTTTGGGGCCATCACCTTGATATTTCAAGGGAAGAAAATGAAATTTACAGCGCCTTTAAGGATACTTTCAAGAGGAATATAAAAAAAGCGTACGCAAATGGTGTGATTGTTCAGTTTTTAGATACAGAGGAAGCGGTCAGGGAGTTTTACAGGCTCAACTGCATAACGAGAAAAAGGCATGGCCTGCCTCCCCAGCCGTACCGTTTTTTCCGGAAAGTTTATGAACACATCATATCAAAAGATCAGGGGGTTGTGGCTCTTGCTTCTCATGACGGCAAATTTATTGCCGGGGCCGTTTTCTTCCATTTCGGCGAGAAGGCTCTTTATAAGTATGGCGCATCAGACATGGAGTACCAGAACTTAAGGCCGAATAACCTCGTTATGTGGGAGGCTGTCAGGTGGTACCGTGCAAGGGGCTGTAAGAGCCTTTCTCTCGGCAGGACAGAAATTGAAAATCAGGGGCTGAGGCAGTTCAAGCTTGCCCTTGGGGCAGAAGAATACACGATTAAGTATTACAGGTATGATCTGAAAAGCGGTTCATTTGTAACGGAACCGGAAAAAGTAAGTGACTTTCAGACTAACATGCTGAATAAACTGCCTGTTTTTATATTGAAAATTATCGGGAAAGTTTATTACAGGCATGCCGGGTAATAAAGGCTTAGGTTCATGGTTTATGGTTCCTGGTTAAAAGAAAAAAACCAGAAACAACAAACCAGAGACCAGAAACTTTAATTTTACTAACGATATTCGATGTATGGAGTCTTCTCCAAAGAGCTCAATGTAACTGAGGAGGCGGAGCTATATAATGAGGTCCAGGATTCGAGGATTCAAGGGTTCAAGGATTCGAGCGAACCGAAACAGCAGGCACATACACCGCTACTTGCCCCTAAACCCTAAACCCCAGACCCTATTCACTTGTAACTGGCCCGACATTCGATATTCGATCTTCGATATTCGGCAGTTTAACCCCTGAACCCTATACCCTCTATCTTATGCCATTCCAAGCCTACTACATCATCAAATCATTCATTCCCCGGTGGGCCCAGATTTATATCCGGCGGCAGATTTTAATGAGAAAGCGCCTCCGGTATAAAGATGTCTGGCCCATAGATCAAAAGGCCGCAAAACCGCCTGAAGGGTGGACGGGGTGGCCGGGCGGGAAAAAATTCGCGCTTGTCCTGACACATGATGTTGAAAACGAGAAAGGACATAACAGTTCCCGTAAGCTCTCGGAAATAGATGAAAGCCTTGGTTTCCGGTCCTCTTTCAATTTTGTTGCCGGAGATTATCCGGTTTCTGCAAAATTACGTCAATACCTTACCGACCGGGAATTTGAAGTCGGCATACATGGCCTGCATCACGATAAAAACCCATTCCAATCCAGAACGCTCTTTGAGAAGCAGGCTGTCGAAATAAACCGTTGTATAAAGGAATGGGGCGCCGCAGGTTTTCGCTGCCCGAGCATGTATCACGATCTTGAAATGCTTCATGATCTGGATATTGAATATGATGCCTCCACGTTTGATACCGATCCTTTTGAACCTCAGCCGGAAGGCGTGGGAACAATCTTTCCCTTTCTGGTCCCCGGAAATCAGCGGCAAAACGGTTATGTAGAGCTTCCATATACCCTCCCACAGGATTTTCTGCTCTTTATCCTCATGCGGGAGCAGAATATAGAGATATGGAAGAAGAAACTGGACTGGGTTGCAGAAAATGGCGGCATGGCCCTGTTCATTACCCATCCGAACTATATGAGTTTTGATGAAAGGCTGCATTACGAAGAATATCCCGTGCGATATTATACTGAATTTCTTGAACATATTAAATCAAAATACGAAGGACAGTACTGGCACGCACTCCCAAGAGAGGCATCACGTTTCTGGACTGACAAATACAGAGTTACAACCTCGCCCCTCGCCCCTAAACCCTTTACCCTTGACCCTGGACCCTCGCCCCTCGCCCCTCGCCCCTCGCCCCTAAACCCTCGCCCCTCGCCCCTAAACCCTTGCCCCTTAATAGATCCGGTTAAGGATCAACGCTGGGATCAATTTGTGGAAAGTCATCCCTTTGGATTGATTTGCCATCTTTCAGGGTGGAAGCAGGTTCTTGAAGAAAGCTTTCCGCACATGAAGGGCCATTATTTAGCTTTGTTGAATCATGAGGATAATTCGATACGGGCGGCATTGCCGGTCTTTGAAGTGAAAAGTATCCTTACCGGAAGCAGGCTGGTCAGTATCCCCTTTGCGACCAATTGCGATCCTCTAATTTCCACAAATGAAGACATGAGAGCGCTTCTTGACGCTGCAATAAATTTGTCAATAAAGCTTAAATGCCGCAGCATTGAAATAAGAACTCTTGCTTCCGGGCCCCTTATTAAGGACGGCAGGATAGGCAGTGTGGTTTACAATAAGAGCCATCAACTTTCATTGGAAGCCGGTCCGGAAGAGTTGATGAAAACATTTAGCAACCAAGTGAAGCGGAAGATAAAAATATGCTTAAAGGGCGGTTTAGAACAGCAAATGGCCGATGATGAAACCGATGTTCGGGAATTTTATTATCTTTACGTTAAGACTAGAAAGCGTTTGGGTCTTCCTCCGCAGCCATATCTTTTTTTTAAATTACTCTGGGAAAAATTCTCGTCGTCTAAACGTATTGCCCTGCTTTTAGTCAGGTATAAAGGGCAATTGGTTGCAGGTTTAATTATGTTTAAGTTCAGGAATCGCTGCTCGTGGGACTATTTAGCCTCGGATGCGAGCTTTCAACATTTACATACTAACTATTTTATTTTATGGGAAGCAATCAAACTTGCCTGTTCTGAAGGGTACAAAATATTCGACTTCGGCAGGACCGGAATAAATAATGAGGGATTGATGAGTTTCAAAAGCCGTTGGGGAACAAAAGTAATAGATCTGCCGCAATTTTATTATCCGGAGAAGATATGCTCAAGCTTAAATTGTCCGGAAGAATCAATGTCCTATAAGATTATCAGGCAGATAAGTAAAAATGTTCCTGATCCTGTATTCCAGTATATGGGGAATTTTCTGTACAAGCATCTCGGATAAAAAAAGGGTCAAGGGGCAAGGGTTTAGGGGCAAGAAGACAGGGTCAAGGGGCAAGAAGACAGGGTCAAGGGGCAAGAAGACAGGGTCAAGGGGCAAGAAGACAGGGTCAAGGGGCAAGGGTTTAGGGGTAAGGATTCCATCCTCTGCCCTAACCCCTTGACCCTCGACCCTAAACCCTTTAACCTCCTTGCTCCTTTTTCCTAAACTCTGTGGCTTTGTGCTCTCTGTGAGAAATAAATTAAAAAGGTGATTATATGAATCTGACTGTAGCAGGAACGGGTTATGTTGGTCTTGTCACAGGAACCGGTTTTGCGAATCTTGGACACAATGTAATTTGTTTTGATATCGATGAGTCAAAATTGGATACCCTGTCAAGGGGAGAGCTTACAATATATGAACCGGGACTTGAAGAGATATTCAGGCGGAACCTGAAGTCCGGAAGGCTTGTCTTAACTTCTGATGTTAAGAAAGCCGTCAGGGAATCTGATATTATTTTAATCTGTGTGGGAACACCGGCAAATCATATGCAGGAAGCAGATCTGACAGCCGTTGAAGAGGTTGCAGCCCAGATCGGTAAGTTTATGAACAGATACAAGGTCATTGTGAATAAAAGCACAGTGCCTGTAGGAACCGCAGACCTTGTCAAAAAGATAATAAAGGCGAACCAGAAAAAAAAGATTGATTTTGATGTAGTTTCAAATCCTGAATTTTTAAGAGAGGGCGCCGCAGTTAAAGATTTTGAAAATCCGGACAGGATTATTGTCGGGACAGACAGCAGAAAGGCTGAGAAAGTAATGGTCTCTCTCTACCGCTCTGTTGCGAGAACCGGGAGGCCTATAATGCTGACAGGCATAAAAAGTGCGGAAATTATAAAATATGCCGGCAACGCGATGCTCGCAACAAGGATAAGTTTCATGAATCAGCTCTCTTTTTTATGTGATAAAACAGGCGCTGATATAAAGGATGTGTCAAAAGGGCTCGGTCTTGACGGCAGGATTGGCCCGCGCTTTCTGCATGCCGGTGTCGGATATGGCGGAAGCTGCTTCCCGAAGGATGTTAAAGCGCTGATATCCACATTAAAAAAGCATGACTGTGATTCGGATCTTTTTGAAGCGGTTGACAGGATTAACGAAAAACAGAAAAGCGTCGCGGTTGAAAAGCTCAAGCCGGTTATATCAATAAACAGGAGCACAATTGCGGTCTGGGGACTTTCATTCAAGCCTAAAACAGATGATATCAGGGACGCCCCTTCGCTTAAGATAATAGAAGAACTTCAAACCATGGGCGCTAAAGTCCATGCTTTTGACCCTGTTGCAATGAAAAATGCCAGGAAAGTATTAAAAGGCGTCGTATTTTTTAAAGATCCGTATGAAACGATCAGGGGGTGTGATGCTCTTATTGTCGTAACGGAATGGGATGAGTTCAGAAATCTTGATATGAGGGCTGTAAAAGCGCTGTTGAAAAAGCCCGTAATTATTGATGGAAGAAACATATACGATCCGAAGGAGATGAAAGAACTCGGTTTCACATATATTGCAATCGGAAGATAATTATTGGACAGGGTCAAGGGGCCAGGGTTTAGGGTTTAGGGTCAAGGGGAAAGGGAAAGTGACGAGTGAATAGTGACGAGTAACTGGTAACCGGGCAGGCAATAAGCCGTTGGCCTTTTCACAAAACCAAACCTTTGCGCCCTTTGCGTCTTCGCGGTTCAAAAAACCATAAACCATAAACCATAAACCAGAAACCCTTTACTCATCACTATTCACTCTTAACCCTTGCCCCTAATTCCTATACCCCAGACCCTAAATCCTAAACCCTTAACCCTAACCCCTATCTTTATTGGAGACAAACATGCAGATTCCTTTTGTTGATTTAAAAAGCCAGTATGAAAGCATTAAAGCAGAAATTGATGGCGCCATATCCACGGTGATTTCAAAAACCGCATTCATCGGTGGATCACATCTTAATGATTTTGAAGGAGCTTTTGCCGGATTTTGCAATGTTAAGCATTGCATTGGCGTCGGCAACGGCACGGACGCTATCTTTATTGCTCTGAAAGCTCTCGGCATCGGGCAGGGTGATGAGGTAATCACCGTCGCCAACAGCTTCATCGCAACTTCAGAAGCCGTCACCATGGCAGGGGCAAAAGTGGCATTCGTGGACATCGATCCGAAAACCTATAATATGGACCCCAACAAACTCGAAGATCTTTTAAAATCACGCTTCGACCCTAAACCAGAAACCAGAAACCAGAAACCCGAAACCCCAGTCCCTAAACCAGAAACCCCAGTCCCTCTCCCCAAGGCCATTATTCCTGTGCATCTTTACGGCCAGCCTGCTGATATGGATCCCATTCTGGCCCTTGCCAAAAAGTACAATCTCAAAGTCGTTGAAGATTGTGCGCAGGCACACGGAGCGGTTTATAAAGGCCGCAAAATCGGTTCAATCGGGGATATGGCCTGTTTCAGCTTCTACCCCGGAAAAAACCTTGGAGCTTATGGAGACGGAGGCGCCATCGTCACGAATAATGATGAACTGGCCCTTAAAGCGAGAATGATTGCCAACCACGGCAGAATCGGGAAATATGACCATGAAATAGAGGGAGTTAACAGCCGCCTGGACGGATTGCAGGCAGCCATCTTGTCGGTTAAACTGAAGCACCTCTCCGGATGGACGGAAGCGCGCCGCAAAAACGCATATCTCTACAACAAATACCTTGCAGGCACGAGCCTGATTACCCCTGTTGAGATTGCTGATGTTACCGCAGTTTATCATCTTTACGTTGTGCGTGTTAGAAAGGAATCACGTGAAAAGCTACAATCCCACTTGAATTCCAAAGGTGTTTCAACCGGAATCCACTATCCGATTGCCCTCCCGAATCTTCTGGCATATTCTTACTTGGGTCATTCGGAAAAAGATTTCCCCGAAGCAACAAAGGCTTCCCTGGAGATTGTTTCTCTGCCGATGTTCCCGGAGCTCAGCGAAACTCAAATCAAATATGTAACGGAGTCGATTGCCTCTGGCCTTTTATCCTAAAACCAAACCTTGGCGTCCTTCGCCTGCCCAGCCTGCCCCGTAGCTCCGGCGGCGGGTTAAATTGACGAAGTCACAGCATAGCGAATTTAACTTGGCGAAGTTTACCCGGTGTCTAATTTCAAGCCGGCAAGGCGCAAACCTTTGTTTTTTTGTTTAACTGGGCGGATTTCACTTGGGCGGTTCAAATTGTTTTAAACCGAGGTCAAAAATTCTTAAAAAAACCCTGCGACTCTGTGCTCTCTGTGAGAGATAAAAGGAGGATATAATGGACACTATGTTCGATCGGATTACCATTGATCCGCAAGTCATGAACGGACAGCCATGTCTGCGTAACCTGCGACTGACTGTTAGAAGGGTTGTGGAAGCGATAGCGCTATATCCAGACTGGAAGGATCTCCATGCTGAATACCCTGAACTGGAAAAAGAAGATGTTTGCCAATCTCTGGCTTTTGCTGCAAGAAATCTTGACAGCCAAATTATTCCGCTGGAGGCAGCTTGACCCGGATTTTGCTTGATCAAGGTCTCCCCCGAACGGCAGTAAAAATCCTGCGTGATACAGGATGGGATGTATTACACACGGGTGACATAGGACTTAGTCGAGCTTCCGATCAGGAGATATTGGCTTATGCCCGGCTTGAAAAAAGGGTAATCATTACTTTGGATGCCGATTTTCATGCGATTTTGGCGGTGCAAAACGCAAAATCGCCTTCGGTGATCCGAATTCGGTATGAAGGAGTAAAAGGCCGGGAATTAGCGAACTTGATTGAGACTATATGGCCAAAAATTCAGACACAATTGGAGTCCGGAGCAATGGTAACAGTTACCCGTAAATCAATCAGAATCAGAAAGATTCCAATAACAGATACAAATACATTATAAAGGCTCGACCGTTATCCCTATACCCAAACCCAACCCCTTGGCGTCCTTAGCGTCTTTGCGGTTCAAAGTTATATTAAATCGAACTAAACTGGAATGTAACACTGATGAAAGACGGTATAAAACGGATGGTGAATAACCTGAAATAATAACGCTGCCGCACAGGCATGGCATCTTTGTTCGAATCGACAGCCGGAGGTTCTTTCCGGCGCACCCGATTCGGACAAAAATCCTTCGCGCCCT
>JAGVOC010000332.1 GCA_020052975.1 Desulfobacterales bacterium | reverse complement strand
TCACTGTATTCCTTTTCGTGATAATAGGAGTCGGCTATCCTCAGCTCTGCTACAATGGAATATTTACTTAAAGGGTAATTGTCTCTCAGTTCCTCAAAGGCCTCCCGTGCTTTTCTGTATTTTTCCTCTTGATAGTAAGTAAAGGCTTGATTAAACAACCCCTCAACGGTATTAACCTTCCTCTCTTTTGTCCAAAAACAGCCGGTTATAGTTAATGCTAAAAGTAAGAACACAGACAAAAGGAGCCATTTTCTAATTAATGCCTTCATGAATCTCCCCTTCCCCCATCCGTTTTTGATCTGCCAATTAATCCAATGGGGTTTTATTGTATATATATTTTGTTTATAATAAAGTCAATATTAATTGAGTTCATCCTGAAAAGAGAAAAAATTCCCTTTGAAATTCAAGGTTCAATGAATGTTTATGGTACTTATATGAGCATTTGGTATGGACTTCTCTTTGTTGTGGTAGAAGCATTACAAGAAGAAAATCTTATAATGTCCCCCCTTGTCAAGAGAAAAAAGGACCCTGATCGGAAAACTAATTCTCTGCCAAAGGGTTTATTTCACAGGCTCGTTAGAATTTAACAATTACCTCTTGATTTTACACAAAGTAATGTGTAAGATTATGTGTGCTTATTAAGGAGGTGATCTTTATGGCAACAAATTTACAGATAGATGACAATCTCATTTTAAAAGCTGTAAGACTCGGTGGACATAAAACAAAGAAAGCCGCTGTCTCAAAGGCACTAATTGAATATATACATCAGTTGGAACAAGAAAAAATTCTCTCGATGTTTGGGACTGTGGAATACGCTCCTGAATATGATTATAAAAAGCAGAGAAGCCGGTCATGAAGGTCATTGTTGACACGAGTGTATGGTCTCTGGCTTTAAGGCGCGATAAAAACGACTCCACTGTGCCAGTTCAAGAGCTTCGTCATATGATCCATGACCATCGCGTCCAAATGATCGGTCCTATACGCCAGGAGATTTTATCGGGTATTCGCAGTGAATCTCAGTTTAAGAAACTCCGGAAGCATCTTGAAAGTTTCCCCGATCTCCCCATTCTTACCGAAGACTATGTTACTGCAGCACAGTTTTTCAATCATTGTCGTTCAAAAGGAATACAGGGTTCAAATACCGATTTCTTGATTTGCGCTGTGGCTTTCAGAAACAAGTTCTCAATATATACTACAGACAAAGACTTCGAGCTATTTTCAAAGCATATGCAAATTGTTCTTCACGAAGCTGATTAATTCCAGCATTGCTCTTTTAGCCGACAGCTAACCGCTGCGGCTAAAGAGCCCGTTGAGCCTGTAGAAAGGCCTGGATTTCTTCGGTAATTACTTTATTAGACGGCATATTTATGGTGCTATTACTGCAATACATTGGGTCAAACCGTTTAACCTTTACACAAGGAGATTGCAGTTGCCCGGTACAAAGAGTTCTCCTATTCCCAGGGAAAGTTCATCCCCATGATAAACCTGGCAAGATTGGAAAAGCTGTATATAAAAGCTTTTGCCTCATAACATCTCGCTGGAGAGGGACGACTCAGATTCCCATTAGACATCTTGCACGGAACCGCAAAATATTCGTTGACAACATGTATCCATTAGGCTACAATTAAATTGTGATTGAAATTCGCAAGACTGAAATTTTCAGTAAATGGCTCGATAGCTTGGATGACCTCCGTTCGCGTGCACGTATTCTGGTAAGGATTGAACGATTAGCGGCAGGGAATCCTGGGGATGTGAAGCCTGTGGGTGAAGGGGTTTCAGAGCTAAAGATCGATTACGGACCCGGCTATCGGGTTTATTACAAACAATGCGGGCTATCGGTGGTAATTTTGCTGGCTGGTGGTGACAAGCGTACCCAGGCCAGGGATATAAAAACCGCTTTGCGCCTGGCAAAAAATCTATAGGAGTATATCATGGCAAAAACCATAACTACCAGATACGATGTCTCTGAACATCTTCGTACACCGGAGGAAATGGCTGCTTATCTTGAAGCTTGCATTGAGGAGGCAAATGGTGATGCTGCTTTCATTGCTAAAGCCCTGGGCGATATTGCCCGTGCCAAAGGCATGTCTCAAGTGGCACGGGATGCCGGCTTGTCTCGCGAAAGTCTTTACAAGGCACTCTCTGGGGAAAGAAGCCCGGGCTTCGACACAATTCTCAAAGTGATAGGTGCACTAGGCTTGAAATTACACGCAGAAGCAGTACACACAAGTATCTTAACGACCCAACAACAGCATACCTTTAGGCAAAAAGAGTCAAGTAAAGATTTAGCTTCTTCTTAATAGTAGTTATAGTCAATAGTTTCCTTAAAGTCCGATAACATTTAATCCGTCTACGGTATTGCGCTACATCTGGAGCTTTTTACTTCGCCATCCTAATTTGACGTTTTAAGAGTCTATCAATTTTGAAAGAATCTATAGAGGAAATCCTTTATAAAGGGGCAAATGCAATAAATGTCTCTTTGACCTCCAAAGAGATTGAATTATTTAAAACTTACCTGACGGAGCTAAAGAGATGGAGTTCTAAAATAAATATCACTGCCATACACAATGACTTAGAGATTGTAATCAAACATTTCATTGACTCCCTTTCTCCATTGAACCATATCCCTCAAAATTCTTCTTTGTTGGACATGGGTTCAGGAGGAGGATTTCCCGGTATACCTTTGAAGATTGCCAATCCATCTTTAGATGTCACACTACTTGATTCTACTCTGAAGAAGGTAAACTTCCAAAAACACTTGATAAGACTACTACACCTGAATAATATTAAGGCAGTACATGGAAGAGCCGAAGATAAAGATATGCATGGGAAAATAGGTTCAACCTTCGATGTGGTTATTTCAAGGGCATTTTCAGGTTTAGGGAAATTTTTATCCATAGGAGAGCCCTATTTAAAAAGAGACGGGCTCCTGATAGCTATGCGGGGCAGAGAGGCAAAAAGGGAACTAACTGATAATGAAGAAATCTTGATCCACTTGAGGTTAGCTGTTGTTGATATAGTTGAATTTTATTTGCCGTACTTAAGTGAAAAGAGAAGCCTTATTATGTTTTCCAGACACTCTGCTTCCGACCCTTCTGACCGCTAAGAATACAATCTTCCAGCATATAATCTTGACGGCTTCGTAAAAAGTCCATCTGCGGCGTTCCGCTGCATCCCTCGTCGTTGCAGCGTAACTATAAGTACGCTTCACTCCTCGTGATTTGC
>JAGVOC010000010.1 GCA_020052975.1 Desulfobacterales bacterium | reverse complement strand
TGAGGGAACCATCCGTGAGATGCGGGAAGAAGATATCCGTCAGATAATGGATATCGAGAACGAATCATTCTCCACCCCGTGGACAGAGGCGGCTTTTTTGGCCGAAATCCATAAACTCTATTCCCTGAGCCGGGTCCTTATGATCGGGGACAGGCTTGTCGGGTATCTCTGCATGAATTTGATCCTCGATGAAGGACACATCCTGAACCTTGCGGTGCATCCTGATTTCAGGAGGAGAGGGATGGCAACCCGGCTCATAAATGAGGCCTTAACCGAACTGAAAAAGAAGGGGTGCAGGTTTATCTATCTCGAAGTGAGGAGTTCGAATATTGCGGCAAAACAGTTCTACGTACAGTTCGGATTCAGGGATGCAGGCCTGAGAAAAAAATATTACGCCAACCCGGTTGAAGATGCAGTATTAATGATGCGACAGCTGTAGTTACTTCCATACCCCGGCTATTGCAAAATCACATGCAGGGCATCTGCCGTCTTTCAGAATATTTTCAGATATCTTAAATCCGAAACGTTTAATAAGCAGTTTTTTGCACTGAGGGCAATAGGTGTTTTCCCCTCCTTTTCCGGGGACATTCCCTTCATACACATACAGAAGGCCTGTTTCAAATCCGATTTCTCTTGCCCGGCGGAGCGTCTTCACCGGAGTCCTTGGTTTATCGGTCAGCTTATAGGTCGGATAGAACTGCGATACATGCCAGGGGATGGCAGGATCAACCGAGCTGATGAATTCTGCGATATCCCGAAGCGATTTTTCAGAGTCATTGTGATCAGGGATAATCAATGTGGTAACCTCAACCCATACCCCGAGTTCCTTCATGAGACGGATCGTATTCTTGACCGGTTCGAGCTTAGCGCCGCAGAGGTTTTTGTAGAATTCGTCGTCCCCCTTAAGATCAATATTGTTCCCGTGGAGGCAGGGTGCAATTTCCCGCGCAGCCTCCGGGCTTGTGTAGCCGTTGCTCACAAAAACGTTCCTGATGCCCCGTTCCTGTGCGAGCTTGGCACAGTCATGGGCGAATTCAAAAAAAATGGTGGGTTCAGTGTAGGTATAGGAAATGCTCTTGCAGCCATACCGTCCTGCAGCGTCAACTACTGCCTCGGGAACGGCAGACTGTCCGACAATCTCAGGATGTTCCTTCGGAGACTGTGATATTTCGTAATTCTGACAATGGTCACAATGGAAATTACATCCTGCCGTTGCGATCGAGAATGATGTGGACCCCGGAAGAAAGTGAAAAAGAGGCTTCTTCTCGATGGGATCGACATTCATCGAAATGAGTTTTCCGTAGACGAGAGAGTATAGTGTCCCCTCTCTGTTCTCGCGGACGGCGCAGATGCCTCTCTTCCCATCCTTTATGACGCAATGGTGGGCACAGAGAAAGCACCGTACTTTGTTGTCGTCAAGCTTTTCGTAAAAGCGCGCTTCTTGCATCCTCACTCTATTGTCTCAAATATTTGGGGGTTTTGCAAAACCTTCTTAAAAAAACCCGGCAGATAAGCTACAATTAAGGTGAAAGAAATATGCCGAAGACCGCGGGAATAATAATCATCGGAGATGAAATCCTTACCGGAAAGGTGCAGGACGATAACGCCTATTTCATGGCAAAGGAACTCTTTGCCCACGGCTTGCATCTGCGCCGGATTTCGGTCATAGCAGATGCGGTGCATGAGATAGCAGAGGAGGTGAAGATATTTTCGGACAGATATGATTATGTCTTTACCTCCGGAGGCATAGGACCGACACACGACGATGTGACCATAGAGGGCATTGCAGGTGCCTTTCATGTCAGAACGGTGATCGATCCGATGCTGCGGGGCATACTCGAGAAGAGACAGGGAACCCTGACCAAAGAGCAGTTAAAAATGGCTGAAGTACCGGAGGGGGCGGAGCTGTTTGCTGATGAAACGTTGTCGTTCCCGTTAATACGCTTCAGAAATGTGTATATCTTCCCAGGCATCCCTCAGCTGTTGAGGAAGAAATTTGTTGCGCTCGAAAAATTATTCAATGAACCCGTAATACGGGTGAAGAAAATCTATCTGAATGTCTCTGAGTCGAGCATCGCGCCGCTCCTGAACGAAGTGGTGAGCCGTCACAGGAATGTGAAGATCGGATCTTATCCTGTGCTCGACAACGACGAGTATGCGCTCATGATAACGATGGAATCTCTGAACGGCTCCGAGCTTGATACTGCGGTGCAGGTACTCATCGAACGGGTGCCGGGAGAAGCGCTTGTCCGCGTAGAGGGTTGAGAAGTAACGTTCCCCCCCTTTCTATAGGATTGAAAAAGGTACAATATAGGAATGCACTTGATGTTTACCGACGGAAAGGAGGCAGAACATGAAGAAAATGATGAGCATTGTTTTTTTTCTGGCTGCGGTTGTTTTTTTATCCAGTGTCTGTATCGCGGGAGGTGCGAAAGAAGAAAAGGCTGTCAAAGCAGCGAATGAATGGCTCAAGCTTGTTGATGGCGGAAAATATAATGAAAGCTGGGAGACGGCTGCTCAATATTTTAAGAATTCCCTTACCAGTGCCCAGTGGGAACAGGCGGTATCTCCTGTAAGAAAACCGCTCGGTAACGTCCTGAAAAGGACGGTCAAATCAAAGGAATACAGGACAGCATTACCCGGAGCCCCCGACGGGGAATATGTCGTCATCCAGTACGCCACATCATTCGAGAACAAAAATTCTGCTGTTGAAACCGTAACCCCTATGCTCGATAAAGACGGAAACTGGAGGGGGTCGGGATACTATATCAAATAAAAGCAACGCCCGATAGTGAGTGAATTCCTGATTAGCATCCTTTGCCTCTATATCCTCAGAGAAGGGTTTGAATACGTCCTCCAGTACCTGAACCTCGTTTACCTGAAAAGATACGGGAGGTCGGTTCCTTCAGAATTTGCGGGTGCGATTGACGAAACACTGTTGCAGAAAACCCGGGAATATGAAGCTGAAAAAACCC
>JAGVOC010000190.1 GCA_020052975.1 Desulfobacterales bacterium | reverse complement strand
TCCACCGTTGGCCGGGTTCTTTACGGCATGCGTCTGGCCATCAGTGAGCCGCCGTTTTCTCATATTACATCGTCCCGCGGACTTGACCGTTTCACCTTACGAGGTAAGACGAAAGTGAACACGCAGTGGAACCTCTTCTGCATTGTGCACAACTTAACAAAGATCCACCGATATGGGTTAGGGTATGCATGAAGTGGCAGCAGCCGGAGCAATCCGGAGGCATGAATCCATTAAAAACAGGTCAATTGAACGAAAAGCACAAATATTTTACCGGAAAAAATAAACTGGGCATAATAAATTGACGATCTGCAAAAATCCGAACTGTTCGGACTTCGGACTATGATCGCTTTGCAAAAAAGGGTTTTTCTACAGGCTCGTTATGCGATGAATATGAAGGCATTATTGAGCCATATATATTACCATACTTTAGTATTGCCATAGATGCATAAGTTTAGTATAGTGTGCTTATGAGAAAAGCAACCTTTGAATGGGATGAGGAAAAAGATAAGGAAAACCAAGCCAAACACGGCATTTCTTTTCTGACTGCACAACAGGCTTTTCTTGATCCCCACCGTGTTATCGCGGAAGACATTACCCATGGTACCGAAGAAGACCGGTATTACTGCATGGGATGTGTTGGCGAAGGCATATTGACCGTCAGGTTTACATACCGTGGCAATGTTATTCGCATTTATGGAGCAGGTTATTGGAGAAAAGGAAGGAAGATTTATGAAGAGCAAAACAAAATACGCTGAAGAACCTATGGGCGATCTGAAGGTCGTCAAAGATTTTCTTCCCTCGCCTGATCAGTTGGTGCTGAGGGAAGACAATGTGAAGGTTACTATATCATTGAAGAAATCGAGTATCACCTTTTTCAAAGAACAGGCAAAGAATCAGAAGACTTCTTACCAGAAGATGATAAGAGAGGTAGTAGACTGGTACGCTTCGCATTATCAAAAGAGCGCATAACCCGGCGCTCCAGCCAATCGCCCGCTACGCGGGCTCAGGCTGAGCTTTTTGTTATCCGTCGGGAAAAATTTAGGCAGATGCGTCGGACTGGATAGACTGAATTGCGCTCTGTGCTGCATGTACCAAGAATGATGATCTTGACATACCGCGTTTTTTCGCAGCAGCATCGATCTGTTTTAGCGTCATTTCAGGTACGATAACATTCACCCTGACCGTGCGGGGTTTGGCATCAGGTACCGAAACGACCAAATAGGCGATTGCATTGGCGTAATTGGGGTCGTTCATAATCTCTTCGAGCCTGGATGGAACAGGCAATTGGTCACCGTCTTCGAGCATGCCCTGGATGTGAAGGGTGAGAGCTTCCTGGGCCATATCCTTGGCTTCATCGATATTTTTTCCGGCGGTGATGCATCCAGGAAAATCCGGAAACGATACGCCGAAATCTGATTTGGCTTCTTTATGAACGATAGCGATATAGTTTGCCATGGTAATACCTCATCTGAATTTAATACCTGACTGGCGCTCGATACTTTTTAATGTGCCAATTGGTATGTCTTTGGGGGATGTGGAACAGTGACTCGTCCTTTGCGCTCCGGATGCCGGAATTGGGTGTGAGAGCCGACTTTGGCTATTTCATACCACCCATTTTGTTTGAGTATTTTGATTATTTGGCGGCTATACATAGTGTGTATTAATACACACTATATTATATTTTGTCAACCGTAATCGGATAACCTCGGCATGAACCGTGACTGGGAGATAGGGTCGGGCCATGAGAACTTGTTGATATTATATAAATTATACTGCAAATACACCCTTATTTAGTGGCTATATCGAACTTTTTAAGGGTAAAAAGAGCTTTATTCAATTAATTGACGGTGCGGGACATTTCTTATAAAGCCCATTTTGGGGTCAAAAAGCGTGATATAGGGCAAGAAAACACCTGCTTTTGGAACGTTAAATTTTAAAAATCAAATAGTTAGCTTGGTCCGACCCAGAAGCGGAGCAGCAGACTTTCGTGCTGGTAAGTGCCTGCTACCCGCCCGTTAAATCGAAAGTTATTTGGCTTCGTGAAAGTTTCGGGGTTCGATAGGATGCGATGACGAAAAAAGCGGAAGGCTATTTTACCCAATTATCGATCTTTAAATGCGGTATCCGAATAAACTCTTTTTCATTGTTGGTGACCAGAGTGCAGGCGATCGAAAGTGCGTGGGCGGCGATCAGCATATCAAGAGAACCAATAGGCGTACCCAGTTTTTCTAAATAGGCTCTAAGGTCGCCATAATGTTGAGCGGCTTCATCACCATAGGGTAATATTTCCAGTGGTGCAATAAACTGCGTCAAAGCCATTTGATTCTGTTCGGGCTTTGAACTTTTTGAAACACCATATAAAAGCTCACTCAGTGTGATCGACGAGATGCCGATTTGGAAAATCTCAGTCTGCTTAAAACGTTCTATTACATTGGGTGGTTTTCGTTTAATAATATAAATGCAAGTGCTCGTATCGAGCATGAATTCCATTAGAATTTTTCCCGGGAATCCTGATCAGGTTGATCTCTGCTATCCATAAAGTCATCGGTAAACTGGTCAAGGCAATTGACTAATGGTGACCAGGGATCATCTTTCGGCAAAAGAACAACCATCTTGCCGATTTTTTTAATAAAAACATCATTCCCGGAGAATCTGAAATCCTTTGGCAATCTTATAGCCTGGCTTCGCCCATTAATGAATATTTTTGCAGTTTGCATGACACACCTCCGATTGTTATTGATAGATACCATGATATATATTATTAGGTGCGGAATGTCAAGAAATGGAAAGGCTGACGTACGAGTAGAACCATTCAGTTAACCAGACGCCAAAAAATCCGGCGCCGGTTACTTCAACCATTAACCTTAAAACAATCCCTATTGGGAAATGCAACGGTATGATATAAAGTCCTACCGGCTGAGATAAAAACTGCTGCATCAAAAATTGCAATCATAATTGATGAGAATATCCTGAAAAAATGTATATCCGGGCGCAACAGGCGATGTCGTCAGTATCTGGAATCTGCGTATTCCACCCACCCTCCAGCCATGACCAAAGCCCTGTCAAAGTCGGAAATTGCGAACTTTATTAATTCATTCATGCTGCCGCCATTTAATATGAAAGCGCTGTCACCAAAAAGAGTTTCGAGCCGAGTTTCCTGTTTTGAGAAAACGTAAAAAATGTGGTCAATTATTTCAGTTGGAAGCTCAACTGCCATCATACCGCAGTTAAACATGTTTCTTTTAAAAATTCTGGCAAAGCTTGGAGCAATGACGAGATTGATACCGTTTTCCTGAAGAGCCCATGGGGCATGTTCCCTCGATGATCCGCATCCGAAATTTTCCCGGGTTATGATGATACTCTTTCCCTGAATATCTTTCTTATTATTGAAACCTTCAAGGTTCATGTCTTCAAAAAGATAGGGCTTTAAAGCCTGCCTTGTATTTTCAGCGAGATATTTAGCAGGAATTATTTCATCCGTATTAATATCCGCTCTGTCAAGGAAAAGCACTTTTCCGCTGAAATTTTTCATAAAGATTATCTGCCGGTGTATAATATTGAATTGGTTATGTAACCTGCCAGGGCTGTTGCCGCTGCAGTTGCCGGGCTCATGAGGTATACCATTCCGCCCTTCCCCATTCTCCCGCTGAAGTTCCTGTTTGTTGTCGATGCGCAGGCTTCTCCTTCGGCAAGAACCCCGTTACTCATACCGAGGCAGGCGCCGCAGGTCGGATTTGTGACGCAAAATCCGGCTTCAAGGAAAATACTTATTATTCCTTCATCAAGGGCCTGACGGTAGATTTTCGGAGTGGCCGGAGAAATGATCCCCCGTATTGAATCGCTTATTGTATTTCCCTTTAAAATTTCTGCGGCAGCCCTTAAATCATCTATTCTGCCGTTTGTGCATGAGCCTATATATACCTGGTCTATTTTTGTTCCTTCCATCTCTCTGGCAGGCTTCACATTATCAGGCCTGTATCCGAAAGTAACCATAGGTTCGAGTTTTGAAACATCGTGGTCTATGATCTTTTCATAGCCTGCATCAGGATCGGGGCAGAATTTTTTAAATGCATCAAGAGCTGCTTCCTTTGTTTTGTATTCGTCTTTAATATATTCCCATAAATATTCAACTGTAGTCATGTCGGGACAGCAGATTCCGCATGTAGCTCCTGCTTCCACAGCCATGTTGCACAATGTCATCCTGGCGTCCATGTTCAGCGCATCCACCACAGGGCCGGCGAATTCCATGACATTATTGGTCGCTCCATTTACTCCGATGCGGCCTATGACAGAAAGAATGATATCCTTTGCATATACTCCGGCAGGAATTTTGCCGGTTACATTTATTTTTATTGTTTTTGGATAATGAAACGCGCATACGCCTTTCAAGATACCTACTTCAAGGTCTGTTGTTCCAACTCCTGCGGCAAAAGCTCCGAAAGCTCCATGCGTACAGGTGTGGGAATCACCCATGATTATGGTAAAACCCGGTCTTACGAAGCCTTTTTCCGGAAAGATTGCATGACATACACCGTTTCTGCCTATATCAAAAAAATCCCTTATCTTATGGCGCCTCGCCCAATCTCTTAATATTTTGCCCTGTTCGGCGGTTTTGGAGTCCTTGGCGGGAGTAACATGATCGATCACGGCCTTAACCTTAGATGTGTCAAAAACACGGTCTTTGTCCCGGGCTACAAGGTCATTTATTGCGATAGGAGTTGTAATTTCATGGCAGAAAACCGCGTCAAGCCGGATAACGTAAATATCATCACACGGATTATCTACGATATGCGATTCAAAAATTTTTTCAGCTATGGTTTTACCCATCAATTCTCCGTTATTAAAATAAGGTTATGCCTTTTTTCAAAAATCAGAAGCAGGATGTTCGTAAAAAGTCAAAATTCTGACAGCAAAGTAAAAAGCTCATTATGCAAGGCGCGCGAAGCTTGAGGAATGAAGCGTACTTTTTGGTACGCTGCAATGACGAAAGATGAAGCGTCCGCCGCGGCGGACAGAATGACTTTTTACGAAGCCGTCAAGGTCAGTCAGAGTCCGTCTTTAAAACCGAAAGGAACGCCGATTGCGGAATCATGACTTTCCCAACCATCTTCATCCGTTTTTTCCCTTTTTTCTGCTTTTCGAGGAGCTTGCGTTTTCTGGTGATGTCGCCTCCATAGCATTTTGCAGTAACATCTTTTCTGAAAGCGGAAACGGTGGATCTGGCAATTATCTTTGCCCCGATTGCTCCCTGGATAGCAATTTTAAACATCTGCCTTGGAATCTCTTCACGAAGCTTTTCACAAGCCATTCTTGCCCGTTCAACGGCCCTTTCGCTGTGAACTAACTGGGACAGAGCATCTACACGTTCGCCGTTAATCAGAATATCCATTTTAACAAGGTCGGTGTCTCTGAAATCGATTATTTCATAGTCGAAAGATCCGTACCCCTGAGTAATTGACTTGAGCTTGTCGTGGAAGTCGAAAATTACTTCGGCGAGAGGAAGTTCGAATATCATCTCAAGGCGGTTGCTTGTCAGGTATTGGTAATTCTTATTGATTCCGCGCCTGTCAAGGCAGAGCTTCATAACGGCGCCCATGTATCTGTCCGGTACTATAACAGCGGCGCGAATATAGGGCTCTTTTGTGCGTCCGATTCTGGTCGGATCCGGATAAAGGGCCGGATTGTCAATTATCATTTCGGTGCCGTCGTTCATTATAAGGACATACTGAACAGATGGTGCTGTCAGGATCAGGGAAAGATCGAATTCGCGCTCAAGACGCTCCTGCACAACCTCAAGATGAAGAAGTCCGAGAAAACCGCACCTGAAACCAAACCCTAAGGCAACAGACATGTCTTTTTCGTAAATCAGGGAGGCATCATTTAATTTGAGTTTCTCGATGGCTATTGCCAGTTCCTGATATTCATCGGCTGCAACAGGATATATGGACGAAAAGACAACCGGCTTTGCTTCTTTAAATCCGGGGAGTGATTTGTCTGCCGGACGGTTTTTTAAAGTTATGGTATCGCCGCACCTGGTGTCGGTAACGGACTTTATTCCCGCAATAACATATCCGACCTCGCCGGCCGATATTTCTTTTTTCGGAATGCGTTTAAGCTGAAATATTCCAATCTCTTCAGACTTGTGTGAAATCATATTGGACATGAAAGTTATGACATCTCCAGGCCGGATACTTCCTTCAAAGACCCTGAAATAAACAACGGTGCCGCGGAAGGCATCATAATGGGAATCAAAAATCAAGGCTTTAAAGGGAGCATCAGGATCACCTGAAGGGGCGGGTAGAATTTTGACTATGCTTTCAAGCACGGTATCAATTCCTATCCCCTCCTTCGCGGATACAAGTAAGGCGGTTGAAGGGTCAAGCCCCAGGTCTTCTTCGATCTGCAGCTTTACCCTTTCAATGTCGGCCGAAGGGAGGTCTATCTTGTTGATTACCGGTATGATTACAAGATTATGCTCCATAGCAAGGTAAAGATTTGCAAGGGTTTGGGCTTCAACGCCCTGGCTTGCGTCAATAATCAGAAGTGCTCCTTCGCATGATGCGAGAGCCCTTGAGACTTCATATGAGAAATCAACATGTCCCGGGGTATCGATCAGATTTAAAAAATATTGCTTGCCATCCTTTGCTGTATAAGGAAGGCAAACTGTCTGGCTTTTGATTGTAATGCCTCTTTCCCGTTCGATTTCCATGTTATCTAAAATCTGATCCTTAAAATCCCTGTCCGAAACAATCCCGGTAGCCTGGATCAGACGGTCTGAAAGAGTCGATTTGCCGTGATCAATATGTGCTATTATACTGAAATTTCTGATATTATTCATTATTCAAAACTTTATTGACAGATAATTATAATTAAACTTCCAATTTTCCGAAAAAAATAGTATTGATTTCGCCTATATTCCGGGTGAGGGTTGACATTTCTCCAAATTAGAGGTACTTAACCTTAACGGCTTCTTAAAAAGTCATTCTGCTGTGTTGCGCTTCATCTTTCGTCATTGCAGCGTACCAATTAGTACGCTTCATTCCTCAAGATTCGCGTGCCTTGCATAATGAG
>JAGVOC010000194.1 GCA_020052975.1 Desulfobacterales bacterium | reverse complement strand
CTCATTATGCAAGGCGCACGAATCTTGAGGAATGAAGCGTACTTACTGGTACGCTGCAATGACGAAAGATGAAGTGCAACACAGCAGAATGACTTTTTAAGAAGCCGTCAATTTTATTCCGAACGGTATTGACCTGCAGCTGCTTCAAGAAATGCCTTTTTCTTTTTTTCCTTCAATTTCATCATGACGAACTTTTTTGGAAAATCGGGAAGAGAAAGATAACTTATAGTGCTTTTAACGAAGCTATCGCATAATTCATTAAAAGCAGATTCTTTATTCTTTTCATCAATAAAGAAACGTTCTCTTTTCTGCTCAAAAAGAACTTCGCTGCCGAGATACTTGGTAATTTCTTCTTTGCCGGGGTCCGAATCGGATAATAACTTAAAGGCTGAATCAGCCGGTATTTTTATCCGGGCTATTAAAGATACCAGCCACCTGTCCCCGGCCATTTTTTTAGAATTATCATAGATTTTCAGCTGAAGATTATTCTTAAGTTTTATTGCTTTTACAAAGTTGTGTTCCATTAAACCCCCTCAACAATCAATTCCGTAAACAGCTTGCAAACGGCACTCTCTTTGAATATATCAGGATAGTCTGAAGGAAGAAAGCTTTTCCGAGCAGTTATTAACAATTATGGCGGAAGTGCATGGGAATCGAACCCACAAGGCGAAGATAAATAGTTAATTATTACAATATATTGTATACTATAAAAACCGAGCGAGGGATGTTTGGGGGATAAAGGATCTTAGTTTCGATATAAATCCTCCACCTCTGGTGGAGGACCCGGATAGGTTCTACCGATCCGGTGAGAAATAATACAGGCTCACTCTCCGGGAAAGTCTCGAAAGGGCAAAGCGGAGGATGAACCTATGCATGATTGGGAAAGTTTATCGCATGTTCGATGTGATTGCAAATACCATGTGGTATTTGTCCCGAAATACAGACAAAAGAAACTGTATGGTAAATTTCGGAGAAAAGGCGGGGATATTTTTCGAGATTTATGCGGGTAACGCGATATAGAACTTCTGGAAGGGCACTGATGTTGGACCAGTACACATGTGCTTAAACCTCTGAAACCGCCCCCCTCTGGGGGGCAACCTGAGGCCACCCGCTCTGCGGGTGGAGTATCACTAGTTTGTAAATAAGCAATGAATAAATATCTAACTTAAAAACTGCCTGGGCTATCTATTTCTTCCTGAAAGAAATAGGCTGACATTTTTTATATTGTAGATTTCAAACGAATATTATGATATTAATTGGGTCAGTAAATAGGTTATGTTTTTTGAGAATGGGTCATATGATGAACAGTCACTTCATGGTTATAAGAAGATCATCAAGTCTTGTGTAACCTATTTTATGCCCCCATTAATAGAAAGCACCGCATATAATGACTTTGCATGAAGAGAAATACAAAGCAGCGATAGAAACCCACCGACACTATGATACTTTATCAATATCCGTAATCGTCGGCATGTTTGGTGTTGTCTTCGCATGCTATTCACTACACGAAGACCTACACAGCATCATAGAAAAACGCACGTTGTTTTTTGGAGGAGCTATCGTAGTGCTCCTACTCTATTTACTCTATAGTCGGCTCGCATACTACGCAAACGTGGCAAGGTATATTTCAACTAATCTTGAGACAACTAATGGGATTGGTATCTCGCAGGCCTACAGCGATGGGGTATGTCCACCACCGAGAAAGACAGAGCTACTGACTCGCCTGATATCTATTAGATTACTAGTGCTATTTATTGCAAGTGGGTTATGCGCTGTACTGCTAATTTCAGGGATATCTTTGCCTTAGCGCTCGATAGGGGCGCATGCACGCTGCCCTTTCTTGCCACCTGTACACCACCTGTACCACGACGGTGGGTTTCATATGAGGATAGTTATGAGTCAAATAACAGTTGTTGAGCGCATTGACCTTTCGCTCGATGAGCTAAGACGTATAGAAAAAAGGCTGTCGCTCGAAGCCCATGTGAAACGATACCGATTCTGCCGTTCGTACGCGCATGGTCAAGTCTTAGATTGTGCATGCGGAATTGGGTATGGTTCTTATCTTATTCAGCAAAATCCTGATGTTGCTTCGATTATAGGTGTGGATCGATCAGAGGAAGCAATCAAATACGCCAAGGGGAACTACCAAACCGAAAAAACCACCTTCATTCAATCTGACTTGGATCACTTTGACTTTGGCCGTAAGTTCGACGTTCTTATTTCTCTGGAGACAATAGAGCATCTTCGGCGGCCGGACTCGTTGGTTGCCCTAGCTGAGAGGCACCAAATTAATCAGGTAATAGTTTGCTTTCCAACCTTTAGAACTACCAATGTTAATCCGTATCATTTCCATGACCTCACAGTCGACGACGTTCGCTCTTTGTTTTCGGCTAGCTACCGGATAAGCGATGTTTACGACTACTTGAGGGAGGTGATATTTGTTTTTCTCGATCGCATATTCTAACCCATGCCCAACCCATCCTTCCGCCACACCTGCGCGAGAAGCAGCGCAGGTCGATGAATACAGACGTTACTCTTCTCCCATTCGTAATCCTCAATTCTTACAACTACCTACCACTGAACAGTTGTAGTTGGAGGCGGCGGGAGTTGAACCCGTTTCGATCAAAATTTTAATAACCCACAGATATCAATGGCTCACCCTTTATTATCAGCAAGTTAGAGCATAAACAAAAGCCTTCAATACGTTCAAAAGTAGTGCTTTATTTCAACCAAAGGGTAAATAGGGGACGTATTAATCTTTTAAACTTAAACAATGTCTGTCGGATATAGGGGACGTATTAAACTATTAAACTTGATTAATGTTTGGTGATATATTATTCGGGGTTCATGCCAAGAAAATCACGAATAGATGCTCCG
>JAGVOC010000375.1 GCA_020052975.1 Desulfobacterales bacterium | reverse complement strand
TTTGTTTTTCAGACGGCCTTACCGTTTTAAGCGGAGAGACGGGGGCAGGCAAGTCAATCATAATCAATGCAGTAAATCTTCTGCTGGGAAGCAGGGCAACAGCAACTCTGGTCCGAACCGGCGCCGAGGCCGCCGAACTTGAAGCATTGTTTGAAATTGCTCCTGAAAGCAGGGTTGCAGCGCTCATGGAAGAGTATGGTTACGATTCTTCGGACGGGCTAATAATAAGAAGGATTATATCAAGAAGCGACAGGCACAGAATATATATTAACGGGAAACTTTCAACTATTCAGATGTTAGAATCTGTTACCGAAAACCTTGCCAGCATTTCAGGGCAGCATGTGCACCAGGGATTGCTGAGGGATGAGCAGCATCTTTTTATCCTGGATCAGTTCGGGGGATTGATGCCTTTACGGAATGAAGCCGGGAAACTTTTCAATGAGATAGTTCCCCTGGTAAAAAGACTGAAAGAGCTGAATTCGGTAAAGGACCGCCAGGCCGAACAGATCGATTTTCTTTCCTACCAGAAAAAAGAGATAACAGAGGCATCTGTCAGGCCCGGAGAAGATGCTGACCTCGAAAAGTTCAGGACAAGGCTTAAGAATACGGAATCCCTGTACGAGGCTGTGGGAAGCAGCATTGAAGAACTTTACAGCGCGCAGGGTTCTATTATTGAAAGACTGGGAATTGTCCGGAAAAATCTCGCCAAAGCAAGCCAGATAGATTCCGAGCTTTCTTCAAAGGCCGAAGCTGTTTCCGGGGCCGCCTATAATATCGAAGATATATCGAATGAATTAAGGACCTACCTTTTAAAAATACAAACTGATGAAAAAGAACTTGAAGCCGTCGAAGCGCGCCTTGATTTGCTGAACAAGCTTAAGCGAAAACACGGAGGTTCCCTTGAAGCGATTTTGAAAAAACTGGAATCGATTGAAAATGATCTTTCCGGCATTGAAAATCTTTCAGAAACAATAGCCGAAACACAGAAAAAACTCGGCACCCTCCATAAAAAGCTTGCCTCTGCTGCAAAAGAACTTTCTTCAAAAAGAAAAGAACGCGCAAAACAGCTTGCTTTAAAAGTGGAAGGAGAGCTGGCGACACTTAAAATGTCCCGCACAAAATTTGAGGTTTCCATGCAGACTGTTCCGGCTCCCGACGATGCTGATTCCTTCCTTGTTGTTGATGGTAATGCAGCTGGTGAAACAGGCATAGACAGGGCAGAATTTATGATTGCTCCAAACGTTGGGGAGGCCCTTAAGCCTTTGTCTGCAATAGCCTCGGGAGGTGAGCTTTCGAGGATTGTGCTGTCATTAAAAGCCCTTCTTGCCGGTTCCGGGTCGGTTGAGACTATAGTTTTTGACGAGGTTGATGCTGGGATAGGAGGAGGAGTGGCTGAAGTTGTCGGCAGAAAAATGGCTTCTCTTGCCCGGCATCACCAGATAATCTGTATTACGCATCTTCCCCAGATTGCCAGGTTCGGCGACCATCATTTCAGGATTTCGAAACATGTATCAGGGGGAAGGACAAAAACCATTATTGCGCCGTTAGTCGAAAATGAACGAATAGAAGAAATAGCAAGAATGCTCGGGGGTGAGGAAATCACCCGGGCAACAATCGCTCATGCACGTGAGATGCTTGAAAGCAGATGATAAATCCTTACAGCATTCCACCTTTGTTGACTTTGTGCTGTTTTCTCGGTTTAGCCGCTTTGACCGTTATACGCGGCAAGAAAACAGAGGTTAATTTTCTTTTCTTCATTCTCTGCTTTTTCGGATCACTCCTTTATATAGATATCTTCCTTGTTTTGAATGTAAAATCCGAAGCAACCGCACTTTTTATCAGCCGCGCCGATCATTTTCTGATAGTATACCTGTTTCCCGTATATATTCATTTTTTTCATTCATATCTGAATATCAATAACCGCAGATGGCTTACAGGTTTTGCCTACGTCGGCGCTTTCGTTCTGATGTGTATAACTCCAACGCCATTATATATAGAATCGATGCACAGGTATTATTTCGGCTACTTTGCGAAAGCCGGGAAGCTTTATCCGTTATTCGGCCTGGGGAGCCTGGTTGTGACCATATACGTCCTGATCATACTTTACACCGCCATAATAAAAGAAAAAAGCAGCGTCAGGAAAAACAAGCTGAAATATGTTTTTACCGGATTTGGATTTATGGGTCTTATGAACGGGCTGAATGTTTTGCCCACACTCGGTTATCCCGTCTATCCGCCGGGCAATTTAAGTTTTATCCCTCTTGTTTTTTTTGCTGTCGGACTTTTTAAGTACGATCTTCTTGATATGGGAACCATCATTGAAAAGGGCCTCGTTTATTCTCTTCTGACAGCTTTTCTTACCGCCATTTACGCTCTGATTGTCATACTGGCAGACAAGGTTTTTAAAGATTTCTATTTTACCGATTCAATTTATCTGCCTGTAATCTTTTTCTTTATAATCACCTTTATCTTCGGGCCTCTGAAAACGCAAATTCAGAAGGTGGTCGACAGGCTCTTTTTCAAAGAAAAATACAATTACAGGCAAACAATAAAACATGTAAGCCTGATGATAGCCTCTGTGCTTGATTTTAAGGAAATTGGCAGACTCCTTACGGAGACCGTTATGAATGCCATCAGGGTAGATAGTTGCGCCCTTTATCTGCAAAATCCGGACGGTTCGGGTTTTACCATTTCTTCGGCCAAAGGGAGCCATATATTTTCCGGGAAAGAGTCCTTTATTGCAGATGATTCGCCCTTTGTTAAGCTCATGGCAAAGTGCCGGAGGTCTCTTATAAGAAAAAACCTCATGGAACGCCACGGGGATGCAGAAATACAAAAAGTGCTTTCTTTAATGCATACGATGAATGTTGAAATTGCATTGCCGATGATTTTCAGGGAATCTTTGAATGGCTTTATTATTCTTGGGGAAAAGCTTTCCGGAGGACTCTATACCCGGGAAGATCTCGACCTGCTGGAAACACTTTCCATGCAAAGCGCTCTTGCTGTTCAGAACACCATCTCTTACAGGGTCATAGAGGATCTTAATAAAAATCTTGAAGAAAAAATTGAAGAAAGAACCCGTGATCTGAAAAGCGCCCTTTTGGAAAAGGAAAGGGCTCAGGAACAATTAATAAGGGCCCAGAGCCTTGCGGCTATCGGCCAGCTAGTTGCGGGAGTTGCACATGAACTCAACAATCCTCTTTCAAGCAGTACAAGCCTTGTTCAGTCCACCGTAGAAGATCTTGAAAAATGGGACAGGGAAACTCCCCCTGACCAGAATTTAATTGAAGACATGAAGTTTGCAATAAAGGAGCTCGGAAGAGCAAAGGGAGTTGTTGCAAGCCTTCTTGGTCTTTCCAGGCAAAGTCAAAGCCAGTTTGAGACAATAAAGATGAACACTGTCGTTAAGGATGCTTTGAGAATTCTTAACAGCAAGATAAAACACAGCAATGTTAAAGTTGATGAAAATTATGATGAAAACCTTCCGGACATCAAGGGGGATTTTGCCAATTTAGGTCAGGTTTTTCTTAATATAATATTGAATGCTTTTCAGGCGGTTGATGAAAAAAGCGGCAGGATGAATATTGCAACATATTACGACAAGACCGGAAAAAGGGCTGTTTTTGAATGCACAGACAATGGCCCAGGGATTCCTGAGTCAATTCGCCAGGATATTTTCAAACCCTTTTTCACGACAAAGGGTGTTGGAAAAGGGACAGGACTCGGGCTTTTTTTATGCCATGAAATTGTAAGCAGGCATGGCGGGACCATAGACAGTGAAAATCCGGAAGGAGGCGGCGCTAAATTTGTTGTGAAGCTTCCGGTTAATTAACCCAAAAGATTTTTGACAGTTTGGCCCAATTGTGAAATATTTACGGGGACAGCAAAATCCCGAAGATTCAGTATACTCGGAGGTGGATGTGAGAACACAAAAATCGGCTGATATCAAAGTGGGTTGTTTCATAACCCTGCTCGGCATTTTCGTTATCTATGCAGCAACCATGATCAGGGGGGGAGCGGCACATGCTTTGCCCCCCCGCACTTTTCCAATGGTCGTAGGTTTTCTGCTTTTTTTCTGTGGAATCGGACTGGCTATCAAGTCATGGCGTCTAAAGGGAATTGATCTCGTGATCAAATGGCCGGACAGGGAGGGGATCAGGACGATCTCTGTAACCCTTGCCGGACTGGCATTTTTCATCGCCCTGATGAATCCGCTCGGATTGCCGCTCGCCTCGTTTGTGTACATCGCCTTTTCCACCTGGTATCTGAAACGATCGAAATGGCTGACGGCGATCGTGATCGGCCTGATTACCGGAATTGTTTCTTATTACCTGTTCATCCGTCTGCTGGCGCTCTCTTTCCCGGAGGGTTCCTTGTTTAGAGGCTAGGAGGAAGGTATGGATTTTTCCTTTGGTTATTTGTATCAAGGGTTTGTGACCGCCCTTTCTTTACAGAATCTTTTCTGGGCACTGGTCGGCTGTTTCATCGGGACGCTGGTCGGGGTACTCCCCGGTATCGGTCCGGTCTCCGGAATCGCTATCCTGCTTCCCCTGACTACGGTGCTTCCCCCGACTTCGGCAATCATCATGATGGCGGCCATCTATTATGGCGCAATGTACGGGGGATCAACAACAGCCATCGTTGTAAATATCCCCGGGGAAGCCTCCTCCGTGCCAACGGCCATTGACGGCTACGAAATGGCCAAACAGGGGAGAGCGGGTCCGGCCCTTGCTATTGCGGCAATCTCCTCATTTGTCGCGGGAACGATCAGCGTGATCGCCCTTACCTTCTTTGCCCCGATGCTGGCCGGTTTTGCGGTTATTTTCGGTCCGCCGGAGTATTTTGCCCTGATGTTCATGGGTTTAAGCCTGGTTATCAGCCTCTCCGGCCGCGCCCTGCTGAAGGGGGTGATCTCCATGTCCCTGGGGCTCGGGGCCGCACTGATCGGCCAGGACCCTCTTACCGGGGCAGCCCGGCTGACTTTTGGATTTCCCAATCTTCTGGCCGGGGTTGATTTTATCAGTGTCATCGTTGGCCTCTTCGCGATCAGCGAGGTGATGATAAACGTGGAGCAGCGGATCACCGCCATCAGCGAGGTGGAAATAGGCAACTGGATGCCTACCTGGGCCGATATAAAACAGTGCCGGTGGACGATGCTCCGCAGTACGGGGGTCGGTTTCTTTCTGGGACTCCTCCCCGGATGTGCCCCGTCGGTTACGACGTTTGTGGCCTATGATCTCGAAAAGCGGGTATCCAAGCATCCTGAGCGGTTTGGGAAGGGAGCGATCGAAGGGGTTGCCGCTCCGGAAGGGGCGAACAACGCCACCTCCACCGCCGGATTCGTTCCGCTCTTCTCGTTCGGACTTCCCACGGCGCCATCTATGGCAGTCCTCCTCGGGGGTCTCATGATGTACGGCCTCCAGCCCGGACCGATGCTCTTCAAACAGAATCCGGAATTTGTCTGGGCGGTCATTGCCAGCATGTACATCGGCAACGTCATGCTGCTGATCCTCAATCTGCCGCTGGTCGGGATGTGGGCCAAGATTGTCAGAGTTCCCTTCTACATTCTGGGGCCGCTGATCGTTTTCTGTTCCGTGGTGGGGACTTACAGCATCCGGTTTCAGGCGTTCGACGTGTGGATCATGCTAATCTTCGGGGTGATCGGGTACTTCATGCGAAAACTCGGATTCCCCGTTGCACCCATGGTCTTAGCAAGCGTCCTGGCCCAGATGCTGGAAACCTCCATGGGGCAGTCACTGCTCATCTCGCAGGGATCTCCTGCAATATTCTTCACTCGTCCAATTTCCGCCGTGTTTATGACACTTGCCATCCTCTCCATCGGCTGGGGGATCTGGGTTCAGGTGCGCTCAAAGGAGCCGGTGGTGGCCGTGGAAGATGCGGAGTATTGATCTTTTCAGGGCGGGAATGACCCTTCCCGCAAACAAGGTTCTATAGGGGTGCCTGCAGATCGCAGCGCATCTGAGACATTATAACCGTCAATCATTTTCGAGAAAGGAGTAAAGGTATGAAAAAAATTACCGTTGGTTTTATCGTTCTTTTTGCCGTTTTTGCCATGGTTGGAGCCGGAGCGGCCAACGCGGGTGATTATCCCAGCAAACGTCTCACATACATGATATGTTTCAATCCCGGTGGAGAGTCGGACATCACCGCCCGGTTCCAGGAACAGCCGCTGAAGAAGTATTTCGGCCAGGATGTAATCATCACATATAAGATCGGCGGCGGGGGGGCCCTCGGCTGGTCAGAATTGGTCAAGAGCAAGCCTGACGGCTATACCATCGCCGGTCACAACCTTCCCCACATCATCCTCCAGCCCATGGAAATGGGCAATGCCGGATACAATACCCTGGACATCAAGAATATCTATATATTCGAGAGCACCCCGAATCTCCTGATGGTCCGAAAAGACAGTCCCTTTAAGACTCTCAAAGACTTCGTCGATTACGCCAAGAAGAATCCCCCTGGCGTTGTCACCGTAGGGGGAAGCGGCACCTCATCTGCAAATGATCTGGGGACCGCCATGCTCAACAAGGCTGCCGGCATCAAACTGACGTACGTACCCTTCGGCGGAACCGGTTCCGCTGTGCCCGCCCTCTTGGGAGGCCATGTAACGGCCCTCATGTCCTATTCCCCCATGGGAATCCAGTTTAAAGATCAGTTCCGGATGCTGGCTATCGCTTCTGAGGAGCGGATGGAAATTCTCCCCGACGTGCCGACGTTCAAGGAACTGGGATATGACATCGTGGAGGGGGCATACCGGGGTGTTGCCGCTCCTCCTGGTATGCCGGATGAAATCATCAAATATCTTGCCAACGTATTCGACAAAGTTATGAAGGACCCGGAGGTCAAGAAAAAAATGGATCAGAACGGATTCAAAACCGAGTTTATAGGTCCTGAGGCTTCCCTGGCCCTGGTGAAGAAGAAGATGGTTGAATACGAGGCTATCATGAAGGAACTGGGGCGTATCAAATAGTAGAAGGCATTGTTCCTGACTGAGCATCAATTTCGGCCCCCGTCCTCCGTGGATGGGGAGCCGTAAAACACGCCCGACCTTGTGAAAAGGACTGTCATGCGTATTACCGAAGTAAAGGCCGAATTATTGTGTATGCCTCTGCCACGCCCGATGCAGTCGGGTTCCTCCAGCGGCAAGAAAGGCGGTCCGGTCAGTCACATCTATATGCCGGTTATATTCGTCACCACGGAAGACGGGACAAGGGGGCTCGGGTATTCCTGGAGCTTGCTGGGGGGCGCTACCGCGACCCGCTGCATACTTCAGGACGATTTTGCACCGCTGTTAATCGGCGAAGATGCTCTCGACCACGAACGCCTTTGGCACAAGCTTTACCGACGACTGCAGTCGGTAGGCCGCCATGGACTGGTTACCCAGGCTCAGGCTGCGGTTGATCTGGCCCTTTGGGATATCAAGGGGAAAATTTCAAACTTGCCGGTATACAAGCTTCTGGGCGGCCGCCGAGAAAGCGCACCTGTCTACGGCTCCGACGGCGGCTGGTTGTATATGAACGTATCCGAGATGGTGACGGCCTTCGAGGACTATCTGGCGCAGGGGATGATGGGCGTCAAAATGAAGATCGGCCATGAAAATCCCAGGGTCGACATTAAGCGGGTCAGGGAGGTCCGTAAGGCCCTGGGCGATGATGTTTGGATCGCTGTCGACGCAAACCAGAAATGGGATTTCCCGACGGCAATGTGGGTGGGGCGTGAGCTTGAACAGCTTGGTGTTGCATGGTTCGAAGAACCGTTGTTATGCGAGGATATTCCCGGTCATGCCAAACTCGCGGCTGCATTGGATATTCCCATCGCTATTGGAGAAACATTAGGGTCGCGCTTTGAATTCGACGCTTATCTGCGCGCCAACGCGGTTGATATTCTGCAACCCGATATTGTTCGGGTCGGCGGCATTACGGAAATGGTCAAAGTGGTTACCATGGCTGATATCGCCCAGTTACCGGTGGCGCCGCACCACATGATGGAAAGCACAATTCATGTCGCCTGCGGTGTAATGGGATCCGGCCCCATTGAGTACATGCCCTGGGTAGCGGGTGCATTTGCAGAACCCGCACAGATCAAAAACGGCAATATGATACCGCCACAAAAATCAGGGTTGGGGCTGGAGATTCCTCAGGAAATTATTGAGCGGTTCCGTTTTGAGTGAATAGGTGCTGTCATCGCTGTTAACAAGCAGCGGCAGTGGTATGCTATCAGGCTGCATGTAAGACTACTTTTAAGGAGACAGTAAAAGTGCAAACCGGATATAAACACAAGATAGCGGTAATAATGGGTGATGGGATCGGTAAAGAGGTGGTGCCCGAGGGCATGCGGGTACTGGATGCCGCGGGCGAGAGATTCGGCTTCAAGCTTGTGTGGACACTGTTCCCCTGGAGTTGTGAATATTATAACTCAACGGGGGAGATGATGCCGAAAAACGGACTTGATATACTGAAAGAGTATGAAGCAATCTTCCTCGGCGCGGTCGGTTACCCTGGTGTTCCGGACCATGTGTCGTTGTGGGGTTTGCTCATTCCCATAAGAAGGGGTTTTCAGCAGTATGCAAACTTCAGACCCGTCAGAAACATGAGGGGCATTACAAGTCCCCTGCGTAATATCGAAGCGGAAGAAATAGATTTCTGTGTTGTAAGAGAGAATAATGAGGGTGAATATTCAAACATTGGCGGAATAATGTACGAGGGAACCGATCAGGAATTCGTGGTTCAGGAATCGGTTTTCACCCGGAAGGGTGTTGAAAGGATAATGAGATTTGCGTTCGACCTGGCTCGAAAGAGAGAAAAGAAAAAGGTTACCTCCGTCACGAAGTCGAACGGAATTGTTTTCACCATGCCCTATTGGGATGAGATATTCAAAAGAATTTCGAAGGAGTATAAGGATGTGAAGGCCGACCAGTACCATGTTGATGCCCTGGCCGCTATGTTTGTACTTCACCCGGAAATATTTGACGTGGTGGTGGGCAGCAACCTGTTCGGGGACATCCTCTCCGACCTGGGTCCGGCTCTGGCAGGCAGCCTCGGCATTGCGCCGTCGGCCAATATTAACCCTGAGCGCAAATTCCCTTCCATGTTTGAACCGGTCCACGGTTCGGCTCCCGATATTGCAGGCAGGGGGATTGCAAACCCCATTGGCCAGATACTCTCCGGGGCATTGATGGTCCATCATCTGGGATATCCTGAGGCGGCAGGAACGATAGAAAAGGCTGTGGAGGTCGCATTGGCGGACAGAAATATAAGAACCCGGGATCTGGGCGGCGAGGCATCGACACAGCTGATGGGGAAAACTATCGCCGAACTGGTGGCAACATTCTAAAATCAGAACGAAATGCGTCTTCCATTTAATCTTCTCTGTGCGGTACAGGGTTCCTGTGAACGGGCTGCCGACTGTCCGGCAGAATAAAATTAATGAAAACGGAAACTTTCATAAAAAAGACGCATATAAATGCCCCGGTTGAAGAGGTGTTCAGGTGGCACTCAAGGCCGGGCGCGCTCGAAAGGCTCAGCCCGCCCTGGGATCCTGTCCGCGTTATTGAAAGAAAAGGAGGGATAAACAAAGGCGCAAGGGCAGTGCTTGAGATGAAGGCAGGCCCTTTTCCCTATAAATGGACTGCCGAGCACACGGACTACGAAGAAAACCGTCTTTTCAGGGACAGGCAGGTAAGAGGCCCTTTTTCCCACTGGGTGCATACCCACAGCTTTGAGCCTGACGGTACCGAAGGCTCTTTTTTTGAAGACCGCATCGATTACGCGCTTCCTTTTTACCCGTTCGGAAAACTGCTTGGAGGCGCGTCTGTTGAGGCAAAACTCGCAAAAATATTCAAATACCGCCATGCTGTTACAATAGAAGATATAATCCTGCAGCTTTCCAAAAAAGATATCAAGAGACCGATGAAGATACTCATGACCGGTGCAAGCGGTCTCCTGGGCTCTGTGATGATCCCCTTTTTTACAACCGGCGGGCACATTGTCAATACCCTTGTGAGGAGAGCCCCTTTTTTGGAAAAAGGTGAGGCGTTCTGGGATCCTGAGAAAAAAAGACTCGATCCTTCGGTTTTTGACGGAGCAGATGCGGTTATTCATCTTGCGGGCGAGCATATAGGCGAAGGCCGGTGGACTGATGAAAAAAAAAGAAGAATAATTGAAAGCCGCACAAAAGGGACATCTCTTATTGCAGATACAATATCGAAACTTTCGTCTCCGCCGCCTGTGCTGATATGTGCTTCAGCTATAGGATATTACGGAAACCGGGGGGATAAAATTCTTACCGAAGATGATCCGTCCGGCGATGATTTTATTTCAGAAGTATGCAGCCAGTGGGAAAAATCGGCGCAGGTTGCCGTTGACGCAGGGATAAGGGTTACCTTCATGCGGATTGGAATTGCCTTAAGTCCTGCCGGAGGAGCTCTTTCAAGGCTTATTTTTCCTTTCAGGGTTGGTCTCGGCGGAAAGATAGCATCAGGCTCACAGTTTATGAGCTGGGTCGGGATAGATGATGTTATCGGCGCTTTTTTCCACGTGCTTGCGGAAAATATGATTGCAGGACCTGTCAATGTCGTATCTCCGAATCCGGTCACAAACCTTGAGTTTACAAAGACTCTCGGACAGGTTCTTTCGCGCCCGGCCATATTTTCAGTTCCTGCCGCTGCAATAAATCTTGCTTTCGGAGAGATGGGAAGAGAGGTTCTTCTTTCAAGCACAAGGGTTATGCCGGAAAAGCTCCTTGCAACAGGATACAGATTCCGCAATCCTGATCTGTTTGGCGCTTTATCTCATCTGCTGGGAAAATAGTTTCCATCCGAAAATGGCCCTTTTGAGCGATCTCGGCGTCAATCTGCGGGATTTCTTGTGCGACATACTATACGTATGTCTCCGCGCAATCCCTTGATTTCCTTGAGCTTGCCCAAAATTGCCTATTTCCGAATTGGAAACTTAACTGTGTTTATAATTTGTTTAAAGATGGACACTAAATAGAAAGAAAGAATTGAAATAGAAATGACTGGTAAATTTAAAGCAAACCTTATTATTTTAATGACACTTGCGCTTTTCTTTGGCTTTCTGCATCTTTTTATCACGGACGAAAAAGCATACAACTTCGAGAGGCTGCATATATTCCTGTTTAATTTATGCAGCGGCGGGACAATACTCCTTTATTTTACTGAGAAAAAGGAGCGTCTTACAAAAAAGGCATTCCTTTTTTCCTTACTTGCGACCTGCTATGCAATATGCGCTTTTTTTAAATTCTATTTTGTATCGATGTTTATCGCCATTCTTCTTGCAGGCATTGTGGAGTCGGTCAGGATAAGAAGATTTTCCGTGTTTCCGTATGATTTTTTCAGGCCGGCGCCTGTTTCCGAAAAGTTTCACCAGGCATCACTTTTATGTCTTTCCATGGGACTTGTAATATCCTGCCTCGTGATTGCAAACAATGAATATTTAAGGATAGTCTCGTTTCCGAAACTGAAGCTCGACACCTTTTTCCTCGGATTTTCTTTCCCGCTTTCCCTTATCACGATGTCCGTCATGTTTTCTCTGATGAAGGATGATGTGAGAAATATTGTACGGATTCTTAAAGATGCCGGCTTCTGGACTGTAAATCTCGGCGTGATAATTTTTTTTCTGTTTATAATGTTTGAAAGACTCGACTTTCAGCTTATTGTAACATCCATCCTGTTTTGTTCGGTGGTGATGATCTTTATCCTTTTCGCAAAGCTTGGAATAAAGACGCAGCAGAAAAATTTTTTGACATCAGGAATGGTTTTTCTTCTTTTTACCGCTGTGACCGGAATACTCTATATTATTCTGGAGTTTCATCCTTTTTATAATCCTGAGAGATTGAAGCTGCTCCTGAGGCTTCATGCGTTTGCATCCCTTTATGGATGGAATTTAAGCGGGCTTGCGGTCATATGCAGGTATGATGATTTTCCGATAATGCTCGATTCAAAATGGATTATAACCATTCACTGGATTGCGGTAGTAATTCTTGCGCCATTGGGTTACTACTTCAAGCCTTTTGCTGTGTCTGCCGTAGTACTTTACCTGTTAATGCTCTATATGATTCTTTTCAGTAAAGGTTCCTCCGGCGCAAGTATGTTAAGTCACGGATATTGACAAGAGACCTTTGCATAACACCCCCCTTTGCCCGATTACTATAAAGATTTGGTTTCTGGTCTCTGGTTTGTTGTTTCTGGTTTTTCTCTTTTAACCAGAAACCAGCAACTATAAACCAAAAACCTAAGTCTTTATTATCGCCTTCCTTGTACTTGGCCAAAATTGGATGTTCTTCAAAGATCTCGAAATGATGCGGATGACCGGATGCCAAGGGGGTAAGGCAGCCGGTCAAAACATCAAATCCGTTACGGATGGGTTTAGTAATACACTCCGGACTTTATATTACCGTCCGCAGGGTCCTCCTGGACATCCGCCGCCGAAACCCCTTGCTAAATTCGGGTTAAGCTTTTTCATCTTTATCATGTGGTCAAGCCGTTTCTGGTCGAATTTTGATTCAAGCTCGGATATCTCCTTCTGGAGCTTTGCGGCTTTTTCCGTATCGATATTCTTTTTGGCAAGCTCGCTGTTTAATTCCATCTCCTTTGCATAAATATCCTGCCTTAACTCTTCGGTTGCCTTGAAGAATGCGTCGCGCTCGTCGTTAATTTTCTTTGCTTCATCTTCTGTCAGATTTCCCATCATGTGTCCTGAGCCGTGTCCGTATCCCATCATGTGTCCCGGTCCGGGGCCACTGCTTCCTTCCCTGATTCCCTGGCACTGTCCTCCGCCCGGCCCGTATCCCATTCCCCGTCCTGCATAAGCCGTAACGCTTAATGCAACAACTGCCGCTATCGCAAAAATTACCAATAATCCTTTTTTCATAATTCCTCCTTAGTTATTTTTTATTATTTACTAATTGAGATTGGTTTCAATCATTTTGTAATCTCGCCCTCTTTTATAATTCTGTTACTGCAACTGGTATGCCAGGACTTGTAAAACACCCTATAAAGAAGCATAACATGTTTAATATGCTTGATTTATTTAATTTTAATCAATACGGCTATTTAAATTTGGAAAGAGCCTTTGGTGGATATATAGTATTCAGTTTGAACAGATAGCAGGGTATCAACCGGATACAAAATACCCGTTTCTCATGTTCTGTATTGGAAACTTGCATGTGTCCAAAATTCGTTTTCGGACGGACACAATATAGCCTGGTTCCTGGTTGCTTGAAAAATAAAAGTTTATCTGTTATCGATAAAATCAACATAATAATCTTGATGTAATGTTTAGCTTTTCAGAGGAGAAGATTAAGGATGGGCATTGATATAAGCGTTAATATAGGAGGAGAGGCGGGCCAGGGCATCCAAACTGTCGGTGATATTCTGGCGCGTGTATGCCTGAAATGCGGCCTGTATCTTATGGCAATAAACGATTTTGAATCGAGGATAAGAGGCGGCCACAGTTTTTTCCAGATACGCATAAGCGATAAACCGGTCAATGCTCCCAAGCACGGTATTAATCTTCTTTTAGCGCTTGATAAAAAAAGCTTCGACCTGCACGAAAAAGAGCTGGTTCAGGGCGGTCTTTGTTTGATGGAAAAAATTGATACACCACCAAAAAAAAACATTATAACAATTCCGTTTTTTGAGCTTGCAAAAGAAAGCGGCGGAAAAATTACTTCAAATACAGTTGCAGCAGGAGCGTGCCTTGCTCTCCTTGGAGCCCCTTTCGGAATTATATGTGAAATTATTACGGAAGGCTTTGCTTCAAAAGGAAAAGATATTGTTGAAAAAAACCTTAATGCTGCAAAGGCGGGATATGAAGCTGTCGGGAAAACTTCGTTTAAATTTGCATTCAAGTGGAAAGCTTCTGAGCCAAGAGGTATCCTTATCGATGGATCCAGGGCTGCAGCCCTTGGCGCCCTTGCCGCGGATTGCCGCTTTGCCGCCTTTTATCCCATGTCCCCTGCAACCGGTATTATGGCACATCTTGCATCTGTTGCAAATGACTTTCCGCTGGTGGTTGAGCAGGCTGAAGATGAGATAGCTGCCGTTAATATGGCTATAGGAGCCTCATTTGCAGGGGCAAGAGCCATGACTGCAACTTCAGGGGGCGGATTTTGCCTTATGACGGAAGGCCTTGGTTTATCAGGCATCACTGAAACCCCGATTGTAATCATGAATGCCCAGAGACCGGGTCCGGCAACAGGGCTTGCGACCAGAACCGCCCAGGCTGATCTTCTGTTTGTAATCAATGCCTCACAAGATGAATTTCCGAGATTTGTTTTTGCCCCCGGCTCACCTGCTGAAGCTTTTGAAACAACTTCAAGGGCTTTTCATCTTTCAGACAAATATCAGGTTCCGGCAATCATACTTGTGGACCAGTACCTGAATGATTCTCTTTTTATTGTAGAAAAGGCTTTAAAAGCGCCGGGGAAAGTAAAAAGGTTTATTGTCGGTGATACTGATCTGAAAAACCCCGCGGAATATAAAAGATACGCCTTAACGAATTCCGGAGTCTCTCCGAGAGCTGTTCCCTGCGACGGCAAAGCGATAGTAATGGTATCGGGAAATGAGCACAGAGAGGACGGGCATACGAGTGAGTCGGGACAGACCAGGATTGACATGGTAAACAAGAGAAATGCGAAAGTTGTTAAAATGCTTTCCGAGATGAATCCGCCTGAAACATATTTTCCCGGATCAAAAATTCTTCTTGCAGGCTGGGGATCTACAAAGGGAGCCATAAGAGAGGCTGTTGATATATTGAGGAAAGAAAAAATCAGTGCAGGATGTGTCAATTTTAACGATTTATGGCCTTTCCCGGCGGCTGCGGCAAAGAAGGCATTTCTGGCATGCGAAAAATTTTATATGGTTGAGCAAAACAGCACGGCACAGCTTGGCAGGCTGATTAAGGAACAAACAGCCCTGTCATATTCAGGGGCTGTTCTGAAATATGACGGAAGACCCTTTTATCCGGCAGAGATAGCCGATGGAATCAAAAAACATATGAGGTAACCATGGTCAGCATAAAAGATTACGATTCAGATGTTGAGAACAAGTGGTGCCCGGGGTGCGGTAATTTCGGAATTCTTGCTGCCATGAAGGATGCCCTTGCGGCACAGGGAATTTCCCCTGAAAAAATTCTGATAATCTCAGGGATAGGGCAGGCGGCCAAGACACCCCATTATCTTAAATGCAATCTTTTTCATGCCCTGCATGGAAGAGCGATTCCCCTTGCGACAGGAGCCAAGATCGCGAATCACGAACTTACCATACTCGTCAATTCCGGCGATGGTGACTGTTACGGCGAAGGGGGAAATCATTTCATGCACGCAGTCAGGCGCAACATCGACCTCACTGTTCTTGTGCATAACAACAAAGTCTATGGCCTTACAAAAGGCCAGGCATCACCAACTTCAGATGAAGGGATGACCACCAAAATACAGAGCGACGGTGTTATAAGCGAAACATTTAATCCGCTCTCAGTTGCTCTGGCGCTTGGCGCCGGATTTGTGGCAAGGAGCTTTTCGGGGAAAGCTGAACACTTAAGCAAAATTATTCAGGAAGGAATAAAACACAAAGGATTCAGTCTTATCGATATACTTCAACCCTGTGTCTCTTTTAACCATGTCAATACTTTCGACTGGTACAGAAAGCGGGTGTATGATCTGTTTGAGGAAGGATATATCCCTGATGATTTCACCAAGGCAATGGAACTTTCCAGGATGTGGGGCGATAAAATCCCCATGGGAATTATCTATCAGAAAGAAAAACCGTCTTATACGGATAAGATTAAAAAACTTAAAGAAAGTACACTCGTATCGGGAGAATATTCGCAGAAAAAGGTTCAGAACGCGATTGAAAGTCTGTAAAACAGAATTACCTCTAACAGCCATGCCCGGAGCGGGCACAACGAAGCATGAGAATACAGGAGTCAGGAGCCAGAATAACTATGGTATTGTTTTTCTTCTGTATTCTGTATTCTGACTCCTGTATTCTCATATAAAAGATAATAACTTATCTTGACAGGGTACTACAGAGTTGTTATTGTACAAAACAATAAACGCTGTTCTTGGATTATAACGATCAAATTGTAAGCCCCGGAATACCTCTGGGGCTTTTTTATTTTCAGGAACACACAATGAAAGGATTACAATGAGTTTCAATAAATTTAATTTTCATCCGCATGTTGCGGCAGGTGCCAGGGCGGCAGGTTATGTTGCGCCGACACCGATACAGGAGCAGGCGATTCCGCCTGTAATGTCGGGGCGCGATGTCATGGGTCTGGCCCAGACCGGTACAGGCAAAACAGCCGTATATGCGTTACCTATTCTGCACAGGCTTATGGATGGCGGGCGCGGACAAGTCCGGGCACTTATAATTGCCCCAACCCGTGAACTTGCGGAACAGATAAACGAGGCCATCAATACCCTGGGACGGAAGACAGGCATCCGCAGCGTCAGCATATATGGCGGTGTCGGGATTAAC
>JAGVOC010000003.1 GCA_020052975.1 Desulfobacterales bacterium | reverse complement strand
TTATATGGAACTGGAAGGGTGAAGATTATATCCACAGTGCAACGACAGTGAGGAGAAGATGATCAAACGGCAGGAAGGATTTACCCTGGTTGAACTGCTTATCACGATGGTGATCTTTGTCTTTACGATCGCGGCTGCTACGAATATATTTGTACCGTTACTGACACAATTCAAGCAGCAGAGCAAGATTGCGGAAACTCAGATAGAAGGGTTAGTCGGCCTCGAAACGTTGCGGAGGGACATCGAGCAGGCAGGATTCGGTCTCCCATGGGTTATTCCAACATCTGTAACAATTGCAACGTATTTAGAGGCATCTTCCGGAACGACATCACCACTTCCGGCTCCAGACCTATACAATGATGCGCCTGATCCTCCCCGTGCCATTGTCAGTGGAAATAACATCGCCGGACTTAGAGGCTCTGATTATCTGGTAATTAAAGCAACAAGTATCGCGAATAATGACGCTGCGATGAGATGGACCTATGTTGTGGCAACCGGTAGCGGAAATAGGATAATACAGGCCTGGGACCCACCGAGAGAAAATATGATCAACAATTATAGGGTGATTGCTCTGATTCCAACACGGGGAGAAAACACTCAGAGAATACTCGTCACCGACGCAACAGACAACACAAAATATTCCATTCAATTCAGTGACCCTTTCCCTGCGGCCTTTTCGCCTATAACGTTAAATGACCTTTACCTTGTATATGGCGTTGATCCGGATACGAACCTGAGGATGCCTTTTAACCGGGCTGATTATTACATAAGGAGGGTTGCTGCAACAACTCCGGCGAGGTGCGCAAAAGGTGTTGATGTCGCTGATAATACAGGCATTCTGGTGAAATCACTCATCAACCAGGCAGATGGTGGCCGTGGCGCCGGTACCCCTTTGCTTGATTGCGTTGCTGATATGCAGGTCATATATCGATTAGATACCGACGGCAGTGGTGATATTGACTCAGATACAGATGATCTCAATGCGCTTACAGCACAGCAGATAAGAGAGCAGTTGAAAGAAGTCAGAGTATATATCCTCGCTCATGAAGGACAGAAGGATACAACGTGTACATACTGCCCGGACCCTCCAGCTTGTGCCAGCACATCAATTGCTGTCGGTCAATTCGGGCTTGTGAACAACTATGATCTGACACTGATTACCGACTGGGCACATTATCGCTGGAAGATATATCGCATAGTGGTAAAACCGAATAATCTGGGGTAATGATGAAAACATTGAGAAACGAAAAAGGGATTGCACTGGTTATGGTGCTTGTTTTGGCGCTGATCTCTCTTGCGATTGTTGCATCATTGGTATACCTGGTATTACAGGGCACCAAGTCTTCAGGGTTTCTGAAGAGATATGAGAGCGCCCGTGAGGCAGGCATGGGAGGCACTGAGTTAGTAGCCGCCCTGATATCAGAACGGGGCGAACTTGTTGTTCCAACCCTTGTAAATTTTCCCAATAGATGCGATTGCGGCTTGCCGGATGTTCTGGGTGACAATCTGCCTGATACCTGTTTGTGCCGTAAATTATGTGATCCTACTGCGAGTTGGGTTCTGGCCGGGTGCGACGATAGCTTTGACCCGACGAGCATTCCTGACATGCAATTTAATCTCCCCGGCCTGGGGGGCGGCTTGTTCGAGGTTTCCGCAAAGATAGTAGACACAACGCTGGGCAATTCAGACCTGAGCGGAGAAGATCTTGGCGGCACTTGTGTTGCGTGCGGCGGCGGGGAGGTTCCGGTTTCACCTGCCCCGTATTTGTACAGAATCGAGATAAATACGGAACAGACGTCAAGTCGTATCCAAAGGTCAAGGTTATCGGTTCTTTATGGGTATTGAGCAGAAGAGATATATGAAATTGTTTCTTGTTCTTCTTTGTCTCACAGTTTTCATAAGTCCGGGATGCAAGGGGAAAGAAGAGACACAACCTGTTTCAGAAACCCCCATATCAGAACAACAGGTAAAAGAAGGTGTAACGGCAAAGCAAGACATTCCGCCCGGGACATCTGAAACAAGCTCCTCAGAAAGCGTCCGTAATATGCCGCCCAAAATTACCTCTCTGGACCTGTCTCCCCGGATTCCTGTAGCAGGCGACAAAATAAAGGCAATCGTAACAACATTTGACAACGAAGGCGATACTGTGAAGATTACCTACGAGTGGTCCAAGGATGGGGTAATGCTCCCTGAGAAATCAGATGCGTTGCCGGTGGCAAAAGATTTTAAGAGAGGAGATAAAATAATGCTCAGAGTAATTCCTGATGATGGGAACCGGAAGGGAAATCCTCTCTCAATAGTCATCACAATAGCCAATGCCGTACCGGTAATACGTTTGTCACAGGAACCCTTACGCCTTGATGGAGGACTGTACACCTACCAGGTCAAGGCAACCGACCCTGACGGAGACGAGCTTGCCTATGCCCTGAAGGAAGCCCCTGACGGCATGATGATAGATCCGAAAAAAGGGTTTATACAATGGAAGGTCCCCCCGGATATGAGCGGGACGTCCTCTCATACTGTTTCCGTGACCGATGGTCACGGCGGTGAAACGATAGCAACGATTACCCTCGATATTCAGACAAAACATTCCAGATAATAACTTTTCTGCCATTCTGAAAAACATCTCCTCTCTCCTGTCAGTATTATATAAAGTCTGTGTATAAATACGATATTTTAACACCCTCCCCAACCCCATCGAGGGAGGGGCATATTAACTGCCCTCTACCCTGGTGGGAGAGGGTTAGGGTGAGGGGGTTTTAAGTTTATAAACAGACGCTATATATTCTCCATTTATTGCTTAAAAAATAACACAATATAAAAGCATATAAAACTTTCACACCCTCCAAAAAGCACATAACATAACATATGATTAGAAATAATAAATTGTATATTGACTAAAATTTAGCAAATGCTTAATATAAGCCCTCATTTCAAAGAACCTTTGAGGAGGAACTTACTTACGCTATGCTCAGGGAAAATGAGAGGGGGGTAACTTTACTGGAACTTCTTGTAGTCATCAGTATCATCGGCATATTGGCCATATCTCTCGGGTATTCTTTTGCGGGATGGCAGGGAAATTACAGGATTGAACGTGAGACGAAACAGATTTTCTCAGATATCATGGATGCACGGGTCAGGGCTCTTACTGTGCACAGGGAACATTTCATTCTCTTCGACACTACCGGCTATGCAACCTATGACGATACCTTTCCCCACCCGGATGGGAATGGAACATTAGAAAAGGACCAGGATACCTGCATAAAACAAAAAACTCTGGATGAATATGAACTGAAAAACGCAGGGGTCAGCAAGCTCCCTATTACATTTAATATCGACACAAGAGGATTGATATATCCTCAGCGGGACATCCGCATTGTTCATACACAGAATCCTGACTATGATTGTTTAGCGATAACACAGGCACGGATACGGATGGCCAAATTTAATGGGAGTAAGTGT
>JAGVOC010000134.1 GCA_020052975.1 Desulfobacterales bacterium | reverse complement strand
GTGATGAAGATAGTTTATATCGTAAGGAACACCTTGTCTATGGCTGATTTGAGGATTATTATGAATGTTTTATCCGGTCGTTATCGCTGGATTTGGGCAATAACTGGTTAGATCTCTGACAGGAAGAGTCAAATGTGCATCGAGAAATTCTTGACGGAACACAAAATTTGGCTTGATGCCTTTACGGCCTTCGGGACTGTCGGCGCAACCGTAGTTGCTGTAATACTTGCCATTGCTGCTGCGCGTCTATCCAAACGCGAAATACTCTCCGGTTTGGCGATCGTCGATGTAGACCCTTGCGGTACTGCTTATCTAACAAACACAACAAAAACGGAGCTGCGGTTTTCCGTTTACAAGAACGAAGATCTCATAGATTGCAAGACGCAGAATGCTGCCTATCGCCAGCTGCTAAGGCTATCCGAGCTGAAAGACTGCGACTGGAGCCCTTGGCAGGAAGAGATGGTGTTGTCCCCCGGAGAACGGATTGCGCTGCACTTAAAAGATTTGGTGGCGGAAGATACTTTCGTTGCACTCGCGGCAGTGAAGGTGATCTTGCTTCGGCGAACGCGGTATTGGGTTTTTAGATACGCAGGCGTAAAGGCAAGGGAGTCTGAACAGATCAAGGACGCCACCCACCCCCACTTGAAGTGGGTGCTCGAATTTAGCGCGATCGAGTAGAGATTATTCATGGCTCTAACTTTTTGCTCGAGCCGACGCCGTGACCCTGCGGCGTGTTTTCTGAGGCATCGCGCCCGGCGCGGCTCAGCAAAGCGTTAAACCACATAAGAAACACAAGGAGACAAAAAATGGCAATTTTACCCATCATTAAAGCTGTCGCACCTTATATAACCCAAATTGCAACATCAGCAATTCCTGCATTTACATCAAAAAAAGAGACAGCCAAATCAGACCCTGTTTTAGCTAAGCAAATCGAAGAACTTCAAGCGGCTGCTACGCAAAATGCACAATCTATTCAGATTCTTGCAGATAAGTTGAAGCAAACTATTGAAGACCTTGAGGGTGCAGCACAATCAGCTCAAAAACAGATAGCAACCTATAAAACCATGATCTTTTGTTCTCTTGGTCTGTCTGCAATCGCCATTGCAACAAGTTTATATGTAATTATTAGGTAAGGTTTAACACTTATAAGGCCCCGCACTGTCAAGAGAAAAAGCGAACCTGATCGGAAATAGAAGAGAATAAATTCCATTTCTTTATTTTCTTAAAAGATTGTCAGTCAGCTCTGACTTGGTTTCCAAAACGGCGTCAGATAAAAGATCTGCACCAAACACTTATCGAGGCTCAATAACCGCAGGTACGGGACATTGCATCGATCCCGTACCGACGATGACAGCGGAGAAAGCAATCGCTCTTGTTCTCCGCGGCCTGGAAACAATTCAGAACCCTTATGCCGTCCTATTCAAAAGTCTGGTTCACACAGGATGTGTCATCCAGTTAGCTTCAGGATCGGGTAAGGGGCAGAACCCTGAACAACCCTTGTATATCTCTGAGAGACCGGGCGTCCTAATCAAACGGGAATGGCGCCGGGCAATTGCGTTCCATGATGCCCACGGTACGGTCCAGCCGTAGAAATCAGGTATTTCATAGAGCATCCATCGGACTCTGCCCTGTTGGCACCAGTTAGACGCAACAGGCTCACCCGGTCCCATTTATTTTGCGAAAAACACCTCTGGCTGAAACACCTCCTTACGCTTGAGAATGTAGTAGACAGCCCGCGCGATCTTATGGGCAAGGATGGTCAATGACTTTGCAGAGCCGTGCTGCCGTGCAAGTTTATCCCGATACCTCTTGGCCTCCGGGTTTCTCCTGAGAAAGAGGACAGCGGCTTCCGAGAATGCCCATTTCAGGTGAGCATTGCCGATCTTCTTGCCGGAGGAGCCGATGATCTTGCCTGCAGATTCCTTTGCACATTTTACAAGCCGGCAGTAGGATACGAAGTCCTGGACTCGTGAGAATCTGGCTATGTCATGTATCTCATAGAGGATCGTGAGACCGAGGATTCTGCCGATGCCGGGAAGAGACCTGAGACGAAAGTATGCGTCAGCATCATGGATCTTGGCGATCAGGGATATCTCATGTTCAATGCGATGAAGCAGCTGATCATAGTTGTCTATCAGGGCGAGATCGAGTTCAATGCTTTTTTGCACCCCAGGGTCGGTAAACCGTTGAACAATACCTGTCCGATTGCCTTTTTTGCCGATATTCTTTCCGATCTCTGGCAGGTTATATTGATGAAGTGTGTTCTGCACATGGGCAATCAGTTCAGCTCTTTTCCTTGCAAGGTGATTTCTTCTTCTGAGGAGGTCACGGGTTGCCCTCATATCGGAAGGATACACATACGCCATAGGCATCATTCCTCCCCGCAGGAGGGTCGCTATCTTATAGGCATCAACTTTGTCGTTTTTCGCCTTACCACCATGGATCGCTTTCATATAAAGAGCATGACCTAAGACAAAGGCAATGTCCTCCCGGCTGCACAGGTCTGCGATCCAGTACCAGGTGAAGATGCATTCTACGGCAACAACAATATCCTTACGATATGGTGCGATTGTCTTCAGAAAAGTATCGGGGTTCGTTTTGATATCCCGGTGCAGGACGATCTTTCCCTCCTGGTTCAGGATGCAAAGATACATCGTTCTTGCATGAAGATCGATTCCGCAATAAAATTTGTGCTGATTGGTGTAAAATCTCATAAAGGCCTCCTTATAGGAAAAGATTTGGGTTCCTGAATCATACCTGATTCGGGTATGATTCGAGGGGGCCTTAATGAGTATCAAATCAATTCACTGGATGCCGACAACGCCTGCGGTCCTACGGGGCAAATTCAATGGCGGCACCAGTGATTTCAATCGTTAACTTCTAAAAGAGCAAGAGGCGATAGTCAAAGCGTATCTATATCTGGAGTATATGATGCCCAATCAGATATCAAAAGCCAAGGTGTTCGACAATGCTATTGTTGTTTTTGTCGACATTTTAGGATATCGCGACCTTGTCGAACGGGTGGCCACTAAACCAGAACTCGTTAAAGAGATGGAGAACTTGTTCTACGGCATAGTCGTCGATGCCATGCGGAAACTGTCACAACTTGAGCTAGAAGATATTACTGGTGAACCCGATCCGGAAATTCAGGAATACTATTCCAAGGTAGTGAGTAGCATCAGGGTAAGATGCATCTCAGATAGCTTCATCTTCACCCTGCCTGTATCAGCGGTTAATTTCCGTTGCAAGTTGTATGACGAGAAAACAACAGTTGGCAATTGTATTGAGACCCTCTTTTCGGCAATGGTCATGCTATCCACGCTCTTTATCAGTAAAATGGGGTACATATTACGAGGTGGAATTTCCTATGGAAACCATTACGAAAGTGAACGTGACCGCCAGTTTTTTATTTTTAGCGAGGCTTTTAACCGAGCAGTCCAACTAGAAAAAGGTGTAGCGAAGGCGCCTCGGATAGTAATGGATGAACACGTGTTGCAATATCTCCGGGAAATTGGCTACCCGAACATCGATAAATATTTCTATAAGGATGGAGAGGATGGTTACTTCTGTCTTGATATTTACAAGAGCCTTCGTATTTTCCGGAATGCACAGAATGTGCTTCATCATATCAAGCAAGGCATAACCCTCGCCATTCAAAATAATGCCAACAAGCCTGATGTGTTGGCAAAACTGAAGCACTTCGCACAATACCATAATCGGTGGGTCACTGGAGCCAAGATGAACCAGCCCCACCTTGCTATCGACCTAAACAAAACATGAAGAAATATTCGTCAAAAGCGATAAGTTAACGATTCATTCGAGCCGCCATAGCGGCTCAACTCGTCGTTAGCCTTAGAACAAAAGGATAGGATATGAGCGAAGTTGAAGAACATGGTAATTCAGTTATACTGAAAAGCTCTAAGGATCCAGAAAAGAGAATTGAAATCTTAACTCTGTTGTTTGAAAAAGCTGAGTCGAAAGTAACGCATGCTGATATGTACCGGCAAAGAAATATGAACTATTCGCTGGTGATTTTCGCTGGACTTGTAGCGTTGGGCATAAAACTCCCTCAGCAATATTTAGCCCAGTGTTTTGTATCAGCCACGCTTTTAATATTAATGCTGATCTTTTGCATATGGGATCGTCGTTGGCACAGAATTAAGCACGGGTGGCAAGGTACTGCAAAAGAAGCATATTGTAATATATGCGAACTATCGAACAATCCCGAACAAGAAATAGTCATACCCTTATATAAGGCTGATAGCGAGCGAAAGGCAGAATACTTCAGTTGGCAACCAATCGTTTTCTATTTTCTTGTTGTTGGTTCCGCACTATCATTTTGGCTATTTTACTTGGTAAAAGGCTAACTAGGCGCTTTCAGCCGACAATAAAAAGCTGCGCGGCTGAAGCGCAACGTTCGCATAGTACTCTTGGAAATCTTCACTGTTACAATTAATTGAACCACGTTGGCTTGTAGGTGGCAGAAACGTTTTATGCTTTTCGGATAGAACCGAGAAACAGGCGCAGTTCAGATCAAAACAAATGCTACTTAGAAAATTTGTGTCTTCTTTCATTTGTTGCCAGGAAAAACAAACCCTGCTTTTCAGAAGACAGCTATTTATTTCGACCCGAAAGATTCTTTGCAGACAAATCTTGGCATATTCAGTCCCGGATGTACTCTTCAAAGATTTTTATTTTTGACCGATGCGTATAAGCAGGTGAACTGTGAAGGCGCAACTTTTTTGTAGGTGAGAAATTCGACATAATACCAACAAATATATCATGTGTCAGAACTTTTTAAATCCCCGATACAAAAGATTATCTATACCCCTTAAGTTCTCCCACTTGTAGAAAGAACTGTTTCTGTAATAAAATAAATTTTTGATTTCTGAAAGGAAGCCATGGATAAGTCATGAAGAACATAGTGGTAGAAAACAAGAATGAGGATCTGTTCCCGGATATTTCTGATATCCCGGACCGATTTCGTATGAACAATCCGGTCATGCAGCGGGAATATCTGATTAACGGAGAATTGCGGTTGTGGGACGGGGAGATGCAGGAAATCCGTTCGCCCATATATGTGAAAACTGTTTCAGGAATTGTACAGCCGGTGATAGGATCGTATCCGCTCCTCGGAGAAAAAGAATCTATGGAAGCCCTTGAGGCTGCGATCTCTGCATATGATCATGGAAGGGGGCGCTGGCCCTCGATGTCTGTCCATGAAAGAATCGCGTGTGTTGAAACCTTTCTTGCAGAGATGCTTTCGAAAAAAGAAGAGATACTCACTCTCTTCATGTGGGAGATAGGAAAATCGCGGGAAGGGGCATTACAGGAATTCGACCGCACTGCCGAGTACATCAGGAACACCATTGATGCGGTAAAAAGTCTCGACCGTTCTTCCTCTCAATGTGTGAGAGAACAAGGTATTCTCGGTCATATACGGAGGGCGCCGTTGGGGGTGGTGCTCTGTATGGGACCCTATAACTATCCGCTGAATGAGACAATATCCATACTCATCCCGGCGCTGATTATGGGGAATACTGCGGTGATCAAGCCTCCGAAACTGGGGGTACTCCTTCACTATCCGCTGCTCGGTGCATTCCGGACTTCATTCCCTCCGGGCGTAGTGAATATCGTGTACGGGGAGGGAAAGCAGATTATTCCCCCTATATTGCGCACAGGGAAGGTTGATGTGCTTGCATTTATCGGTTCGAGCAGGGTTGCGGAAAAACTGAAAAGCATGCACCCGAAACCTCACAGGCTCCGTTCCATATTGGGACTGGAGGCAAAGAACCCCGGGATCGTCCTTCCGGATGCAGACATTGAGCTTGCGATAAGAGCATGCGTTCAGGGGAGTCTTGCCTTCAACGGACAGCGGTGCACCGCCCTGAAAATACTTTTTGTGCACTCGAAGATTGCCGGTGAATTTATCGAGGGTTTTGCAGAACAGATGGGCCGTTTGAAGTGCGGTATGCCTTGGGAAGAGGGCGTTGTGATCACCCCTCTTGCGGAACCGGACAGGACGGTGTTTCTGAACGAACTTGTGAAAGATGCAAAAAAACATGGAGCCCGTATCATGAACAGGTCCGGCGGATTTGTACAGGGAAACTTATTCCGTCCGACCTTGCTTTATCCCGTGAATGAAGAAATGCGGATTTATCGTGAGGAGCAGTTCGGGCCTGTGGTGCCGGTTGTGCCTTTCGACGACATTGAAATACCGGTGCGGTATATTATTGAGTCAAGTTACGGTCAGCAGGCGAGTATTTTCGGGAAAGACACCGAAATAATGCGGAAACTGACCGATATCCTGGTCAATCAGGTATGCCGGGTGAATATTAACTGTATGTGTCAGCGAGGCCCTGATGTGTTTCCTTTTGCCGGCAGGAAAGATTCAGGAGAAGGAACGCTTTCTGTTTCTGACGCATTAAAGGTATTTTCTATCCGGACTATGGTCACCACAACCGATGTTCAGGACAACAGGGAGATACTCGCAGGGATTGTAAGGGGAAGTGCGTCAGAAATTAATTCCGGGAACTGATACTAAAGCACACCGGTCGCATACTGCAGGCGGAATTTGGACAGGACTGCGTCATACACCGCATTGTAGTAATTGCTGTAGCTTTTCACGCGAAGTGTTTCTGCATCGAGCACTTCCGTATTCGTGCCGACCCCTTCGCGGTACCGCACCTTTGCTACCTTGAGATTTTCCTCTGCCTGTGACATTGCCTCACGGGTGACCTCTATGCGCTTGAGTGTTTCATCGAGGTCGAGAAAAGACTGACGCACCTGGAGGGCAATAAGCGAGGAAAGGTCTGCTCTGAGTTTGTCCAGAGACTCTGACTTCAGGATGAGCGCCGCAGCGTTATGGCGGGCGGAGCCTCCGTCGAAGAGTTCCCACCTCAGGCCGAGGGTGGCGGACCAGAGGTTCTCATATACCTGATACCTGTTTTCCGTATAACTGTAACTTCCCTTCAACACTACCTGAGGCAATACCACTGAGCGGACTTCAGATGCCTGAAAACGGAGGGATTTTACCTGTTCTTCAAAAGATGACAACTCCGGCCTTCTTTCCAGAGCCAGTGCGGTGAGTTCATTTAAAGGGGTTTTCACGGGTTCGGCGAAAAGATCGTCAAGCGAGACCTCTGCGTCAAGCGCACGTCCTGTCAGTCTGTTATAAGAGGCTTTTGCGATATTCAGTCTGTTCTCCGCCTGCATGAAACGCTGGCGGGCATCGGACAATTCGACCTGTGCTGCAAGGAGATCGTTTTCCGTAATCATTCCCTGATCATAGAAATTCGAGACATCACGCGTATAGGAAACAAGGCTGTTTACGTTGCTCTCGGCAACTTCGACGAGATGACGCACACGCAAAACGGAAATATATGCGTCTGCAACATTAAGCTTGAGATCGAGGACCATTGTCTTCTCATTATGCCGTTCAGCATTGAGGCTCGAACCGGCAGCATCAATGCTGCTGCTGATGCGGCCGCTGGTAAAAAGAGGCAGCGAGACCAAAGTAGTGTAGGAAAAACTCTTGTCTTCAGCCATGGGAAGCTGGTTAAAGGGGAGAAGAGGGTTCTCAACAGCGGCGGCAGGAGAATGATTGAGCAGAGTATAACTGCTGTCAAGAGTCAGGGATGGAAACCGCAATGCTTTTGACGCGTCAAGGATCTTTGCAGAATATTCGACATTCTTTTT
>JAGVOC010000450.1 GCA_020052975.1 Desulfobacterales bacterium | reverse complement strand
GCAGCTTCAGACTCAATTGAAGGAACTCGAAGACAACATTGAATATGCAAGACGTTACTACAACGCCGTAGTCAGGGATTTCAATATTACGATAGAATCTTTTCCGTCAAATATCGTCGCATCCACCTTCAGCTTTAAACAGGCCGAATTCTTCGAACTTGAGGCCCCGGAGGTTGAGAGAAAGCCGGTAAAAGTCAGTTTCTGATGAGCAATGGAATCCTGCTCCTCTTTCTCCTGTTCATTGCAGGATTTTTCCATAGTGCTCCTCTGTCGGCTCAGGACTTTGTAATAAACTCATTCCATGCCGATATTTCCATACATGAAGATTCTGAACTCACGGTACGGGAGACTATCGAAGTGGAATTCCAGAGACCGAAACACGGCATCTACCGGGAGATTCCTTTCCAATATGAAGACGAGCGGGGCGGTAAGATCACTACGCCGATCTCGGTGCTCTCTGTAGCCGACCTGTCCGGGAGAGACTGGAAATACCGGGTAACGAGGAAGGGAAATGTTCTGAATATAAGAATCGGTGATTCGCAGTCATATGTCGAGCGGCGACAGACATACGTGATCTCGTATACCGTAAGGAATGCGGTCCTCTTCTTCGAAGACCATGATGAACTCTACTGGAATGTGACCGGGAACTACTGGTGGGCGCCTATCGATCAAGCATCAGCCCGTGTGACTCTTGCGGTGAAAAACAAAAGCCAGCACCTGTGGGCCGCCTGCTACACAGGCGCGTCCGGTTCCAAAGAGGCAGACTGTGAGTATGCAGCATTGCATAATTCCGGGGAATTCTCTGCAACGAGAGGCCTGAGTTCCAAAGAAGGCCTGACCATAGCATTTGGGTGGGACAAGGGACTTATTGTCCCGCCGTCTGCCTGGAACAAATTCCTGTGGGCGCTGAATATCAGGGAAAACTGGGTGTTTGTTCTCCCCTTTTTTTCTCTCATATTCATGGTTGGCTTGTGGCGTTCCCGTGGAAGAGACCCCAGGGTAAAAGAATCTGTTACGGTTATGTATGAACCTCCGCAATATAAGAATGTTCCTTTAACCCCCGGAGAAGTGGGGGCGCTGGTGGATGAAAAACTCGATCCGAGGGATATTACTTCGACTCTTGTCGGACTGGCGGTAAAGGGATTTCTCACAATTGAGGAGACAAAGAACGAGGGACTGATCTTCGATTCAACCGATTACTACCTGAAGAGGTTGAAAGAGCCTGATGAAAGTCTCAGCCCTTTTGAAACAGTACTTATGTCCAGCCTGTTCACTTCTGAACTGCCGGTTCCGGGAAGAATGATATCGGAACTGAAAAATAACTTCTATAAAGAACTTGATCTCCTGAAAAGCACCCTCTACGGCGAGCTTGTAAACAAAAAATATTTCCTCGTCAGTCCTGACAAGGTCAGAAAGGTCTACCTCACGGCAGGGGTTGTGCTGATACTCTTCAGCATTCTTGTGCTCACATGGCTTATGCAGTCACCAAAGAGTGTGGTCGCCGGAATACTTATGGGGCTCCCCGTATTGGCCTTTGCAAAGGTAATGCCGGCGAAAACCAAAGCGGGCTCATCCGCATACATGGACATTCTTGGATTCCAGGAATTTATGAGCAGAGCAGAGAAGGATAAACTGCAGCGGATGGGGGACAAGGAACTGTTCTCAAAGTTCCTGCCCTATGCGATTGCGCTTGATGTCGTTGACAACTGGGCGAAGGCATTCGAGGGGATTTATCAGGAACCCCCTCAATGGTATGCGTCACAAACAGGCATGAGAACATTCAGCCCCTATCTGTTTTCCCGTTCCCTAAGCTCGGCGACTTCAAGCCTGGCCTCGGCAATGTATGCAGCGCCGAGAGGAAGCGGGGTAAGCGGTGGCGGTGGCTTCGGCGGCGGCGGTTTCTCAGGCGGCGGTTTTGGAGGAGGAGGTGGGGGAAGCTGGTAAACCTCCCTGTATGCAATTCGCACTGCAACTGAAATCATGGTTGTTTTTGTCAACGATTCTTCTGTGTTTGGGATACTACTGTGCTCCTCTGGAGGAAATCAGGCCGCCACAGCATATTGGCGCATGGATAGTATACTGGGATGGAGAGCGGGGAATACAGGAGCTTGAACAAAACGGAGGATTGTTTGACCGTGTCTCCCTTTTTGCATATGAATTAGATGCTTCCGGAAATATCCGGCATGCGCCTCATCTTGAAGACATCATGCCGCCATTTTTTGCCCTTTCCCAAAAAAACGGTTTTTCTCCCTGGGTAACTCTGGTGAACGATCTCCGTAAACCCGACAGCGTCCTCCTGAAAGACAGCAATATTGTGCGGCAACTCATTGCCGATCCTCTTCTGCTCAACAGGCATGTAAAGAACATCGTACAAAAGATGAAAGAAGACGGGTTTGCAGGACTCGATCTCGATTATGAAGGTCTTGATATTTCTGATCAGGATAACTATCGTGTGTTTGTCTCTGCATTGTCTGCGGAGCTCGAACACAACGGGTTGGGGCTTACCGTTGTTGTAGAACCCCGGCGAGGACCTCTGCCTGCACCCTCGACAGTGCCACTTACCGTTATGGGATATAATCAGCATGGCCCGCATACCGGACCAGGCGCCCGCGCTACCGCCAGGTTCATATCTTCACTGCGGAAGCGGGGCGCGGGTGATAGATATAATGCACCATGGATTGCGCTGGCTGTCGGAGGGTTCTCCTGGGGTTCCGATGGGAGAGTCAGGCAACTTGACTGGACAGAGGGACAGGGGATGACTCAGTCTGCAGTGAAGAATGGAAGAGGGTTTTTTAACAATGTGCCGTTTTCCCGTCAGGAAGATGGCTCTGAAATATGGTTTGAAGATGATATCAGCATCAGGGAGAAGTGGGGCGCTGCTTACAGGAAGGGATATCGTAATGTGATGATATGGAAGCTGGGAGGAAACGATGAGAATTTATTCAGGATACTGTCTGCATATAAAACACTCCGTCAATAGAGCGGGGGTGCATTATGAGAATCCTGTTTTACCGGTCGTCCCTTGCTGTTTCTCCGGTCACTCTGTTGGGTGAGCAGTGCGTTTTTTCAACTGATCGAGAAAGAGAGAATGGGGGACAAGGGTTTTGCCAAGCCCGACCCCCTCTACGAAATCCTCAGGTGATGTATCATATCCATCGATTGTCACAGGGGTGGTTTTCACGGAGGATGATGGCCCCCTGGTTCCGATAACGTATCCGATCCCGAACTGTCTTGAATCAATGATATAATCTTTCCCGTCCTTATAGTGAACCCCATACGTGTTCCATATGACACTCTGTGTCGTGGTTTGGCCGTGAAGAGGTGTGCCGTAGGGCCGGTATTTTGCTTCTATGTAATCCCGGTTCAGGGTCATATTGTCCAGAAGGTTTGCAACGCTCAGATGCATATGGAAATCGACAGGGTACCGGGAATTATATGATGAGGAACGGAAAATCACATTCCCATGGGTCCACATGCTCAGCAGTGAATAGCCATGTCGTGCATTCCGTGCCTCACAGTCAACGATCAGGTTATCGCTTCCACGGATGATAAAGGCATATCCATTGCCTCCTTCACCTTTATATTGCGGTGAGGACAGCGCACAATCCCGAACAGTAATGCTGCGGGATTTATAGATCAGTATGCCGTTTGACAGAATATGAACGTCGGCTGAATTCCCGGGTGGTGCATATGTTTTTATGCGCTGTACCCAGCAATTGACTGCATGCTGTATTTTTATGGCAGAAGAGAAATGCACCTGGTAGGCTCCTTTCCCTTTGTTCTCTGCCGCTTCTCTGTAATCGGTATCACCCCATCCTGACCGGAGACTCTGTCTGTTCCCTATGGCCAGGTCCTCAATGCCTGCTTCTTCGATAGAGGGAGCAACCTTGTATACCCGGGCGTTGTCCCTCCTTTTGAGAAAATACCGTGTCGGAATGTCGATAAAAACAATATTGTTCCCCGCGTCTATCGCAATAATTTTACGGTAAAAAGTGATGCCGTGTAATCTCGCATTCCAGGGGCAGGAGAGAGATGATTCCTCACAGGGCTCATCACTATATTCCATATTGTGATCAGCCGCGAATTCCCTTGTGCAGTCGGCACGGATAATAATCCAGTCACCGACGTGAAGATTTTTCGTATCGTGGACAGGTATCCCGGTTGTTGGCTCCAACAGATCGTGCGACAGTGCAACCGGTTCGCTGACAGGTTCGTGCCAGTCACCCCCATGGACCGGATATATCGCAATAATACTCTTCTCCCTCATATCGGGCTCATCATTCAGAAGGAATGTTTTATTGCGGCCCGCACCCCGAAGGACTACTTTCGCGTATTTGATCCAAAGTGCAGCAATACTGCCTGAGGGAGGCTTTACGCGGTAAGTCCCCGGAGGCAGATAGACCACGCCGCCCCCTTTTTCACCAACAAAATCAAGCGCATCCTGGATAGCCTCTGTTGCATCATGAATACCTAAACTGTCTGCATGAAAAGGAGAACGGGTGACATCCACAAGAACGCCCTTGATATCTCCGGGGATTTCCTCTTCACCCAGGTGATATCCTGCATATGAGAAATCATGGAGAAACCGGCCTGAAGAGTCTTTGTGCCCGGCGGACCACTCTTCCGGATAGAGAGTGCTTCGCCAGGATGTCTGTAAGGAGCATCCAAAAGAAAACGTGAGAACAAGCGCGAGAAGAACACGGCTGAGTATCCTCATCAATTTCCTTATCTCTCCAGTAGCCCCCCTGCATTTTATTAAATAAGCAAAACGATGCATGCTGTTACATTATAAGGGTAGAAAAATAATTTCACTATACTGAATTGGAGAAAAGGCTTGACAATGGGCTTGAAGAGTTTTTATGTTTCATGTATGAGTATTGTGAAAAACAGAGGTGTGAGAGGAATCCGTTCCCTCTTTGCTTGCCTTATTTTCCTTATGCCCTTCCTATACACCTTGCCGGTATGTTCTGAAGAGAACCATGGCGGCATAGTGATCGCTTTTGATGATGGATATCCCAGCTGGATAAACATTATTGCCCCTGAGTTATCACGTGCCGGTGGAGTGGCAACAGGATTTGTGAATAACCAGCGAATCCGTTTTGGCGATCTGAGCTTTGAGGATCTCCGCACCTTGCAGAACAGATATAAATGGGAAATAGGAACGCATACCTACCACCATTTTAATGCGCCGTCATATGTGAAACAAAAAGGCCTCCCTGCATGGGTCAGCAGCGAACTTGATGCCTCGGTAAAAGAATTGAACTCCGAGGGTTTGAACATACAATCAATCGTTTTTCCCTATAATGCATATTCCGGGGAATTAGCAAAAGAAGTCATAAAAAGGTTCTCCAGTTTCCGCCGTGATGAAGTTTTCGCTGCAAACGACAGTATCAGAGAGGACGGATCGATCCCGGGAACAGACTTCGATATCAGCTTCTATGTGCCTTTGGCACAGATACTCCAATGGATTGATTTTGCTAGGGAGCAGAATAAATTGCTTTTTCTTTACGGCCACAAAGTATTGCCTGATGAGGAATTCTTTACAGGCACCGTACAATCTCTTTCGGTTCGTTCATTGGT
>JAGVOC010000262.1 GCA_020052975.1 Desulfobacterales bacterium | reverse complement strand
GGAGAGTCCGATCAAAAGCAGCCCGATACCGACAAGGACAATCCCGAAAAGCTATGCCGACAGGCTTGTCGTGGTGGGTGAGGCTGCCGGACAGGTCAAAGCAACAACAGGAGGCGGAATATATTTCGGACTGCTCTGTTCTGAAATTGCAGCCGATACTGTTCTTGATGCATTCCGGCAGGGAAACTTCACCGAAAAAGTTCTGAGAGCATATGACAAAGCATGGAGGAACAGACTGGAACCCGAACTGAAAGCCGGTCAGCGATTGAAGAATGTCTATTCGAGGCTTTCAGACCGCCAGATCGATTTCCTTATCGATTTAGCACGCAAGGACGGTATAATGCCGGTTATCGAGAGATCCGATTTCGACTGGCATAAAGATATCATCACCCACATCATCCGCCATCTTATGCCGAAGAATTTTTTCAGGAAGTAAGGCGAGTTAATTTACCGATTGTTGCCCTCGGGGCAGTCCCGATTCTGCGACTCTACTCCATCCGTAAATGCGGAACTGATCTATTCTTTCAAGAACGAGATTGCCGCGTGGCCGTTTCTTGAGTTATTTTGATTTTGACTTGTGTTTTGACGGTCGGGGAGCAGGGATGCCGTAAAGCATGCCTTCAGCGCTGATATCTTCATCGATGTCCGGCCAATGTACACCATGCCCTTCTCCTATAATTCTAAAATTTGCGCGTTGCTTCGGTGTTGCCTCGGACAATCGCCACGACCATGCAAGCGGAACGCTGATTATACGTCCATCAACAAGTTGAGCAGTAATAGTATCCTCTGTAACGTGTATATTTTTAATTCGTACTTCTTGCAGTTTTACCGCAGTGCTCATACCATGCCTCCCTTATTTTGTTTCCATTGTTTCTTATTATTTCCCGTATTGTATTGAGTTCTTTTGGAGCAAAACCATGATTGCTTGTCAACACAACAGGTTCCAGCCAGAATTTACAAAGCATATCTTCCCTTTGAACATGCACATGCATTTGCTCATTACAATCGAAGCTGTAAAAGAAAAAACGATATGGTCCCGAAATATTCTTTATTGTCGGCATCTCAATAACTACTGAATTATAAACGTATAACTCGGCATCTGTCTATATTGGTTTTATTACGGCCAACGCCAGCCTTAATCTGCGCGGGAAATCACCGAAATATAAAACCAAACAGCATTTAATCCGCGTCAGGGTTGAAGTGCCGCATAAATGCCCGGAGATTGCCAAGCGGGGTTTCAAGAAGAAGGTGAAAATGGTTTATAAGCATAAACCTTGACGGAATCAATCCAACTCTACTGCTCAAGTATCCGAAGCATCTTCTGTCGGTCCATCTTATCTTTGAAGATGGCCTTCCGTTCATTGCCGCAACAGGTTACGTGATAAACTGCACCGGGATATTGTATGCGGAGCAGTCTGACCATGTGATTTTATACAACACAGGCCACTATCGTTGTCAATAATGAAGAATTGACCCTGCTATCCCCCCTTTTATGTTTACAAAATGATAAATTCTTGTAATAATAATGGCATAAATCACGCAGGAGGTTGTAAGATGGCAACAAATACACAGAAAGTGTTAAAAAATGCATTGGAACTTCCAACCTTAGAAAGGGCAAATCTTGTTGATAGACTCTTGTCCAGCCTGGATCAACCTAACGAACAAATAGATAACTTATGGCGGAGGGAGGTTGAAGACAGAGTTAAGGCATATAAAGCCGGTAAAATCAAGTCGGTATCATTAAAAGAAGCATTATCTAAACATCGGAAATAATGCAGATCAGGCTTCTCGATATAGCTCAAATCGAATTTGATGAAGCTATTGAGTATTACAATTCCGAATCTGCAGGGTTAGGTGACTCGTTTTTATTAGAGGTACTGAACACCATCGATCGTATTAAACATTTTCCACTGGCATGGCATCCGTTTAGTAGCAATACACGAAGATGTCAGCTGCATCGCTTCCCCTATGGAATTATCTACCAGATATTAGACGCTGAAATACTTGTTATCGCTATATCACATCTGCATAGAAAGCCTGATTATTGGGAAGAAAGGATAAAGAAGAAAACATAACGAATCACTGCACTGGACTCCGCTTCACTCCGCCAGTGAGTTCCGGCGTTATCTGCCAAAATAATTAAACGGCACTTGAAAAATACATACAATTAATGCATACTAATGCATATATAATATATTGACTGAAGGAGTAAATTATGAGGACCACGCTCAACATAGAAGACAAATTGCTTGACAAGGCGGCAAAATTAACTGGAATTAAGGAAAAAACATCTCTTGTTAGACTTGGACTCGAAACACTTATAGCGAAAGAAAGCAGCAAAAGACTTGCAAAGCTCGGTGGCACAGAAAAGAAATTAAATATGATCCCTCGCAGGAGATCATCAGGCACATAAAATGGTTCTTGTTGACACTTCGGTATGGGTTGCACACCTTCGGTCCGGCAACATCGGACTTGAAACCCTGTTAAATGACGACCATGTTGTTTGTCATCTATTTATCATCGGTGAACTCGCTTGCGGCAATCTCTCAAAGAGGACTGAAATTCTTTCTCTCTTGCAGACGCTTCCTCTAGCAAATCATGCAGAACATGAAGAGGTGATGCATTTCATAGAGAATTATTCACTTATGGGAAAAGGATTAGGGTACATTGATATGCATTTGATTGTTTCGGCAATATTGACTAGAGTTTCAATTTGGACACTCGATAAGAAACTTAGAGAGGTTTCATCAAAGCTGGGGTTAGGGTATTGAATTATTGCGAGCAGATAACCGCATCGACCTGACACGGCATAAGCCTTATTTGTTTGGCATAGGTAGTTGCCCGTGCAGGTCATGCGTGACGTTATACGGTTGAGAATTATGAGAGAACTATTAAATACACTTCGGAATGAGACTGAAACAACAATAAGGGTGCTTTTTGCGCTTCAAGCGTTTAATGAGCTATTACGAGACAAAACTAACGTGAATAAAGTCAATGAGAATGTATATTTTTGGCTAATATTCGAGTCCTCTCTCAATACAAAACTCCTAATAGGAATAAGAAGACTATTTGAAAACAAATCAGGGACTTTTAATTTTCAAAAGTTTATCGACCTTTGCAAAAAAGATATTTTCAAATTTTCCAAAGCGTCATTTGAAAAGCGAAGGATCGAAGAAGCTGGTGCGGCAAGACCTGAATGGCTAGATGATTATCTAAAGACTGTATATACTCCTACAAAAGAAGATTTCAATGAATTGTCCAAGCTAGTCAGAAATTGCAGCAAGAAAATGAAAGGCGTGTATTCTGATGCCGCAAGCACGATATTCGCTCACGCCGTTCATACTGACACGACAGTTATTCAAAATATGCTATCCAAAATAAGATTCGACGAAATGGAAGTAGCGCTCAATGCATTATGGCACGTATATGAACAGGTGTGGCAAATGTATCATAATGGGCGTAAGCCTTTATTTGAGATATCTGCTTATCCTCACAAGGATGAAGTTGTTAATAGTGTAATTAAACAGTTGAAAATGTAATAGGAAAGTCACGTATAACACCGCCTTCAACCAGACCGGGAATAGCCTCCGTGGTTTTTTTCAAAGGTGGTTGCCCCGGCGGGTTATTTCAGTCGTTAGATTTAAAAATTTATGGAAATTTCTAAATTGATTCTCGAATATATAAAAGTATTTATTTGGCCAATAACGATTATTTTTATAACATTGCTTTTCAAAAATGAAATTATTTGTTTGCTCCGGAAGGTAAAAAAGGCTGATTTACCTGGCGGGATATCCATTGAAACATTTCCCGAAGAAATTAAAGAGGCAAGAAATCTGTCAAAAGAAATCAAAGAAGAAGAAAAGAGAAAAGAAAAACAAAAAAGAACACCAACCATTCCTCTAACAGAATCAAACACCCGTATGCTCAATTTAGGTCTATCACCATCTCCTTCAGGCCTTGAACTTTCATATTATCGAAATCTTATTGAGCAAGACCCTACGATAGCTTTAGCTGGGTTACGTATTGAATTTGAAACAATGTTAAAAAATCTCGCCAAAGGTTTTAATGTCGCAATAAATGGACATGATGGGGCAGGTATTATTGTACGCAAATTGAAAGAACGATCAGCTATTACTTCCCGACAAGCAGAGCTTCTCAATCATATAATAAAATTGTGTAACGCTGCAGTTCATGGCCTTAAAGTAACAACTTCACAAGCTGAAGAAATATTTGATATTGCTGAAGTGCTTCGTGATCAATATATATCATGGTTAAGCTGGGGATTTAAAGATAAATAATAATCTAACGCCATCGAGCCGACCGGGAATAGCCGCGGCGGTTTTTTGCAATGGTTGGTTGCCCCGGTCGGCTCATGGCAAGCGTTATGCGAAAATAAGGACTAAAGATGACAGCCAAAAAAAAGAAAACATGGTTTTATAAAGGATATTTTGGGTTCATTAAGGGGCGCACGTCACAGTACCGCGATTATGTTCTTGAGCTTGAAAGCAAATTCAGCCATGACTTGAAATCATTAGAAAAAAGATATGAAAAGGAAATAAGACAGAAAGGCGCAGATGCCGAGTTTGAAGATTACCTATCTGATTTTTATGCTGACGAATTTCACAGAATCGACAGAATATTTTTACGAACATTTCGTTATTCCGCTGTTGTGACCATTTATTCTCTACTCGAAACATCCATGAACTCTCTTTGCTCCATTTTAAAGCAGATGAAGGCTATAAATATTGAGCTTGAGGAAATACGGGGTGATGGAATAGAACGAGCTAAAGTGTATCTTATGAAGGTTTGTGAAATTAAGTTTCCGGAGCGTAGACATGCCTAGGCTGAGGTTCAAAAACTGAATAAGATACGTAACTGTATTGTTCACGCCGAAGGTGACATATGGCGTACAAACAGTCCATCAAAACTAAAAAATATAGTAAAGAATACAAAGGGCCTCGCCTTGGAACGTGACCAGTATTTGCTTATTGAAAAGAAGTTTTTGGAAGATACCATCACTTGGGTAGAGGACTTTCTTCAAGAACTTCATGAAAACTCATTTCCCGATAAATGAAAGCGTATAACGAAGCGCTTCACTGGATCGGCGTGAAACTGCCCGCGCCTCCCAGTGAGCTTGGGCGTTATGGCTACAATAAATAAATGACATATTCATACTATGAACATCGTCACAAGTTTGCTGTATGGTGTGCCGCCCGGGCTGTCCAAAGGAATTTTACAAAAAGCCCAATTCTAAAAGAGGCACTGGAGAGTTCCGGCGTCGTGGAATTTATAAAGGAAAATGAAGAAAGAGACATAAGTCAAAATGACTACGATAAGCACCACGAGACTTGGTGTCATTCAATTATGCAAACCTGGCAGAGGAAAAATATTAAGGGTGCTTCCTACGGGCGCGCGGCGAAGTTATTGGCGGTTTATATAAAAGCAATGATCGTTGTCCGCAATAATTTTTGCAGGCTTGCTGTGGTCGCGCACCCTCCGATAGACAGAAGAATTCTCAAAAACATATCTAAAGACACCAGGATTATTCATCAAAACAAGCATATCTGGAAGGAAATAAATTGGACTGAGATGAATGAATCAGCCTACAAAAACCTTATACATGATTTTCGCGGCCTTCTTGCCGATGAGCCTTTTTGGCAAATCGAAAAATACTGGTCTGCAACTGATGACTAAAGAGGCCATAACACGTTGCTCCATGCGACGCGGGATTAACCGTTTTTCTTTTTCAGTTTTTGCCTTAGTGTCCCGCGCCCCTGAGCTTTATCGTTGGGCGTCATGAAAGGGGTGGGCTTGAATGAACGTTAAGCGGGGGCTTTTTCGGCTTTGGCTTGTATTGGCCGTTCTCTTTGTGATCGTCGCCTCACTTATCCTAAAGCCGGGGTTAGAGAAGGAGTTTCAGCTAGCATCTGTGGTTTGGGATCTGCCAGCTGATTGTTCAAAAGCTCGTGGTGTGGCTGGCAAAGACTATTCCGTGTTGGAAAGCCAACCCGAAATTTGCTGGTATGAACCGTCCAAGTTCAGGAAGCTCTACCCCGAATACGACGACCTCAGTGATTCAGACCTCGCGGAGAAAATGAACCGTGTTGCGGGCCTTTCTGGTGAAGCAGCCCGGCCTTGGTCAAAGCTAGCTCAAGCCGTTTGCATTGCCTTGGGCATTCCGATAGCCGTGCTACTGATCGGAGCAGCGTTCTTTTGGGCAATAGCGGGCTTTAGAAATCAAGCATCATGAAAGCCGCCCAACCCTTATAAGGGGTTCAAGTTGAAAACTTGAACCCGCGAGAGCACGGGACCGACGGTAGCTACCGGAGGAAGTATTTTCATGCAGGCAATAAAAAAGGGCAGGCTGGAAGCCTGCCCTTTTTGTTTTCTGTATCTCTTACTGAAGGAGTTTTCCGAACGGGTTCACGAAGATGAGGATCAGGACGACGACGAGTGCGTAAATTGCGAGAGACTCGATCATCGC
>JAGVOC010000431.1 GCA_020052975.1 Desulfobacterales bacterium | reverse complement strand
GTGAATGATAAAGCAAACAATAAAGGTTGGGTAGCCTATATCTGGTGGCAGGATGATTATATACAGATAGGAGGGACATTTTTTGGAAGTGACGGAACCGCTTCTTTAAATGGTTTTGTTGACTTCAAGACCGGGCAATTTTCTATCAATGGACAAATCGTTTTTAAGTTTGATGCGCCATCTTCTAAGGGTGAAGATAAGAAAACGACTGAACCTCCGAAAACTGAACCTACACAACCATCCACGCCTGGCCAAGTCTTTGAACTTAAAGATGGTACGTTATATAAGACTGATACTGGGTTATCGGATAGTGGTGATACGGATGATTCTGATATAGATAAAGCAAATGCAATAGCCAAGTTAAATGATAACGTCAATAATCAAACTAAGGCAGAGAAACCAGATGGGAAGACAAAAGTTGCAAACAATGGTAAGAGCACTGGCGAACAGAACACTTCTCAAGATGACATAATCCTCGATAAAACTTCTGAATCTAAGTTCAGAATTCAAGTTTCAGGTGAATCAGGAAATCATTATAGCTTTGAAGTTTATAAAACAGGGCGAAGTGCTGATGGAAGGTTTTCTGTTTATTCTAATGTCTTAGACATGAGTGTAGGGAACATCGGAGATACTTTTAATCAAAATGCAATTCAACCTATGTCATTTAGAGATTATGAGTTAGGGAAATCCCAGCCTTTTTATACAAATCAAGCGTTGAACCCCACAAATGGCTTTTATATAGTGCCAAACAATTATTGGGATTCAAAATATACTGGCTCGGATGACCTGGAAAAAATTTCCGCTGGTACCCCTATAAGGCAGTAGTTTTTGTAAAAAGAGGTTGTTTATGGAATTCGGGAAAAAAATTTTTAAAATTTTTAAAGGAGCAACTATTATTATACTTATTATACTGATGTCTCCTTTACTGGGCAAATCATTTCTGTTGGCAAACAACGAACTTAGTAAATATTGGGATTTTAGTATACCGGCTAGTAAAAATGTTAATGGTGAATATACAAATGAAATTCTTAAGTACCAGAAAGAGATTAAAGAAAACCCGACAAATTTTGAGGCTTATTTAAACTTAGGAAGCGTTTATTTTGAAGAACATAGAACAGATGAAGCAATCGAACAATGGAATATGGCCTTAAAATATAGCCCAAAATTTAGCGAAATTTATTATAATTTGGGAGGTGCTTATAGATTTAAAGAGATGTATAAAAAGTCCATAGGAAATTTTAATAAGGCTATCTATTTTAATTCCAATAATTTTCGAGCTTATTATTACTTAGGTCTTGTTTATTATGATCTAACTCAATTTGATAATGCTATCAAAAGTTGGGAAAGAGCTGTTAATTTAAAGCCGGATTATGCGAAAGCATATTTTAGTTTAGGATTTGCTTATAAGAAAGCAGGGGATATTAATAATTCTACAAACTATTTAATCAAGTATTTACAATTTGAAACTAATTCTGTCCAGGGCAATTTCTTTTTAGGGGTAATCAATTATGAGTTAGAAGAATATGAAGAGGCAATTAAATATTTCAATCAGACTCTAAGATTTGATCCGACACACGAAGACGCTTATAATAATCTTGGTAATATATATTATGCGCAAAAGAACTATTCAAAGGCTTTGGATTGTTATAAGAGAGCCGAAAAATATTCAAACAGCCCCTCCGATCTTCATTACAACATAAGTTTGGTTTATATAGAGTTGAATGATTTTGATAACGCTTTAGAGGAATTAAAAACAACATTAAAGTATAACCCAATTAAGACAAAGGCTCTTTATAATTTAGGCGCTATTTACGCAAAAAAGAATATGAAAAAAGAAGCAATAGAGAGCCTTTCCAATTTCTTGATTTATGAGAAGGAAAATACAAATTTAATAAATCAAGCGAAAAAGATTATGGGGAAATTAAAGAACAAATGATAATATCCCCCAACAGTCGGCCAGTAAGGGTGGGGACGAGTGCTTAGCTTCGATATGGGCTCATTGGCATTCGACCTACTCAGCCAGTGCGGGGATTGGGAACTCACCCCGGCCTGTCGGCCACCCCTCTCTTTCTGCGGAAAGAGAGGGGAAATAGGACAAAGGTAAGTGTATCGGCTCAGCAAATTTTCACACAGAGGCACAGAGCGCGCGGAGGAGGGAAAGCCCCCGTTCCCCTTTTCTTTTACCAGGCTTACTGAGAAAAAAGCGCAGGGCGGGAAGAAAAAGCCGGCGGAAGCAACGCGCGCTTTCGCGCGCCAGTCGACAGGATGTAATTTAGGGCATCCGTTATGCCGGTTAGGCGAAAGTATAGAGTGGGCCTCATTTGACGAAAGATTTGAGTCGATGTATTGCCCTGACAACGGAAGGCATGCTATACAGACGCGGATGATGGTAGGGCTCAATTATTTGAAATACATGGAAAATCTGAGCGACGAGGAAGTGGTGGCAAGGTGGGTTGAAAATCCTTACTGGCAATATTTTTGCGGAGGGGAATATTTCGAGCATGAAATACCTTGCGATCCTTCATCCTTAAGTCGCTGGTGGGCTTTCTTGCGCCCGATTTTTGTGTGGCTGAAATCAGTTGTTCAGACGAATTTTTATCAAAGATCCGCCCGTCTATCTGTGAGTTTGTCTTGAAATATGGGTTTTTCATGGCCGACTATCTAAGCAACCGAAATAAGCAATTGAATATATTTGTAATTTCGCTTGATCAACTGGAAATTTCCCATCAAATATCCAAATAAATTTAAACCAAACAAAGCTACTATGAGTGAGGCATAGACGAAACAATATCTCGCACATAAGCCCGATATTGTCAGGCCAGATCATTCTCCCCCGCCTTTTTCCGCTGGGGCAGTAGAAAAATTCTGCTTTCCTTCCACCGCTTTCAGAGCAAGGGTATGCACCTGCTCCTTATAAAGTTACTTCCAGATAAGCGGACAGATCTTGAGAAGCAGAAATTTTCAGCGATTCAAATTTCCTCTCATCCAGGACATATCTGAATGAAAGATGAATATCCTGGCCTAATACGCCTTTC
>JAGVOC010000478.1 GCA_020052975.1 Desulfobacterales bacterium | reverse complement strand
TGATACATCATTTTGTGGTAAGAGAACTCCCGCGTAACGGCATGCCTTTATCGGCGGAATTTATTTCAGGCGAGGTTGGTTTTTCTGCTGATCGTGTAAAAACCGCTCTGGATTATCTGGAAAAGCGCTTGACATTCCTGTACAGAAACAGAAAGGGAGAAGTTGTGTGGGCGTATCCTGTCACTGTTGATAAAACGCCGCACAAAATTACTTTCAATACAGGTGAAAAATTGTATGCTGCATGAGCGGCAGACGCATTTGCGACGCCCTTCGTGCAAGGGAAATTACGAAACGAATACCTGAATGTGAAAATTGAAACCGAATGTGCCCACTGCTCTTGTCCGATGGAAATTGAGATTGACAGCAATCTTCACTATAAAGCTAATGACGAAAGATGCGAACCGGTAATCTTTGTGCCGGATATAAATTTATTCAATATCAAAGATGACAGTATTATTGATTCATTCTGAACAGAGTGTGTTTTCTTCTGGTCAGAAGAACATGCAAGAGAATATCGGAAAAAATCACATAGAATTCGTGGTGCATATATGAAAGCTGAACAAATGATCAAGGTAACCAGAATCATTCAAAGTGCAATCTTCGGATTTAAAGATGAGAATATCCAGGTTCAGCCAACCACCTGACTTGGTATTGAGATGGGGTAGGACCAATACAACTTATTGATATAATAAAAATATGCTATAAATACCCCCTTATTTTGGGGCGATAACTACCTTTTTAAGGGTAAAAAGAGCAATATTCAATTAATTGACGGTGCGGAACATTTCTTATAAGGCCCATTTTGGGGTCAAAAAGCGTGATATAGGGCAAGAAAACACCTTCTTTTGGAACATAAAATTTAAATATCAAATAGTTAGCTTGGCCCGACCCCAGAAGATTTAATTCTATGAATATTTCTGCGCGAGAGTGTAATCTGCGAGAAGGCTTCCTTTCCAGTAGGAATTCGAAGGGTTGGAAAAATAGGCCTTGAAAATCTCAAGACTTTTGTTTCTCAATATGCCTGAAATGACAAATATTTTTCTTTCTCTGTATAATGGTGATAGGCTTTTCAGATCAATTTTTGTTCCTCCTCCCATTACATCCTCAAATGCATATACTATTCTCCCGATGCCGGATAGAAGTATGGCCCCAAAACACATGAGGCAAGGTTCCATGGTGCTGTAAAGAGTGATCTCATTCCGATCGATATCCTTATTACTGTCTATATCCGAAAGATTTCTTAAGGCAATGAACTCGGCATGGTCTACTTCATTTGCAGTTCCTGCAAGAGTACCCTTCCTTGATCCGGTTGCAAGGATTTTGTTTTTAAAGACAAGCACACAGCCGACCGGAAATTCACCTTCCTTAAGGGCAATTCCTGCCAGCCCAAGCGCTTCTCTCATAAAATCTTCGTGATTCATTTCAGATTCCTCGCTACGGATCTATTCTGCATATTGTTTCATCACATGGACAGCTTCCGTCAACCTCGTAAGCATATAGTATTCGTGATTCAATTTCGGCCCGGTCCGGCTTTATTTCTGAAAAAGAGTAATTATCTGAAAGATTTATAAGTGAAACTTTATCAGGGATAGAACCAAGCCCGCGTGAAACAATTCTGCCGGTTGGTCCGTCCAGAATATCGGCATCCACACCGTTAGTTACAACCACCACAGGGACCTGGTAAGATGCCACAAGTCTTGAAGCTGCCAAAGCCGGGCGGTGTCTCGTGGTTATAGATCCTGGTCCATATTTTATTATCATACAGATACGGTTTCCGGAAGAAATAAGGAAATCAATTTTTAATATCGCTCTGCTATTTCCCGCCTTAACCAGGAGTTCATGACGGGGTATAACATCCTTTTTATCGTATAAACCATGTGTCACGAGAAGCCGGGCGATATTTTGCCTGTACCGCTCGTCATGGGTATCTTCAATTATCTCACCCGTAATGTAATCGGTTGTTTTCCCGAGGATTAAATGATGCCCGTCCATTATCTCTCAATCAGTTTATATCAAATAGTTCTTTACAATCAGAGGTTCATGTGGATAATCCATATGCACGGCAAATGGTTTTTTATATATCATTAATACAGGATATGAGGTTATGTCAATTCGTGAAGATTTTGAAAAGCGTGAAGAAGGTTTCATGTCGCCTTTCGGATGTCTCAGCTCAAGATCGAAAGGGCGCGTGAGAAAGGAAGAGCCTTGTCCGATACGAACCGCGTTTCAGCGGGACAGGGACAGGATCGTGTATTGCAACGCTTTCAGGAGGTTAAAGCACAAGACACAGGTGTTTTTATCTCCTCTTGGGGATCACTACCGGACTCGTCTATCGCACACCCTTGAGGTGGCAGAAATAGCAAGGACTATAGCCAGAGCCATGCGGCTTAATGAAGACCTTACGGAAGCAATAGCCCTCGGGCATGATCTTGGGCATACACCTTTCGGGCACGGCGGAGAGACGGCTTTAAAAGAGATATATTCTCCCGATTTTTCTCACAATGAGCAAAGCCTTCGGGTTGTCGATCTTCTTGAAAACAAGGGAAAGGGACTCAATCTGACTTATGAAGTCAGAGATGGAATTTTAAAACATTCAAAGGGTTATGGGAAAATCATACCCGATAATCCTGAAGAGATGGCCTGCACTGTTGAAGGACAGGTTGTCAGGATTGCGGACATAATGGCATACCTGAACCATGACCTTGACGATGCAATCCGAAGCGGAGTGGTCAGCGCAACCAAGATTCCCGAATCCTGCTCGGAGACTCTCGGGCTTACACATTCTGAGCGTGCAACAACAATGATCAGGGATCTTGTATTTTCAAGCAAGGTATCTGACGGGAAACTTTGCCTTCAAATGAGTGATAACATATATAGCGCAATGACAAAGCTCAGGGAGTTTCTTTATGATAATGTTTATCGGTCCCCCAAGGTGCATAATGAATTTGTGAAGGCAAAGAAGATACTTTCAGAACTGTATACGTATTTATTAACAGATGATCAGATGTTTAACAGGGAGCTGTCAAACATGGAGATGGCTTCCTGCTACAGGGAAATACATCATGGCGAAGAGGCTTATAAGAGGATTGTCTGCGATTTTATTGCAAGCATCACAGACCGGTATGCCCTTGATTTATATTCAAAAATCTTTTTTCCTTCCCCGATTTTTTAATGTGCTGAGATGGCAATAGAAAGAATAAGAACTCAGAAAGAAAGATACATTCCTTTTTTGGAGCGTCTTGGCGGTATCTTTATAAAAATGGATGCCCGATACAATGAAGCAGCAAATTATTACGGGTTTTGCTGCGGTGGATGCGAAGAGAACTGCTGTTTTACCAGATTTTATCACCACACTTTTGTAGAATATCTTTATATACTCGAAGGTTTTGAAACTCTCGGACATGGAACCCAGGCCGAAATCAGAGAAAAAGCTCTTCTGGTTTGCAGGCAAATTGCTGAGCTGGAAAAATCCGGGTTGCCTGTCCGCCTGCCGTGTCCTCTTAACTATGAAGGACTTTGCGCCTTATATTCATACCGGCCTATGATTTGCCGGCTGCATGGAATACCTCATGAATTAATTATACCGGGAAGGGAGAAGGTATTAAGTCCGGGGTGCGGGGAATTCATGTCCCGTTGCGGAGAAAAAGAGTATTTAAATTTTGACCGGACGCCTTTTTATGCTGAGATGGCCGGTCTTGAAAAAGAATTAAAAGCGGCTTTCGGTATTTCAGAAAGGATAAAGATGACGGTTGCCCGGATGCTCGCCTATTAATATTTTAGGAGCATCCCCAAATTATTTGGTGATTCTATAAGGGTTCAAGGATTCGAGGGTTCGAGTGAAAACGATCCCGGACTATTTAATGCCTATGGCTCGACACTTTTGAGAGACATCGGGGGGGGGTTGAAAGGAGATGTATATTTTGAAAAAAAACAGAATAAGAGCCGGCCTTGTTGTTAAAGAAGATTCCAAAGCTAAAAACAAAGCTGATGAACTTGAAAAATGGCTGCGAAATAAAAGTGTTGAGGTTGTAAGAAAAGAATATCTGCCTCCAGAACGGTTGCTTTCCGGCAGGAAGAAAACAAAAGCTCCGTCGGACCTTTTTTGTATTTTTGTGCTGGGAGGTGACGGCACTTTTCTCAGCGCGGTCCGCTGGATAGGGGATCAGGATATTCCGGTTCTTGGCGTAAAATTCGGAGAGGTCGGATTCCTTGCCGAGACATCTGAAGATAGTCTTTTTTCTGCAGCAGAAGCTGTATTAAGCAAATCTTTTTTAACAAGCCCCAGAATGCGCCTCCTTGTGAAAGTTTCAAGAAACGGAAAAGAGATCATTAATGAAACGGTTTTAAATGATGTTGTTATTAACAAAGGAGCCCTTGCAAGGCTGGCACACATAGAAACATATATAAACGACCACTATCTCACGACATACAGGGCTGACGGACTTATTGTTTCAACTCCCACCGGTTCAACGGCCTATTCGCTTGCTGCCGGCGGACCGGTTATTCATCCGTCTGTTCCGGCTATTATAATGACACCGATATGTCCTTTCACATTGACTAACCGGCCGCTGATAATTCCGGATACATCCGTTATCAAAATCAGGCTGGAAAAACGATCATCTCATATCATGCTGACATTTGACGGACAACAGGGCATTGAAATCAGCAACAAGGATACCATCGTTGTTCAAAAAGCACTTAAGCCGATCAACATGATAATTATTCCGGATCAGGATTATTATGATGTGCTGAAAACAAAGTTAAGATGGAGCGGCGGAAGGGTTTGAGGGCCACCGACTCACTCATTCGGATTGATAATGACTTTTAGTGATTCTTTACCATCCGCCACCAACTGAAAACCCTTTTCGATTTCCGATAGCAGGAGATTGTGGGTAATCAAATCGTCGGTCCTGATGGCGCCTGTTGTTATCAGATGAATCGCCTCCTTTATATCAGGTGGTCCGCAATAGTAGGAGGTAAGAATTCGAATTTCTTTAGTCCAGAAATCATTGATCGGAACTGTTACCGGTTGGGTGGGACCGGGTACCGCGAAAAAAACAATTGCGCCCCCCTTATCCACGCATTTCCATGCTTGCTCAACCGCCGATATGGCAGAAGTACATAACATCACGACATCGACTAATTGGCCGATTTCGGAACCCGGTCGTTCAGGAACGTTATGAGTAACAATGATGGTAGTATCTGCACCGACCTTCCGGGCAAATTTCAATCGCTTTGAATTTATATCCGTTGCAATGACTCCGGCATCATTAAATTTTGCAAGTTTTATATGAAGTAAACCGGACATACCGCATCCGAGCACCATGATTGTCTGGCCTGTTTTCAAACCGGCCAGTCTCTGAGCTCTGATAACACAGGCAAGCGGCTCTATAAATGTGCTCTGATCATATGTCACGTTTTCAGGTAACAGCCATGAACCGTTTTCTATCAGAATCTCAGGTACCAGGATATATTCGGCAAATCCGCCGGGTAGTCTTTCTTTGACCTCAGAGCATTGTGGATAGTGCTCATTTACACAATAACGGCATTTCATGCAAGGCACTTTGGGTGTAATAAATACCCTGTCACTTGGCTTAAATTTCGTTACTGATTCTCCGACTTCCGCCACCTGCGCGCCGATTTCATGTCCTTGCACCAGCGGGGCTCTGGGAAGTCGATACCATTCTACAACATCACTCCCGCAGATGCCGCAGGACATCACTTTGACCAGCATCTCTTTGGGGCCGGGACTGGGTGTCGGCACTTCCTCTATTCGAATATCCCGATTATTATACCACTTGGCGACTTTCATTAGCAGAGCGCCCATACATTATTGTTGATTTCTAAGCGTATTGTAAAGATCAAAAGCTTTTTTTGGGGTTTCGTTGTCATGGACCACCGCCTTAACCGCCTGAATCATGGCAATTGGTGACTCGGCTTGGAAAATGTTACGCCCCATGTCAACACCGCTTGCGCCCTGCCGGACGGCATTGTGGGCCATTGTCAGCGCATCCAGTTCCGGTATTTTCTTGCCACCGGCCATAACAATCGGCACCGGGCAGGAGGCACAGACGGTTTCAAAGTCTTTTTCCACATAGTAAGTTTTGATGTAATGGGCGCCCAGTTCTGAACAAATACGGGTGGCCAGCCTGAAGTAACGGGCATCGCGGGCCATCTCTTTGCCTACCGCTGTGACGGCAAGGGTCGGAATTCCATAGCGGGTGCCGATATCCACCATTTTTGTCATGTTGATAATCGATTGTCTTTCATACTCACCGCCGATGAACACCTGAACGGCCATGGCACAGACATTCAGACGGATCGAATCTTCGATGTCCACAGCAATCTCTTCGTTTGAGAGTTCCTTAAGTATGCTGGTACCTCCTGACACGCGCAGAACGATCGGTTTTTGGGTAGAAGGCGGGACAATGCTTCTGAGGATACCCCGGGTGAGCATTAACGTATCTGCGTAAGGCACGATAGGAAGAATATTGACGTCAATCCGCTCAAGTCCGGTTGTGGGGCCTTGAAAATATCCGTGATCGATGGCCAGCATAACCGTGCGGCCGGATTCCGGGTTAAAGATTCTGGCCAGTCTGTTTTTCATCCCCCAATCCAGCGAGTTTGATCCCTTCAGAAAAAACCCCTCTGTTTTTTGAGGTATATCCGTGTAATACTGTTTTGCCTCTTTCATTTCGTCGGCGTCGGGCATTTTATTTTTCCTTTTTAGATTGTTAAAGGAAATGGATTTTGGGCTAATCTCTTTTGAATTTCTGACAGGCTTTCCTTTCACTGGAATCCCTGAACCCTTGACCCCTTGAATCCTCAAGGGATCACCAATTAATTCGGAGATAATCCTGAAAATTAAAGGCGGCTTCAGTAACGGTAGTATTCAGGTTTAAAGGGCCCTTTAACCGAAAGCCCTAGATAATCGGCCTGATCTTTTGTGAGCTTTGTCAGCCTGGCGTTAAGCCTCGGAAGGTGGAGGCGGGCGACTTCTTCATCAAGAGCTTTTGGGAGAGTATAAACTTTCTTTTCAAATTTCTTTGTTGCAAGTTCGATCTGGGCAAGGCACTGGTTTGTGAAGCTGCTGCTCATGACGAAACTCGGATGTCCCGTGGCACACCCTAAGTTAACGAGCCTTCCTTCAGCAAGCAGAATTATCGAACGTCCTGATTTCAATATCCATTTGTCAACCTGAGGTTTTATGGGTATTTTTTTGCATTTCGGACTGTTAATGAGGTAGCCGGTCTGAATTTCACTGTCAAAGTGGCCTATGTTACAGATAATGGCTTCATCTTTCATCATTTCCATATGGCCGCCTGTTATGACATCGCAGCAGCCAGTTGCGGTGACAAAGATATCACCGGCAGGCGCCGCGTCTTCCATGGTCATAACTTCATACCCTTCCATGGCAGCCTGAAGAGCGCATATCGGATCAATTTCCGTAATCGCGACCCGGGCGCCAAAGCCGCGCATTGACTGTGCGCAGCCTTTTCCGACATCGCCATACCCGCAAATTACTACCATTTTGCCGGCAATCATGACATCCGTTGCGCGTTTAAGACCGTCAGCAAGAGATTCCCTGCATCCGTAAAGATTGTCGAATTTGGATTTGGTAACCGAATCATTCACATTGAATGCAGGAAAGAGAAGATCGCCGGTTTTTGCAAGATGATACAGCCTGTGAACACCCGTAGTGGTTTCCTCTGAAACACCCCGTATTCCGGATGCTATTTTCGTCCAGAATCCGGGATCTCTTTCATGGCTGTCTTTCAGGCGCGCGATAAGGCACTTCATGTCCGGGCCGGAGTATCCCCTGTCAAGTAATGAGGGGTCTTTTTCAACCATAACTCCCTGGTGAACGTAAAGGGTTGCATCTCCGCCGTCATCAACAATAAGGTCAGGCCCTGTCCTGTCCGGCCAGAGAAGCGCCTGTTCAGTGCACCACCAGAATTCTTCAAGAGATTCCCCTTTCCATGCAAAAACCGCAGCAGAACCTTTCTGTGCAATTGCAGCAGCAGCATGGTCCTGCGTTGAAAAAATGTTGCATGTCGCCCACCGGATGTCTGCTCCAAGAACTTTTAACGTATCAATAAGCATGGCAGTCTGGATGGTCATGTGAAGACTTCCCATGACTTTCATCCCTTTAAGAGGCTTTTTACGGCCGTATTTTTCACGGATTGCCATGAGCCCGGGCATTTCCTTTTCGGACAATTCCATCTCCTTGATGCCAAAACCGGCAAGTGAAATATCGGCTACTTTATAAGGAAGCGAAAGATCAAGCTCCAGAAAATCCTTTGATTTTTTCTTTTTAAACGGAACAAGCATGTTGTACTCCTGTTTTATAATCCTGCCTTCTCTCTTAAAATATCAACCATGTTGGTTTTTTCCCAGGTAAATTCGGGTTCATTTCGTCCAAAATGGCCATACGCTGCCGTTTTCTTGTATATCGGCCTCAGCAGGTCAAGATATTCAATAATTGCAGCAGGCCTCAGATCAAAAACCTCGTTGATTATTTCCTTTACCCGCTGCTTCGGAATTACCCCCGTTCCTTTCATATCAATCATTATTGATACGGGTTTTGCGACACCGATAACGTAAGCAACCTGTATTTCACATCGTTTTGCAATACCAGATGCAACGATGTTTTTTGCGATATGCCGCCCCATGTAAGAAGCGCTCCTGTCTACCTTGGATGGATCTTTTCCGGAAAAGCACCCGCCGCCATGGCTTCCCTGACCGCCATAGGTATCTACTATGATTTTCCGGCCTGTGAGTCCGCAATCGGCCATCGGACCGCCTATGACGAACCTTCCGGTCGCATTAATGTAATATCTTGTATCCCCGTCGATCATATCCTTTGGAATGACTTTTTTTATTACCTCCTCGATTATGGCATCCCTGAGTTCATCGTGACTGATGTCAGGTTTATGCTGGGCTGCAACCACTATTGCATCAACTCGTTTGGGAGTGCCGTTTACATATTCGATTGTTACCTGAGTTTTTCCGTCCGGCCTCAAAAAATCAAGGGCTCCGTGCTTTCTTACATATGCAAGACGCTGGCAAAGCTTGTGGGCATACATGATGGGCATGGGCATCAATTCCGGGGTCTCATCAGAGGCATAGCCGAACATAAGCCCCTGGTCGCCTGCACCCTGTTCCAGGAATAGCCCCTGGCCTGTATTTACGCCCTGGGCAATATCCGGCGACTGATGGTCAATGCTTGTTATAACCGAGCAGGTTTTCCAGTCAAACCCCATCTGGGAAGAAGAGTATCCGATTTCACGTATGGTATCCCGGGCAATCTGGGGCATGTCGACATAGCACTCTGTTGTTATTTCTCCGGCGATAAATGCAAGGCCGGTTGTAACGAGTGTTTCACATGCGACCCTGCAGTTTTTATCCTGTGCCATTATTGCATCGAGTATGGAATCGGATATGCAGTCCGCTACCTTATCAGGATGTCCCTCGGTTACTGATTCAGATGTAAAAAAGAATTGTTCATCGCTCATCAATCGTCTCCTTTTCTTAATAGCGGCCGGTATTTTCAGAAGCGCTCCTTAAATGCCCTGCGGCCGCTAAGTGTTCAATATTATATTGTCAATAAGTCTTGTTTTTCCAATCTTGACGGCAAGAGCCATAAGGGCCGGCCTGTCAATTATTTCCATATCACAAAGGGTTTCCGGATCACAGATTTTTATGTAATCTATTTCCGTATCAGGATATGATTTTATTATGGCTGTTGCTTCATCAATTATCTTTGATGAAATCTTTTCTCCGGTTTGAAGAATTTCACCGGCTCTTGTTAAAGACCTGTATAAAGATAATGCATGAATTCTTTGCTCAGGATTGAGATAGCTGTTCCGTGAACTCATTGCAAGGCCGTCTTTTTCTCTTACAATAGGGACTCCGACTATTTCGATGTCGAAGTTCAGATCCTTAACCATCTGTTTGATAACAAGGAGCTGCTGATAATCTTTATTTCCGAAAACAGCATAATGGGGCTTTACAATATTAAAGAGCTTTGAAACAACGGAAGTTATACCCCTGAAAAAAACAGGCCTTGACAGGCCGCAAAGATGGTTCGGGAGATTTATTAGTTCCACATAGGTTTGAAACCCGTAGGGATATATCTCTTTTTCGTTTGGAAGAAAGACAATATCGACCACTTCCTTTTTTAACTGTTTCAAATCCCCTTCAATATTTCTTGGATATGAAGCAAGATCTTCATTTGGACCAAACTGGGCAGGATTGACAAATATGCTTGCAACTACAATATCAGCTATTTCCCGGCCTTTTTTCATGAGAGAAAGGTGTCCTTCATGCAGAAAACCCATTGTGGGAACAAATGCGATAGACCTTCCCTTTTTCCGCTTCAAGTCGGAGAACCTTTGCATCTCTTTGACTTTATTGATTATATCTATGATGTTAATCCTGCCTTGAGGCCTTTGCATAACACCCCCCTTTGCCCGATTTATTTAAAGACTTGGTTTCTGGTCTCTGGTTTGTAGTTTCTGGTTGTTTCTTTTAACCAGGAACCAGTAACTATAAACCATGAACATAAGTCTTAATTATCGCCTTCCTTGAACTTGAGCAAATTTGGATGTTCTTCAAAGGTCTCACTTTAATAGGAAAATGATAAACCCTTTGATAGATACCGGGTTTATCTTTTTATAGAGGGGTATAATAAGCCTGTGAGTAATAAATGTCAATAAATGCAAGGGATTTATTTGAGGATGAATGGGTATCAGGGGAAAGATTTATTTCTGCGTCCCTCCCTCGGTAAGCTTTCGAAATAAACTCTAAGTTCCTTAAAGCGCTCGATGCCTAAAATAGCTCTTGTCTGAATCAAAAATTGAAGTCTTTCATTTGAAAGCGCCGACCTGGCATTTTCGAGCTTCTTGAATTGTCCTTTAATGGCACCGTCATCTGAACTTTTGTTTTCCAAAAGAGCGCTTAACTCAAAACGCTCTTTTTCAACAATGCTCTTTAATTCAATCATTCTGCGCCCGCTTTCAACAAAAAGCCCATCAAGCCTTTGTCTCTCGTTTTCAGACAGATTCAGCTGTTTTGATATTTCAGGGTCACGCCACCAATTTCCCTTAGGCCTTTCTCCTCCCATGGCATTGGCGGTTAACGCTGCAAGAACAATCAATATTACCGGGAATATTTTTCTTTTCAGCATGATACGTATCCTCCCTTTTCTGTGCTTGACACAACTTCATCACCAACCGAAGGAACAACAAAATCGATAAAATCCTCATCGTAATCCGTATTGTCTTCGTCCGAAATAAAAAGATATTTTGCAGGGAGTGAGTTTTCAACGAGATTGTTTACTTCGGTCATTAATATATCTTCAGAATAAAGCTCCGAATTCGTGATATCTGTTTTATAAAATAAAAGCTTCATTGAGTCGGAATGCATTGTAATAACAAAAAAAAGAATCACAATTGCTGCGGCAAAAAAGGGCCGCCAGCCGAAAAGAAAATTTTTACCGGTTTTTCCATACAAAACCATGCGTTTTTTTGGGAGAGGAACAAAACGTTCAGCAGTTTGTCCGAGTAATTTCAAATCCTTTTCAAAGCTCTCCAATGCAGTCCGGCACTCTGAACAATCAGATAAATGCTCATTTTCCGAAGGCAAAAGCTGCGATTCGTCAATGATTGCTTTATATATCTGTTCTTCATTGAGATGAGAGCCATTGTTTTTATTCACGGCATACTCTCCTTTAAAAGCTCTTTAACAGAACTGTCATCTTTAATTTTTTTTAGCGCCCTGTAAAGATGAGTCTTGACTGTACTTTCATTTTTTTTAAGGGCCATTGATATTTCCTTTATCCCAAGCTGATCAAGAAATCTCAATAAAAACACTTCTTTTTCAAGATATGACAGCCTGTTTAGAATAGTTTCAAACTGTTTCCAGAAGTTTTGCCGGATTACGCTTTCAAGTGGCCCGGATTCAGCGCTGGTTTCATGCTCATTTTCCTGTTCACTTTCCGTGTTTTTATCGGAGAGCACTCCGAATAAAGATGTAAACCGTTTTTTTCGCTTAAAATCCCTCACCTTGTTAACAGCTATTGAAAAAAGCCAGCTGTTAAATAAAGAAAAGTCTTTTAAGGTCTTAATTTTATTGAAAACCTGTATAAATATGTCCTGTGTAACATCTTCCGCATCCATGCCTGACCGGATGCGGTAATAGACCATTTTAAAAATCGTATTATAATAAAGATCAACAAGCTGATCAAAAGCATTGGGATTTCCGGCAACCGCCATTTCAGCCAGTATGACTGCCTGAGACTTGCGATCCTGGCCGGAGTGCGGGTATTTTTTCTGATGTGGTAAAAGCATGTCGTATGATACCCGCTACTCCGCCGGATGTCCATAATTTCCATCCGGAAATGGCCCTTTTGTGCGATCTCGGCGTCAATCTGCTGGATTTATTTGAGCTTGCCCAAAATTGCCGATTTCCGAATTGAAAACTCAACTGTGTCCAAACTTTGTTTAATGAAACAGAATATGCATCCCCGGGAATATCAGCGGGGGAGGCGGGAACGGCGGCAGAATAAGCGGCACTATTACCCTGGATCTATTAAATGAAATATCATCATAATCATAATTGTGCCTGTCGCTTCTTTCCATTCTGTCGTGTTTATAGCGGTAAATGTGCCTGCTTGCCAGATCCTGTCTTCGTTCAAGCATCATACGCTCTCTATTGGATAAGCGTCCGTCACGTAAGGCCCTTTCTCTTTGCTCATCTATATTATCCTGTCCATTTCTTAAAATCCGGGCTTCCCGGTGGGTTATTTCACCCTTTGCGATTCCATCCTCTATTCTATCCTGCTGTCTTGAATATCTTTTTTCAATTACACCTGCCTGGGATTCAACTGCGGCCAGAAAAACAATAACCATCAGCGTTACAATAAATACAAATAGATTTTTCATATGCCCTCCTTTCGTGGCTTTTTAACTGCATAGACGAATGAGGGTGGAAATTTGTCTACTTGTTCCAGGAAAAAAGTGCGGCTCCGACAGCAATGGAAACTGCCGTCATGAAAACGAGAACGGCGAGTTCCGGTGTAACATCGGCAAGGCTTGCGCCGTCATTCATAACCTTCCGGACGGCTGAAAGCATGTGGGTTAATGGAAAGAGCTTGGCAACTAATTTTACCCAGCGGGGTGAGCCTTCAAGGGAAAACCAGACTTCTGATAAAAACATCATGGGCCATGTTATGAAGTTTACAACACCGCTTGTAAATTCTTCACTTGTTCCTCTTGCCGCAATAACAAGTCCATATGCGCTAAGGCATATGCTTCCTGCAAGGAAGATCAGAAAAAGGTCAAAATAAGAGCCCTCCACCTTGAATGAAAAAAACAGGCTGCATCCTATCCAGACAGCGGCAAGGGTAAACATGAGGATGAATATTCGTGAAAGAATCTGGGCGGACAGATATTCTAAAGCGGTGAGGGGAGTTGCATTGAGGCGCTTCAGCACGCCTGTTTTACGGTAACGAACCACCACATATCCGACTCCCCACAGGGCGCTGAACATCATATTCATTGCAAGAATCCCCGGGAAAAGCCAGTCGATATATCTAATTTCACTTCCCTTGACTTCCATTTTTTCAGCAATATTTTTGTTTTCCGGAAACAGGCTTGCCTTAAACAGCTTTTCAACTATATATCCTTTTGGAGAAGTACTGCTTACCCAGTATTCATGGGATGGTGACCCGGCTTTTACAAGAAAGTCTATTTTGTGGTGTTTCAGCCTTTCAGCTCCGTCTTCAAAAGAGATAAAACCGACAAATTTGATAAGTTGAATTTCCTTAAATCCTGAAGGGAGATCAATATCATTCATGGATACGATTTCGGATTGTGCCGGAAAAACACCGACTTTATATTCGGAATAATCTTTCCCGCCGAAAACGATTCCAAAACCTGCTACTATCAAAAAGGGAAAAAGAAAGTTCCATCCGAGAGCAGACCTGTCTCTGAAAAATTCAAGGTTCCTGGCATGAAGCATGGCCCAAAGTCTTTTAAAGCTCATATCTATTCTCTAAGTTGCTTTCCGGTTAAATTTAAAAATACATTTTCAAGATTCGGGGAACGGACTATCATTTCTGTTAAATCAGCGTTTTCGGACAGCAGTGTGTTGAGGCAGGAATTTATGTCGTTTGTCCTTATTTCAATCCTGCCGTTTATCTCCCGAAAGCGAAAAGGAAGCGAAGAGAGAGGGATCTTTATGCTGTTTCTCGGAAGAATTACGGTAACTCCTTCACAATGCTCTTTTATCAGCTGATCGGGAGTTCCCCGGGCGATTATTCTGCCATTATCCATTATTGCTATTTCATCACACAGGCGCTCTGCTTCTTCCATGTAATGTGTTGTCAGAATGATGGTATTTCCTCTTTCTTTAATTTTTTGAACAATGCTCCAGAGATTCCGTCTTGCCTGAGGATCAAGCCCTGTTGACGGCTCATCTAAAAACAAAAGCTCGGGCTTATTGATCATTGCAAGGGCAAGCATGAGTCGCTGCTTCTGGCCCCCCGATATCCTGTCATTCAGTCGTTTCTGGATGTCTCTTAAATTGCAGATATCGATGATTTCCTCGATGTCTGCAGGGTTGTTGTAAAGGCTTTTGAATGTATTTAAGGTTTCACGCAAGGTTAAAGATGACAGAAGAGAGGTCTGCTGAAACTGGATTCCGACTTCCTGTTTAAATAATGACGATCTTGGTTTACCTTTATAAAGGATTTCCCCTGAGGTCGGAGGAATTATATCTTCAACCATTTCGATTGTTGTGGTTTTCCCTGCCCCGTTCGGGCCAATAAGTCCGAAGCAGATTCCCTGGCGGATTGAAAAACTGATATCATCGACCGCAACAATTTCCTTATATTTTTTAACCAGGTTTTTTATTTCAAGCAAATAATCCATGATATCAGCTTTCGTAAAAAGTTAAATTTCAGACGGCAAAGTAAAAAGCTCATTATGCAGGGCGCGCGAACCTTGAGAAATGCAGCGTACTTTTTGGTACGCTGCAATGATTCACCCTGTTGAATCGGCCCTGCCGTCTCGCGCAGCGAGAATTCAACAGGGCTGGGATGAAACGCAATCCGCCGCGGCGGACAGAATGACTTTTTACAAAGCCGTCAGAGTTTAGAGAAAGCGCCTTTTAGTGTCAAGGACAGAATGACTGACTGACAGCAATTTTTTAAACGGACATAGAGGATGTACATCTTTAATATATATTGATGTCCCCAATACTTGCGAAAGCAGCTTGAAAAAAAAGCTGGGCAAATCTGTTGTCTCCAGTAAAAAATTTATAGAAAAACCCAAGAATGACCGGATGCTACCTGAAATAGAGAAATAATCATGCATAAACAGCAGACACAAAACCTCATCAGAGAAACATTTGAACAGCCTTTTGACAAGCCGCGCTTCACTGTGTTTATTAAAAACCTTCTGAACCGGATTGAAGAAGCGCTTTTTTAAATATCCTTTGACAAATTCCGGTTAAAATGCAAATAAAATACAAACTGTTGCGCATGATATAAATTTTTCTTGTATGAACAGCTTTGTTCCCACCTATCATTTATAATTATCAAATAATTCCCTGCTGCGGAAGCTTCCGGATTGGGCTGAAGGTCAGGATATGTAATAAAGGGGATCGGGTGGATAATGACGCCAGTATGGATAATACCGACGATCGGAAACGGCTTCCTGCTGAACCTCACAAGCTCTGGAAAGCGCGCTGTTCCGCCTGCACACTCCGCCAGAACGTCCCCAAGTCTTCCATAAATCCGTTAATATGGCTGCGAAAATGCCAAAAATATCAAACAGGTATGTAGTTTTTGATGTTGAGACAACGGGCTTTGGTCCGCAGCGCGGAGCGCGGGTTATTGAAATCGGCGCTGTTATGATTGCGGATGGAAACATTATTTCCGAATTTCAAAGCCTGATTAATTGTGGTACGGTTGTTTCAAGGCAAGCTCAAAGAGTACACGGAATAACAAACGGGATGCTCTTCGGGCAGCCTTGTCCCGAAAAAGTTTTCCCCGATTTTCATAAATACATTTCAGAAAGCACGCTGGTGGCGCATAATGCCATATTTGACATCAGCTTTTTAAGATATGAGTTTTCACGCCTGGGCCTTGGAATAAACAACGGATATCTCTGCACCATGAAGATGGGCAGGAGAAACTTTCCCATGTTGCCGAATCACAAACTTGAGACGGTGGCAAAGCATATTTTAGGCAATTTGCCGCCGGAAATTCACCGCCACCGTGCTCTCGATGACGCAAGGCTTACGGCCATGATTTGGATGGAGATGATGAAAAAAGGGACATCATAATTATCTTTTCTTTATTAAAGCGAATCAACTAAGATAATCCACTGATTTTAAATGATTAAAGTACAGATTTGATTTGAAAAGATTTCTTATGGAAAGGAGGGTAAGGTGGAAACAAATATAGCCGTATTCAGGGGAAAGGAAATACGTAAAACCATTCATATGAATGAATGGTGGTTTTCGATTATTGATGTAATCGAAGTCCTCACAGGAAGCGACAGGCCGCGCAAATATTGGAGCGATCTCAAGAACAGGATGATTTTAGAGGGTTACATCGAAGTGTCCGAAAAAATCGGACAGTT
>JAGVOC010000491.1 GCA_020052975.1 Desulfobacterales bacterium | reverse complement strand
GGAGATGCCAGCATGGCTCCCTATGAGCTCATGGCGTCGGACGGCTCCATACATATAGAAGAGAGGAGCGGAACACCAAGCCTTGAGTGCCTTAAATTTCTTGCAAAAAATTTCCGCCATTCCGTCTGGCTGAATCCGATGCAGTCAAACATGTGGGGGTACACACAGACCATCTCGGCGATAGGCCGTATTTTCCCGATGTTTGAGTTATCCATAGACGGACTTGAGAAAGCAGTGGCTCATCTCATGGCCAAATAGTGAAAGAATTTATTTTATTGCATTCCGGCAAGACTTTTAGCAAGACCTGGCAGCCTCCCCAGAACATCCTCTTCCTGTCCTTTTACAAACCTTGTTGATGCCTGGCCAAGAGTTGCGAATGTTTCCACATCAATCCTTTTTGCATTTAAAAGGTATGTTTTCCCGAGAAGTCCAAGGCTTCCGGTTACGATCTGGTTCGCTGCAAGGCCTTTTCCAGCTTTAACAGCCTGTTTTTCATCAATAAGGCCGCTCTGCTGAAGCGCCATTTCGCGAAGCACATCGAGCAGGTTTTCCCTGTTTATCAGGATAAATTTATTCAAAAGGAAAAGTTCTTCTCTAAGAACCTCGGTAACTATCAGCGCAACCGTCCTGTATTGTTCAGGCGCCTCAAGATCATAGATAACCAGCCTGTCCATGCCTGAAATATCTTCATGTCTCGGCTTCACAGGAGTTGTATTCGGAATTTTTGCAGGTTCAAATACCGGCAATTTTACTTCGGGTACCGGTGCAGTAACGAGTGGTTCGGGTTTCGGGGCTGCCAAAATCAGTTTCGATTCAGGAGGTGCTACCGGTTTATCCAGAACCTTAGGCGGAGCCTGTGGTATAGCTTTGGGCGCCTGCTGGATTACAGGTGGTTGGGGTTTCAGAGCAGCCGCAATCAGTTTTGGTTCAGGCGGTGTTACCGGTTTTTCCGGAACCGAAGAAGGAACCTGTGGCATAGATTTGGGTGCCTGTGGTATTATAAAAGGTTCGGGGTTCGGGCCTGCTGCAATTTCCTTATCATGGGCATAGATATTTTCGCTCTTTTTGACTGCCGTTTTAAACATGTCATTCTTTGCACTCAGAAAAACGGTGCGGAACAATTTCTTTATGATTTCCATCATCTTCTCATTGCTTGCTCTGTCAAACGTGTCCAGCCTGGTGCTCGCTTCATACAGTTTTCCGGAGCTTGTGTTTATCAGGTTTATGGTAAAATAAAGGTCAACGCCTCCCCTTTTGTCTGGTTCCATTCTCCGCTCGATTACTAAAACATATTCAGAGTAAAGAGCCTTTCCTATCGCTCTTGAAAGAGCCCAGTTATTTTTTGACATCTCTATGTATGACGGGTTTTGTCCCCCGAGCACTTCTTTAACATCTTGTTCCGGCACAACTTCATAAATGCCGGTCTGTTTGAGAAATCGTTCAGTTCCGCTGATCTGTCTTGCCACGAACCCTTTATGTGAAGAATCCCATGCTCCTGCTCCTGTTGGAAATGGAAAAGGAGCGGATATCGGCTGAACATAAACCCTCAGTTTTGCAGTAGGGGGAGAAGAAGAGATTGCTTTGAGTTGGACCCCTGCGCAGGAATTCAGAAGCAAAAGAAAAGCTGCTGTCAGGATATATGTGAAAAGTCTTGAAAAAAGATTTTTCATTAGAAAACCTCTATTTCGCTCTTTGCCGTTGGTACTTATCTGATCAGTTTTGCAGTAATTTCTGCAACATGTTTACCCTGAAAACGGGCTGCATCAAGCTCATTTTGGCTGGGCATCCTTTCGCCCTGTCCACCTGCAATAGTTGTTGCCCCGTAGGGAGAGCCGCCGGTTACTTCATCAATGCGCATCTGTCCCGCAAAAGCATAGGGTAATCCGACCACTATCATACCGTGATGCAGAAGAGTGATATGAAAGCTAAGAATCGTCGATTCCTGTCCGCCGTGCTGCGTAGCACTGCTTGCAAAGACACTTCCGACTTTTCCGACAAGAGCCCCTTTTGCCCAGAGCGATCCTGTTCCGTCAAGGAACTGGCGCATTTGACCGCACATGTTTCCAAAGCGTGTAGGTGTGCCGAAAACGATTGCATCTGCCGCAGCAAGATCTTCAACTGTGCAAACCGGGATACGGGAAAAACCTTTTTGTGCCTCAAGGGCACCCATATTCCCCAGAATCTCATCCGTCAGCGTTTCCGGGACACGGTAAATAGTTGCATCAGCTCCTTTTACCTTGCTTGCGCCTTCCTTAACAGCTTCAGCCATTTTGTAAATATGACCATACATAGAATAGTAGACGATAATAATCTTCATGATGTAGCTCCTTTCTTTTGTGAAACAGTTAAGTCAGTGTTAAATTTCCGAAGTCTTTGGCAAAGGGTCATTGTTATTTCCCTTTTTGGAAAGTGAGGAGAAAGCAGCGATAGAATATTCAATAACTTATGGTAATTTATACAGCATTTGAAAGTGATAATGCAAGACGTATTTACTGTTTAAGTCATCGAAATGAATTCATTGCTGGGTGATATCAAACAGCCTGCATGTGTTTTCAAAAATTCTGGCTGAGATGGTTTCAGGATCTTCTTTTTTTATTTCAGCCAGCTTCAAGAGAACCGATTTTACGAAGGCCGGTTCGTTGCGCCGGGTTTGATTTTTCTCCGGAGCGGGTGTGAGATAAGGCGCATCAGTTTCAATAAGGAGGCGGTCATCCGGAATCATCGGTATCAGATTCCTTAAGTCTCCGCCCCGGCTCACGATCGTCACTATGCCGGTTATACCGATATAGAGCCCGAGATCAAGATATTCCTTGAGCTCTTTTATATTTCCGCTGAAGCAATGCATAACTCCCCTTATTTCCTCTTTTTCATGAGCCTTTAAAATTTCGAGAAATCTGCCGTTGCTGTCTCTTTCGTGAAATATCACAGGAAACCCGAGTTCGTATGCAGTTTCAAGCTGCCTTATGAACCATTTTTCCTGGTCCTTCCTTGGTGAGAACATGCGGTTGAAATCAAGACCCGTTTCACCCCATGCTTTGACTTTCCTGTTTTCGGAAATATCTCTTAAAAAGTTTAAGGTATCATCGCTACACTCTTTCGAATCATGGGGGTGGACTCCCACCGATGCGAAAAAGCCGGGATTCGATTCTGCCAGTTTTACGGCTTTAACGGAACTTTTCAAGTCTATTCCAACAATCATTATTTTGCAAACACCTGCATTTTTGGCTCTTTTTATGACCGAATCGAAATCCTTGTCATATGCCCGGTCATCCAGATGACAGTGGCTGTCGAATAATTTCATTGGTTACACCTGATTTGGGACTTGTTATGAGATTACAAATAATTAATGGGTCAATGGTATAAGCAAGACGCATTTAGCATTTAAAAATGATATTTTCAATGGCAACTTTTTATGAATCTCGCCACCTTTGATTCCTTCGTGCCCTTCGTGGCAAGAAATATACTTTTTACAAAGCCGTCATATTTTAAAGTTGATTTAATGAAAATTATATGGTTGGTTACAAAGCCGTATTTCGGGGATAAATTGGCAGAAACAAGCGAACTGCCGTATGAATATAATAATTTATAGCTGGAGGTCTTAAGATGTTTAAAATTGTTAAACGTGAAGAGATGGCTGGAGGCACTGTGATTCTGAATGAAATCGAAGCGCCTTTGATTGCCCAAAAGGCAAAGCCGGGCCAGTTTGTGATCATTAAGGCCAATGAAACAGGTGAGAGGATTCCGCTGACAATGGCGGATACCGACCCGAAAAAGGGAACGAT
>JAGVOC010000281.1 GCA_020052975.1 Desulfobacterales bacterium | reverse complement strand
TGTGCTGCGGGAGATAAACCGATGGTGAAAGTCATGTTTTTATGCACCGGGAATTCATGCCGTTCACAGATGGCGGAAGGGTTTGCACGGGAACTTGGCATTGGCCTGATTGAAGCTCACAGTGCAGGAATCAGTCCACAGGGAGTGAATCTTCTTGCTGTCGCTGTGATGCAAGAGATCGGGATAGATATCTCAAAACAGGCATCAAAATCAACAGACGATGCATTGCTCAATACAATGGATATTGTGATCACGCTTTGTGACAATGCAACTGAGGCCTGCCCATGGACGCCTCCCCGCATAAAGCGGATGCACTGGCCGATCGAAGATCCTGCCAAAGCAACCGGCACGAAAGCGGAAGTAATGAACGAATTCAGAAAAGCAAGAGATGAAATAGAGCAAAAAGTCAGGAAGTTTATTGAGGAGACACACAATGGCTGATCGGATTGGTAAATGTGACGCTACATTTTCTGCGGAAATATTTCGCGGCCGGGGACTGTAAAATCGAAGGGACTGCCCCTCAAAATAAACAATGAAAGAGCGATATAAATTTCTGGTTGTCCTCACAGTATTTCTCGCCTGTTACTTCCTGCCGGTCGAGCACGCACGGTTTACCAACGCAGTGAACGAGTCGCTGGCATTAACAAAATGGTATGCACGGGAGCATGTCCTGCTCTGCCTTATTCCCGCTTTCTTTATCGCCGGCGCCATCGTGGTATTTGTCAGCCAGGCTTCGGTAATGAAATATTTCGGGGCGAAGGCGAATAAATTTCTTTCGTATACGGTGGCCTCTGTCTCAGGGTCGATACTCGCGGTCTGCTCATGTACGATCCTTCCCTTGTTCATGGGCATCTACCGGAGAGGAGCCGGTCTGGGTCCCGCAATTGCCTTTCTCTATTCCGGTCCGGCAATCAATGTGCTTGCCATTATCCTCACCGCCCGGATACTCGGATGGGAACTGGGACTTGCAAGGGCGGTCGGCGCAGTTCTGTTCAGTGTGATTATCGGACTTCTTATGCATCTGATCTTCCTGAAAGAAGAACGGGAGCGCCATTCGGGAGAAGATTTTGATTTCAACGATGTCAAAGAGGCCCGTTCTCTGGGCAAGACAATCCCCTATTTCTTTTCGATGATTGCAATCCTCGTCTTTGCGAACTGGGGGAAACCGCCGGAAGAAAGCCATAATCTCTGGTGGCTCATCTATCACTACAAATGGTGGCTTACGGGTTTTTTTGCTGTTTCTTTGTCTATCATGCTTATCAAGTGGTTCGACAAGGCTGAACTGAAAGAATGGACTCAGCAGTCATGGGTTCTCGCACTGCAGATATTGCCGCTTCTTCTCGGTGGTGTCCTTGCTGCCGGGTTCCTGCTCGGAAGGGTTGGATATGAGGGCATAATACCTTCACAATATATAAGTACATTGGTTGGAGGGAATTCCTTTTTTGCAAATCTCTTCTCCTCTGTAGTGGGCGCATTCATGTATTTTGCGACCCTCACGGAAGTCCCCATACTCCAGGGTCTGATCGGCTCAGGCATGGGCAAAGGGCCGGCGCTGGCACTTCTTCTGGCAGGTCCGGCATTGAGCCTTCCTAATATGCTGGTGATCAGGCATGCCATCGGAACGCAAAAAACCGTTGTGTTTGTATCATTGGTTATTGTTATGGCTACCATTTCAGGAATAATTTTTGGTGCGATAGTTGAATAAATGCTGTCTGTTTATTTTGTCATTGTCCGGCTTGACCGGACAATCCAGAACCTCGCGAAGAGACTGGATTCCCTCGCCCCGGGCGAGTCGCCGAGGAGACCGATCAAGTCGGGGAATGACGGATTGTAAATTAGAACCCAGATCCAGCAATAAGCATCACAAACGTTTGATGCACAGGTCATTGCGAGCACCTGAAAGGTGCGCGGCAATCTCCTCGGTAAAGGCGAGATTGCTTCGTTTCACTCGCAATGACAATTCTTACCGCTGGATTTGGGTAGAAGTAGAGTTTATAAACAGACTCTTAACCATTAAGGAGAATGTAATTTGAATATCAGAAAATTGATTAAGAGCGTGCTCATCATTTTTGTGGTTGTAAGTTTGGGAGTTCTTGCTTACAAAGAATTCTCTCCCAAAAGTGAGAGCAATGCTATTGACGTAACAGCAACAAAGGTTGATACAGTGGCTGTATCAGGTGAATCTGTACCTGCCCCGGAGCCCCGGCCCTCAAAAGAACCCGTAACAAAGCAGAAAGAAAAAGCGCCTTCATCTCTGACTGACGTGAAGGCTCAAAATTTCAGGGTGATCGCATATTATTTTCACGGGACCTTCAGGTGTTCCACATGCCGTACCATCGAAGAATATTCCCAAGACGCCGTTCAAATGTATTTTGCAAAAGAACTCGGGAACGGGAGACTGGAGTTCAGGCCGGTGGATGTGGAAGAACCGGAAAATAAACACTTCATCCAGGACTATCAGCTTGTTACCAGGTCTCTTGTCCTTTCTCTGGTGTCAGACGGCAAGGAGATGAAATGGAAGAATCTTCCTGATGTCTGGAAGCTTGTGAGGGACAAGGAAAAATTCTTTCAGTATGTGAAAGATGAGGTAGAGATATTTTTAAAGGAGGCCGGATAATTGGAAGGAATTTTCCTGTTCACGGCGATATGGCTTGGGATATTGACATCGGTCAGTCCGTGTCCCCTGGCAACGAACATCGCCGCCGTATCATACATTTCACACCGGATTACGCAAAGGAATACGGTATTCCTGTCCGGAATTCTCTATACCCTTGGAAGGAGTCTTACCTATATTGTCCTCGGTGTTCTTATCGTGAAAACACTGGTTGATGTCCCGATCCTGTCGGATTTCCTTCAGAGATATATCAATAAAATCCTTGGCATCGTACTGATTCTCATCGGAATGGTATTGCTGGACCTGTTGCGAATACCCTTATCTCTCCCGTCGGTATCCGAAAATATAGCAAAAAAACTGGTCGATAAGGGGGCACTCGGTTCGCTGCCTTTGGGCATCCTGTTTGCGCTGGCATTCTGTCCTGTATCCGCCGCCCTGTTCTTCGGCGGGTTAATCCCCATTGCAGTAAAAGCACAGTCAGGGTTCGGTCTGCCCCTGATTTACGGTATCGGCACCGGTCTGCCGGTCCTGCTCTTTGCCTTCCTCGCGGCAGCAGGCGCGGGGTATATCAACAACCTCTATCACAGGATTACAAGGATCGAGTTTTATACAAAAAAAGCAACGGGCATTATTTTTATCCTGGTTGGCATTTACTATGCCTTCGCGTATATTTTCGAACTCATTTGAACGATTAGAAACCGTCTCAAAGGAGGTGAACTGAACTTCGTAAAATCGGACGGCGGATGCAACCGATATCTGAAGATACCGGTTGTCTGGCAATTCAGAAACCATGAGAAACCGTCTCACAGCAAAGCTGCAGGGTATAGAAGGAAAAAAGCGAGGAGTCAATTATGTCACTAATCAGTGCTGAGAATATTCAAAAAGATTATAAAACAGGCGAGGTCATTGTGAAGGCTTTAAAGGGGGTAAGCTTTCAGATAGCTCCTGCATCTTTTGTCTCTTTTGTCGGGCCGTCCGGGAGCGGAAAGACTACGTTACTGAATCTCATCGGATGCCTCGACAAACCGACAGAGGGCAAATTAATTGTGGCGGATACGGATGTCCTTCGCCTCGGCAGAAAAGAGAGCGCATCATTCAGAGGCAATAACGTGGGATTCATCTTTCAGGACTTCAATCTTATCCCTGTCCTTACCGTTTATGAGAACATTGAATACCCCCTGCTCATGGTGCAGGCTGTCCCGTCTGACGAAAGGAAAAAAAGAGTAACTGCCCTTCTTGCTGCGGTGGGAATGTCCGACCAAAAAGACAAATATCCCGACCAGATTTCGGGAGGGCAGAAGCAGAGGGTGGCGGTCGCGCGGGCATTAGTGACAAATCCGAAGCTCGTGCTTGCGGATGAGCCCACTGCCAATTTAGACCATAAGACAGCTTACATGGTTATAGAGCTTATGAAAAAAATGAGGGATGAATTCAAGACCACCTTTATCTTTTCGACTCACGACCAGAAGATAGTCGGAGAGGCTGAGATTATTTATACGCTTGAGGACGGACAACTCACGGACAAAGAGGTCAAAGGAGGTGGCGGCAATGGGTAATCTATTCAAGATAGCGATAAGAAATCTCTTGAGATATAAAAGGAGAACACTGCTCACCGCCTCGCTGATAACGGTAGGAGTCGTTTTTGTACTTGTGTTTATCTCTGTTTCGGGCTCCTTCAAGAACATGATGATAGGGCAGATAACAGACTCTATGATCGGGCATTTGCAGGTGCACAGGAAAGGCTATGTGGCATCCATAGAAAACCTTCCGCTGAACCTGAATCTGAAATCAGGCGCCATGGCACGACTTGAAGATATCCTCAATAAACAGCCGGAGATCGTGGCATATTCTCCAAGGATAAAATTCGGCGGAATGTTCAGCAATTTTGTAGAAACCAGCAACATCAGGCTAAACGGCATCTATCCTGATAAGGAATTAAAGAGTGTCCCGCTCCTTGCTTCAAGGGTAACAGAGGGCAAAAAGATCCTCGATAAGGGAGGAATCTGGATACCGGAACTTCTGGCGAAAGGCATGAAAGTGAAGGTCGGTGATACGGTAGTGGTCGTTGCCACCAATAAAGACGGCTCTGTCAACGGGAAGCAGTTCATTGTGGCGGGAGTGCTTGAAAGCGCAACGGGGCCGGGAGGCAGGGACGGCTATATCCACATAGAAGATGCCGCAGAAGTCCTCAGGATGGAGGAGATGGAAATAAGTGAGGTTGCCATCCGGTTGAAGGACTTTGGAAGGCTCAATGCCTTCAGCAAAAAACTGGACAGCCTGCTTTCAAAGGAGATTAACCAGCAGAACAAGCCCGTTTTTGAACTGCACACATGGGAGAAACTCTCTCCATTTTTCAATATAGCCCGCATGATAGATGTGATGACATTTTTCATCAAGCTCATGCTCATCGCAATCGTCCTCATCAGCATTATGAATGTGATGATAATGGCGGTGTATGAAAGGATACGGGAGATCGGCACTATCGCTGCCATAGGCACCCTTCCCGGCAAGATTCTGAACATGTTCGTGATTGAGGGTTTCTGTCTCGGCATTGTCGGGGCAATTATCGGCAACATCGCGGGGATACTCATTATTTTTATTCTCAACCTCTCAAAGGTAACCTTTAACTTCGGACAGCAGAAGGGGATAATCCTTCAGGCTAATGTTAACCCGATGGACATTCTGGTCATATCGGTAACCGTAATAATTGTCTCTGTAATCGCCAGTCTTCAGCCCGCCTTCAAGGCGTCGCGTATGGAGCCTATTAAGGCGTTGAGACATGTATAGGGGGAGAATCGCCATGTTTAAAATTCTTATTGCTTTTGTAACATTACTATTTGCATTTCCTGTTTATGCCATAGACGGAACAGAGCTTCTTAAACAGATAGACAGAAACCTTAATCCCGAATCTTTTGAATCTTACCGGAAACTTATCAACATAGAGCCCGACGGCAGGAAAAGGGAATACACCCTATTTACTGTCAAGAAGGGATTGGACAAGGTTGCCGCCTTATTCCTTGCCCCTGCAAGTGAAAAGGGAAGGAGCACACTGAGGCTCGGAGACAATATGTGGCTCTACATTCCGAATGTGGGGAAGCCGATTCGCATCACAAGTCTTCAGTCGGTGGTTGGAGGGGTCTTCAACAATTCCGATATTCTGCAACTGGACTACGCAGCAGAATACAATGTTGAAAAGGTTGAGGAAAAGGGCAATGAATACATCCTGCATCTTAAGGCAAAGACAAAGGCTGTTGCTTATGACAGGATTCGGCTCTGGGCTGACAAAAATAAAAAACTTCCCGCAAAGATAGAATGTCTCACTGAAAAAAACCTTCTCATAAAAACACTTTATTTCAAAGAAGTCAAAGATTTTGGAGGGGCAATGATAAGGCCGTCTGTTATAGAGACGGACAGCCCGCTCTACAAAGGCTATAAGTCAGTAATGATATATGCAAAAATCAAAAAAAGGAGTTTTAGGGATGAGGTTTTTACCTTAACCTTTATGCCTAACATAGATTCCTTAAGATGACAGGAGACAGGAGCCGGGGATCAGGAAGCGGAAAACATCAATTGACAGTTTTTCTTTCTCTTTTCTGGATTCTCTGTCCTGTCTTTTGCATCCAGTCCTCTGTTTCTGCAGAGGAGTACACTTTTGATATCTCCGAGATAGAGAAAAAGCCCTACCATCTTGGCGGATATGCAGAGGTCAAACCAGTTCTCTTCTGGCTGGACAGGGAAGCATCCCTTTACAAATTGAAATTTTACAACCGCGATGAAGGCAGCAATATTGAGGAATATAATGCAGAGCTACAGTTGGAAGGGAGTATTGAGAAAGGCATCTCAAGGCTGTATATCATGACAAATACTCAATACAGAAAATCATATCTTGGAGATTCCCAGAAAACCATTTTCTATGAAGGACATCTGTCCCTGAAGCCCTCCGTGTCCATGAAAATTGATTTGGGCAAGAAGACACTGAAATGGGGGAAGGGCTATGCATGGAACCCTGCGGCATTCATTGACAAACCCAAAGACCCGGATGATCCTGAACTCAGTCGTGAAGGATTTATCGTGGCTTCAGCAGATTATATAAAGAGTTTTAACGGACCCTTGAAGACTCTCTCTTTCACGCCGGTGGTGATCCCTGTTTATGAACATATCAATGACAGTTTCGGAGAAGTCAATAAACTTAACTTTGCAATGAAAGTTTATCTCTTGCTTTATGATACGGATATTGACTTCGTTTTTCTTACAGGCGGGAGTAAGACAACACGGTACGGTATGGATTTTTCAAGAAACGTAACTACCAATTTTGAGATACACGGAGAATTCGCATTCATAAACGAATACCGGAAAAACTACATTGACAGAGACGGAAATAACGTTAAAAGGGAATACGACGCCAAAAGTTATCTGTTAGGAATCAGGTATCTGACAAAGCTTGATACTACTTACATCATTGAATATTATCATGATGGGACGGGTGTTACATCAGATGAGATGAAGGACTATTTTGAATTTATAAACAAAGGCTATGATTCATATGTATCAACGGGCAGCGATGCCCTGCTGAAAACAGCGTTAAATGTCACTGAAGGAAACTACGGCAGGATAAATCCCACGAGGAATTATCTCTACGTACGGATAAGCCAGAAAGAGCCTTTTGATATTCTCTATTTCACGCCTTCTATAACAGGCATATTGAATATTGATGACAGAAGCTTCTCCCTTTCACCTGAATTGCTATATACAGGGATTACCAATCTTGAATTGAGGTTGAAGACAGCCTTTATTGCAGGTGAAAGGAAAAGCGAATATGGAGAGAAACAGAATGATTGCAGGGCAGAATTAAGGATAAGGTATTATTTTTAGTGGAGGGACACATGAAGCGTAAAATTATTTTTTGGACAGGCATATTTCTTATTTTGTCTGCTTTTGGATTGCATGCGGAGAAACAGGAAGAACCTGACGGCGGTGCTGCTGCATCAGGGGTCTGTCCGCCTTTTTATCTGAAGGATGAAGGAGGAAACATTATCGATCCTGTTCACAATATTAATGCAGACAAGCCCTATTCTCCGAAACAAACATGCGGGGCAAAGGGTTGTCACGACTACAATAAAATAACAGAGGGATTTCATTTCACACAGGGCAAGGGTGAAAAAGTCCCTGATCTGTTTGCGAAACGATATAACTGGGTCAGTTCTCCAGGCAACTATGGCGGGACATGGTGTTCGCCCGCACCTTTATACAGGCAGCTTGCTCCCAAGAGGAATGCAGATGCGCGGATGATCGACATGACCTCATTTGACTTTGTGACTGCAACCTGCGGCAACTGCCATCCCGGCGGGGGGCCTCTCGAATATGACCGTGAGGGAAACAGGTACGATGAATATATGAAAAGTCAGGGCATGAAATCAGGTGAAGAAAATGGTCTGGACGGAGATTATTTCAAGGCGAAGTGGCGTGATACCGGAGTGATTGAGGCAGACTGCCTGCTGTGTCATATGCCTGCATATAATTTCAGGGAGCGGAACAAACAGCTTGCAAATCTGAACTTCAAATGGGCGGCAACAGCAGGAAGCAGTTTTGCGAATGTCGATGGAAGCATTAAGGACAGTAGGCCGGTGAAAGTGACGTATGACAAGAGCAAATTTGATGAAGAAGGGAGGGTGATCGTTCATATCGCCCCCCAGCCCCGGAATGAAACCTGCCTCCAGTGCCACAAGAAGCCTGACTGGAAAAAGCGCGGAGCAGCATTTTCTCCACGTACCGATGTTCATATAGCCGCGGGGCTCAGATGTGTTGATTGCCATGCATCAGGAAGCAACGCCGTTGATAAGCGGATTCGGGACAAAGAAGCCCATCAGTTCGGAAAAGGCGACGACCCTTCTGGCTGGGTCAGGAATGATCTTGATAATACGATGAGAACCTGTGAAGACTGTCATATCAAAGGTTGGCAAAATGCACCAAAGGCATCTCACGCATGGCTGCCTCCGCTGCATATCGAAAAGCTCTCCTGCCAGGCGTGTCATATCCCTTCCCGTGCAGTAAAGAGCGCACTGGTTCAGGCAAGCGATGTATATAACCCCGCTCCCCGCATCACACCGCCTCCCAAACATATATGGACTTTTTATGATCAGGAGATGAATTTCTGGAACCATTACGGCGAACTCGACCTTTTCACTGCAATGGACCAGCCGACAGATGTGACAAGGCCGACACTCTTTCGGTATAAGGGGAAAATCTATCCCGGCAACCGTGTGCACAGTGCATGGGTCGGTTTTGAAGAAGAAGGCAAAAATGGTCTGAATCAATTATTCATGAAGGACTTTTTCCAGATGTGGATGCAGCATAAGGCAGATCCGGCAAAACACTATCCTGAACTTGCTCTGATAAAGGATGACAATAACGACGGTATTATGGAAGTAAACAGACCTGAAGAGATTGACGCACTGTTAACCCCGGCAAAGAACTATCTCGGCAATACGGGATTCCCGCTTGAAGGAAAGCGCCTGGTATGGGTGTCAGACAGCAGGGCTCACTATTCATCCAAGGAGAGCCGAGAATTACCACGTGAAGAATATGAAGCGACAGCATATGCATCTGTCTATAAATTTTCCCATGACATAGCACCTGCCAAGGCTGCGCTTGGGGCAGGCGGCTGCACTGACTGCCACCGTTCAGGCTCGCCATTTTTTGAGGGCAAAGTTCTCAAGGAGATATTCACATCGCAGGATGGCAAGCCGATGTGGATGTCGAATTATGAGATACTCGGTATTGCAAGCCCCTGGATAAAATTAGGTTCATTTCGTGAGGCATTGTTAAAGCCGTTTCTGTATATCCTTACCGGTTTTCTTCTCATTCTCACCATTGTAGCAATCTTACTGCAACTGGCAGTAAAAAATATTATCCTTTCACCTCAGAAAGCGAAACTGCTTACATGGGTTGCTCTTGCAGGAGTTATTGTCTTCTTTCTGATAGCATCATTTTCTCCCGGACTTCTGGAATACATGACATTAAGCAGATTCAGCCTTGATGCAAACCATTTCTGGATAGCAGTGATTATCTTCTTAATCTCGATTGCTATTATGCTATCCCAAAAGTTTGACGAAAAAACTTCCAGGACTGATGTCGCAATGAGACAATTAGGATTGCTGTTCATGATAGCAGGCGCAGTCTCCGGTCTGCTTGTTTTGTTGAAGATTGGGGGACTAAGCATTGTAACCCGTTTGGCTTATACGGGATTTGATCTTAGCCTTGTATTTATGGCACTCACATCTGTGGTTTCTTTATTCCTGAGAATGACGCATATAAAAGGAGAGCGTTAAAATCGGCATCGACATGACACCTGACATGGTGACAAAGTCAAAAGAGAATGCACGGAAGCTCGGAATAAAGAATGTGGAGTTCAGGCACGGAGATATAGAACATCTTCCGGTAGAAGATCATTCTGTGAACGTAATCATTTCCAATTGTGTTATTAATCTCTCTCCAAATAAACAGGTGGTCTTTCAGGAGGCATTCAGGGTCTTGAAGTCAGGGGGGAGACTTGCAATCTCGGATATCCTGAAGAAAGGTGACTTCTCCGAAGCCATAAAGCAGAATGAAAAAGCTTACAGCGGCTGAATCACCGGAGCGGTTCCCGTGGAGGAACTGAAGAGTATGCTTGAAGCTGCAGGATTTACCGATATTGCAATCAAGAATAAAGAAAAAAGTGATGAAATAATCAAAGGCTGGAATTTCGGAGAAGGCGTTGAAAAAATGGTATTTTCAGCATATGTACATGCAAGAAAACCGGAAAACCCATGCAATTATTCGCGTGATGCCTAAGTAAAAAAGCATTCCCTCTTGAGGAATGCTTTTCATCTCTTTTTAAGGCCGGACAATAATACTTTAAGGGGTACCTTCTCTGCTCTGCTATCTGAAGGGATTGTCATACTATCGGAGGCAAGAAATATCTTTCCCTTGATACTATTTTATTGTATAATTGAAAACTACAATAAAAATCAGACAAATGATGGGTTCATTATTCCATTCATGAAAGGAGGTGATCTCTATGAAAAAATGCATACTGGTTCTGTTGTCTTTTTCTTTTGCATTTTGTCTCATCACAGCTTCTTATGCGTTTGAAAATCAAAAGACAGCATCACCTGATTTCAAGCTTCAGCAGGCATCAAAAGCATCGCAGATCACAGGCACGGTAAAAGCGATTAATGAAGGCGCCGGTACTATTGCGGTTACAAAGAAATTTAAGGATAAAACAGTCGAGATTATTGCGGTTACAGCCAAGGAGACAAAAATCATAAAGGCTGACGAACAAAAGAGCCTTCATGACATCAAAGCCGGTGATAAGGTTGCCGTCGTGTATACCAGAAAAGGCGAAGTAAACCTCGCAAAAAGTATTTCTCTCAAATAATCTTGCTTCGACGTGCAGAGAACTGCGCAGAAGGAAAATCACCTTTTGCGCAGTATTTATTTGAATTTCCGTTTAATAAAACACTTCACAAAGGAGTTTCAGGAATACGTGCAGTTACTGCATTAACCGCTGTTCTGTTTTTCGTGCACCTTCATAATCAGCGTTCTCCTCAAATACATGCCATGCAGCGTATGAGAAAAAACAAATCGTATTGATATTTCCCTGCTGATTCGGATAGTATACAAAAACTCAATAATCAGGAGGCGTAACAATGGAACTAACTGATATAATCCCTGTCGAATCATGGAGGCAATTGGCTGAAGATTTCCATAAAAGGTTTGGGTTTAACAGTTGTATCTATAATAAAGACAATCAGGTTATTCACTCTCCTGTAGGATGGGCGAATGAGGTATGTCCTTTAATTAAGGCCGGCGAATCCCGTGTAATATGTGCTACTTCTCAGCAGAATTTTTCAAAAAAACTGCGGGAGAACAGGAAGCCTGTTATCGACGAATGTGAAGCGGGGTTTTCAAAATTTCTCGTGCCGATTTTTATGAACGGAGACTTCCTGGGTTCTGCAGGAGGATGCGGTTGTCTGCTCACAGACAACAAGATAGATACGTTTTATATCAGCAAGGCAGTCGGAAAAGATGAAGCAGAAATTAAAAATTTGATAAATACCATTCCAAGAATTTCGCGGGATACCATCACGGAAGCGCTCTCCTGTCTCCAGGACCATATCAGAAAAATTATGGAAGAAGGCAAGTAAAGAGAGGATATTTCCTCAACCTGCCTGGGAGTGCATCTTCGTACGAAGGGGCTCCTTGTGGTGATCCGCCATGGACAGATTGCAAAAACAAAATGTGCCCATTCCCCTGAGGGAAATGGGCACTCTTTTTTTCAGATGCGTTTCCCCTGTCTCTTAATGCCCTGATTCGTAATCAGGGTGATCTTGCATGATCGCCATCCGGTTTACAATAAATTTGTACGCGAGGATAAGCATGGCAACAACCCCGAAAGAGAGTGAAAGTTCCATCCATTTTGGAAAATATTTCATTGACGCGGGAAGCTGCCAGTTATATGCAAAAATCGATACATTAAGACGGTTCAATATCACACCGAACACCGTTAAAAACCCTGTAAGCCGTATGAGCTGTGCATTCCGGTTTCTTGCCCCCGAGGTAAAGAGCATCGCCGGCAGGAGAACAAATCCGATTACCTCAACCAGATACCAGAACCCATAGAACGTATTCAGATATGCCCAGTTATCCGAGTGAGCCAGATCGAATATTTTCAAAATAAAGTAAATGAATAAAGCTGCTGCTGCACCTATACCGAGACCGATAGTGCGTCTGTCAAAGTCGGCCTGACTGAAATTTTTCAGCTGCCCTTTGAACACGCCATGGGTAATGGTACTTTCTACAATCACCATGGCAATGCCTGCAAATATAGCAGAAAGAAGGAAGAATACAGGCAGGAACATGGAATACCAGAGGGGGTGGAGTTTTGCAGGAGCGATGAGATATAACCCACCGAGTGCGGATTGATGTCCACCGGCTATGATAACACCAAAAATGGTTGCCCAGATCGCCATTCTGTTTGCGAATTCCCGGAGTTTCCTGAGATTCAGCCATTCAAAGAGGGCCGGGCTCCATTCTATGATACAGATGTTTATGTAGAGGAAGAAATGCCAGCCGATCAGGAAAAGAACGGATGAAAATCCCCACGACCATACCAGAAGATAAGGAATGCGGTAATAACGACCAAGGTCAAACAGAAGCGCAAAAACCGCAAAAACATAGCCGAGAAGGCTTGAAAGGATCGCCGGGCGCACAAAATGGTGATAGTCCTTCATGCCGAAGAGATGCACCGCTGTTCCCAGAGTGAGGCCGGGAGCCGCCAATGCGATGCCGACAAGGATGTCGAAGCCGATCCAGAAACCCCATGGGTAGTTATCGTTCAGATTGGTCGCCGGCCCGAGACCAAAAAAGAGCCGATAAATCATGACAATTATGCCATAGACTGCAATAGTAGCCAATATGAAGTTCCCGGGCGTGGCAAGACCTGCGATGTAATCTCTGTTGGATTTCCCGAGGAGTATTTTTTCTCTGAACCAGGAATTAGTGCTTTCCGCCATGGCCTTCTCCTTCCGTCTCTGCAGATGTTTCATGTCCCGCATGAGCCTTCTTGCGGGCCTTTGATATTGCATAATAGGCCCCGAAAACAAGAGGCCAGGCACCGACTATTTCGAACATTTTCACCCCGAGGAGATACCCCTTGGTCAGTTTCGGTACGGGTGTTTTTCCGATATCTGTTCTGAGCCCTATTTCATGAAAAGGCACTGAAGAGAGATAAAGCCAGCTCGTGCCTCCCACTTCATGCTCTCCGTATACATGGTCGATGTATTTCTCAGGGCTGTTTCCTATTCTTTCATAGGCAATTTTCATGAGTTCTTCCCTGGTACCGAACGTCAGTACTCCGGCAGGACAGATCTCGACACAGGCAGGCACACTGCCCTGCGAGATTCTGTCGAAGCAGAACGTACATTTTGTAATCTGCGGGTTCAGGGGCGCATAGTACTCGTAGGCAGGCACATCAAAAGGACAGGCCACCATACAGTACCGGCATCCGATACAGACGCTCGCATTGTGCATAACAGGACCATTTTTTGCTTTCCTGTATGCGTCGACAAAACAGGAGGATAAACACCCCGGATCATCGCAATGCATGCATTGCCTTTTCACATATATGGGTTTCCCGTCTTTGGAACTCCTGTATCGGTTCACTACGGTAAAATTCCCGGCATGCATTCTCCGCACGGCATCAAAGACGGATTTTTGCTGGTTCACCGACGCTTCAAACTCTTTTACCGGCCTGTTCGGATTGTTATTCCACTCATTGCATGCCCACTCACATCTCCGGCACCCGATACAGAGGGTAGTATCGACAAGGACTCCGTATTGGACAGGAAGGATGGTCCCGGACTTTTCTTTTTCGACCCATATTTTCCAGTTTCTCTCATTGGCCGTGTTGCCGGTTGAATAAATAGAAGGGTCAGGGGTATTTGCAGCATGGGCAATAGCTCCACCACTCAGCAGCGAAGTACCTGCTATGGTTAACGATCGTTTCAGGAATTCTCTTCTGTTCATACTCATGCGTTTGCCTCCATGCAGTTTATTTCCTTTCCGAAATGAGAATAGCATAGAAAATTATAAAAACAAACATCGCCAGCACAGCTACCGCATATTCATATCCGTGATGGGAAAATAGTTGTTCAAAGATATACATCCAATCCTCCTCTTTCTACCGGCTTGCTTCCGCTGGTTTTGAAAGAATATCTTTCGGTCGTACTTCTTTTTCCTTATGACATTCCTTGCATTCCTTCGGCTTCTCAAGTTCCATCTTCTCGTGACACTTTATGCACTGACGATGATATGCGGCAAGTAATCTCGGCCTGTTCAGTCGCTGAGGATCAAAAGCCACGGAATGGCAGTTCCTGCAATAGGGCGGTTCGTCTTTCTTAACTTCTGCTTCAGCCTTGCTTTGGTGGTGGCATCCTTCACAGAGCGTCTGGAGATCCCTGTGGAAATAGGAAGCCAATTTGTCATCATTCGAGATCTGTGTCATTTTCTCGATAATCTTCATATGAGGGAATTTTGAAGGCTCGTATTCCCTCTCAAGAATCTTTACTTCTACCTCCTTCTTAACCTTTTCTGTATCGAGACCTTTCACAGAAAGCTTTGTTGAGGGAAGGAGTTCGCGCTTTCCGGAATGGCAGAGTGCGCAGATTGCCTTTTTGGGTCCTCTTGTCTGTGCATCAACAGGCATAATTGCATGATGACACCCATTACAGTTTTTGTCAGATTTTTTGACAACATGACATCCTGAACAGCTTCTCTCAGAAGTAATATCATGGTAGGCGCCGGCGAGATTCACATTGCCCCCGTCCGGACTTCCGATGAGTGTATGACATTCCTTGCACGCATTCAGTGTTTCATGATGGCAACCTCTGCAAGTTTTGGATTGGGTTTGATGCGCCTTATGGTCAAATGGCACGCCCTTCATCCTGGATTTTTCGATTTCTATAAATGCCTTTTCAGACTGTCCGCTGTCGGGGCGTGGAACCTTTTCCAGTTCGGCAACCGTCTTATATTTGCCCGTATGGCACTCTACACATGCAAGGGGTGCCTCTTTTTCGTCCTTTGCCCTGATCTTTCCCACTTCCTGCTTTTTAAAGTAAAGGTGGCAGTTCAGGCAGCGCATGTGGGAGACTTTTTCCAAACCAAGGCCTTTTTTACCAATAATTCCTGTCTCGGTTGCAAGAACCGGTCCTGTCTTTCTGCCTGTCTCGTGGCAGTAATAACATGACCATTCCTTCCCTTTTTCATAGACAAGTTCCTCGTTATAGATGTGATGGCAGTAGGAACAGCTTTCCTCAATATTCTTTTCTTTCAGTTTTTTATCATGGTTCTCATGGTGGGCATAATCGAATTCGGCTACCGGATATTTATAGTGCAGGAGGGCAAGCTTTTCAGAATGGCACTCGCCACAAACCACCGGGCCGCTCTTCTTTTTCTGAGAACTCATTTCTTTATGACAATTCATACATTCGTCGTGGTAAGCATGCATATAGGAATCTTTATCTTTTTTTGCAACCTTCTTGGGGAAGGTAAAAGACATGAGCGTTTTGTCTTCATTCCACGGATGACAGGAATCACAGGTTCCCCATTCCTTTTTGCCGTCCTTAACCAGAGCCTCGACATGTTTCTTGTGGTCAAAAATTACCTGAGGGCGTTCCAGTGATCCGAAAATATCTGTATGCGCAATAGATATCTTATCCTCCAAGTTTTGAACGGGGATCTTCTGAACAGGTTTTTTCACCTCAAGAGGAGTTTCTACGGAATAGATACTGCCGATACCGTAGATGAGCAAGATGAGATAGCCAAGTCCAACAATAAAAACAATCAACCCTTTTTTCATAATGTTCTCATCCTTCCCGGTTTATTTCTTTACTTTAAATTTCTCAGGAATTTCCATGGTATTAACCAACAGTTCATCAAAAAACATGTTCTTTAACCCCAGTTCCCATATCTTGATTACGTCTTTTATCCCAGTACTGCAGTTATGGCACGGGGTAATGACAATCTTTGCGCCGGTTGCCTTTATCTGTTCTGCCTTTACCCTGTTTCCCCTGGCCTTGTGAGAAGCCCAATTGGACAAAGCAGCAAGTCCACCACCGGCATTACAACAATAGTTATGCTCACGGTTCGGGGTCATTTCTGTGAAATTCTCACAAGTTGCATTTACAATATATCTGAATTTCTCGGCTGCACCTGCCCTTCGTATGATATTACACGGGTCCTGGAGTGTGACAGGCACTTTAATCTTTTTACTTGGATCGATCTTTATCCTCCCGCTCTTGAGGAGGTCATAGTAAACCTCACCCGTCTGCTTCACTTCAAATGGGAGTTCTTTGTATCCCAGCATCGGCGGTGCCACAAAACTTGTGGCAAAACGAGGGTGCCCTCACTCAGTCAACATCATTGTTTTAATTCGCAGCCGGGCCGCATTCTCATACAGCCCGCGCACAATCCTCTGCATAGTTACCATATCACGGACAAACATGGACATGCTGCTGCAGTCCCATACATCCTTGCCGGGAACCGTCCATTTTACTCCCGCAACAAGCATTATCTTTGCTGTGCGCTCCAAGTGGTACGTCCCTGTCTTTGGCTCAGCGCCAAGAGGCAAAAACATAACCTCTGCTTCCTCGTTATCAATAGGGATGCGAAGATCTCTATAATCCGCGCTTATCTCCTCTTCTATCCATTGAACGGCGTCAAGCCAGTCATTCTGGGAAAGCCAGACCTGGTTCAACGTAGCGATATGGGCTTCAGCCTGGTCAAACTGGCGCTGGGGTATTACCCCGAGTAAATAACAGATGCGACGAACCATTCCGATGATAAATGTGATATCCAATCCATACGGGCAGTACATGCTGCAACGATGGCAGATGTTGCACTCCGTAAAGACTATCCGTGCGCACTGCTTAATGAATTCTGCATCAACTTTTCCATCTCGCTTTATCATCTCCCATATGGTCATCCTCATTTTCGCAACCGGTGCATACGTCGGGTCTTTATCATAGGAGAGATACCACTGGCATGCCTCAGCGCAAAGTCCACAGTGGATACAGGTGTTCATCACCGCTTTTATCCTTGAAGAACGTCCCCCGATAACCGCTTTTATCGTCTTCTCTATCTTTTCCGGGGTAAGCCTTGCTATTGTTTCGTCAAGGCCTTTATCGGGAATGACGTCTCGTACATATTCCTTAAATTCCCTGCTGACAACCTTTTCTTTCACCGCTTCCTTTGATGCGTTCTTTACTGCCATTCTTATCCTCCTCTATCTCAAAAAAACCTTTACCAGTCTCTTGTATGCCAGAGGGCACCAAAATTAGAACCCATCCATGACCTTGTTAAAAAGAAATAGAACATATGACCTAATCTGGTGAAGGGAATTGCTATCAACATGATTTCTCCAAAAAGGATGTGAAGATTCACCATGGCCTTATGCGGAAGAACCCACTGGTGATATGCCAGGAACCCGGTAAAAAATGGCAAAAAAGAAATGGCAAGGATTAGGTAATCTGAGGGAAATGTTACAAATTTGACCTCGGGAGTAAAAACCCTCCTGAGAAGAAAGAAAATACAGGTAAAAATGACTACCAAGGTCATAATATCTGCAATATTTTCAGGCAAACTCCACCATGTTATCCCCCAGGACTCACGCCAAAGGATATTGTGTGAAAGTAAAAAGATAGGAGTAAAAACAAGACATATATGGAAAAGAAAGGTTACTACAGTCATCACAGGTCTTAATCGCCAGTTCCTTGAAGCAAAAGGGATAACCCAGTGAAAAATAGATTTCAAAGTGGCTTTCAGGCTTATGAAGGGAAAAATCACCTTCTCTTTTTTTGCCATATCCAGCAATTGATAGACCCTGTAACTGCTCCCCCCGATAAAAACAAGAAATGCTACCCACACGAGAGGTCCCCTTAGAATGTTGTATAGTGTCGTACTCCCTAATAATTCCATATTCCCTCTCTATCTATAAAGTTTAGATTTCGTTTACAGACACTATCCTGCGGTAATATTTTCCTTTATCCAGAGCCCGCACCAGAATTTTTGTCCCGTCAGAACTGAAAACAGGGTTCCAGAGCCTCTCATAATCTTTCTTCCCGATTTTTCCGTTCACAGTGATGAAATATCTTCCGTTCTTCTCAGCCTTTGCTATCAGATTATCGCCATCGGGACTAAAAACCGGATCCCATATATTATCAAAGGTTTCAGACCACACTGTCCCATCTACAGAGACTGTCCATTTGTTATTGTTTTTTACCACAGCCGCTACCTTATTCCCGTCAGGGCTGAATATTGGGGATAATACAAGCTGGTTGTATACGGAATTCCACGGAGAACCTTCAACTGCTACTGTCCATTTCCCAACGTCTACTGCAACAACAGCAGCCAGTCTCCGGCCATCAGGACCATATTTCTGCTTCCATACCTGTGAAAAATAATTCCATATCGGTTTCCCGTTCATTGCAAGAGTCCATCCCTTGGGTGTCTGTACAGGGGCAACTACATCAATACTTCCAGGCTTGAAGATCGGCTCCCACACAGTGCCGAATACCTGCTCCCACGGAGTGCCATCCACTACAATCGTATATTGAGAAAGGTCTGTCATTCCTACAGCTGAAACATGATTGCTGTCATCACTGAAGACAGACCCCCAGAGAGTTAAGAAGGTGGTATCCCAAGCGGTTCCATCCACTGCAGCTGTCCAATTTTTCTTAAGGAATCCGAGGATATCCAGTTCGGCACGCGGATTTACCTGTACATGTGATGCAGTCCTTTTTCCATCGGGACTTAGTGTAAGATCTCTTGCCTCGGGGAAAGTGTTTTCCCATGCTTTCCCGTTCATACAAACTCCGCTCGTCATCTCGCCTGTTCTCGTATTGACTGCGATGCTTTTCCCATCAGGGCTTATCGTAAGGTTCCACAGGTAATCGAATTTTTCTTCCCACATCTCATGGTCGACTGCAACTGCCCATTCATAGTCTCTGAACACAAGTGATACTAATTGACCATCCGGAGTGAACTTTAACGAGTAAACCCGTTCAAAGGTTTCTTCCCACGTCTCTCCATTCACGCCGGGAGTAAATCTTCTCTCTTCATTTTTCACTATAGTAGCTAATTTCTCGCCGTCATCACTGGGAACAAGGTCGCGGATAGCGTAATATTTTTTCCTCCACCCATCGATATCTGCTACTAATTTCTCTTTAGTATCCCAATCCCAATTCGATGAACCATTCATAGTCTGCCCTTTTCCTGAAGATTTATTTCTTCATAATTTTACACTATTCACTAATAAAAAATATCTTTTTTAACACAGTGTTTTGCCTGCCGTTTTCTCACAGTGCAGTTTGGTTAGCAAAGTTATCATAGTTATTCGTGAAAAGTCAATGATTTTTTATTATGATACAACTGCTGTTTTTTATGGAATATTCCTGGTTCTCCTCCTGCCTTTCGGAAAAAACATTTTAGAGGGGGATATCCCTCGTGTTGAAGCATTCACGGGCGTCATGTGTATTGGAAATGAAACCCTTTTTTGCTACACTGTGTGTAATGCGTTCACAGAAGATGATATTTGTTCTTTCCAAATTAAGTAAAGGAGGGACAAATGTTTGAGAGAATACTGACGGCAACAGATATGCTGGAAGCTTGTGATACAGTAGTCGTTACTGCCACGAAAATTGCGGGGAGTGCTCAAAACCGCCCCTCGGAAGAGCTGCGAGAAATTCTATTTGATGAAATAATTTTTACGGAGGAGGTTTGCTTTTCGGATAACAGTGATACATCACCGGGTGATGTGTTCAAAAAAATTTACTAACTCTTCGCCCCTCTGGTCCAGCAAATTTTTCAGTTCGGCTTCACTTAACGGCCTCACCTCATCCGGATCTTCCCTGTTGCCTGCAACAAACATTATTCTTTTGACTTTACCCGTCAGAATCGCTATACAGAGAAAGAGCGGATGTCCGTTGAATTCCGTCAGAAATTCGCATTCGTCAAAATCTCCGATTGATTCGGGGAGATTGTCGCAGATAAACCCGGATGACCGGAGCGCCTCCGAGTCTCGTACATTCCCCAGGATAAAGTCCTTACCGATATATTGCTTGAATCTCTGCATAACCCGACCCGTCCATCAGGGCAATAGTTCTTTACACACTTCATCCTGCTGGATACAATGATAGCATGCTCGAAATATTAATAAGCGTGTGTTCCCAGAATAACCTCTTTGCCCATTTTTGTTTCAATCAGATTCTTTAATTTTTCAACATTAATAGGGCATTGTGCTGTCTGTGTCGCTTTCATAATGCAAGTGCCAAGATGCACCGCATCAAAATCTCTGTCATAGAGCTTTCCCATATCCATTATAAGAACGAGTTTGGGCATAATAACTCCGGGGCAACCTCCGCAATCATCCATCCCTATAACTTCAACATCATAATCCTTCCACCGCTCATACTCACCGGCTCTCTCCGAGATCCCTTTGAAACATTTCAGACATCCGCCCACACAACTAACACCCTTAATGTTCTTGCATGCAATAATTGCTATCCTTTTCTTTCCCTTTGCCATAATAACCTCCTTTTTGCATACATTCAGAATTACTCATACGGTCATAAGTATGAAGACATTGATTTGGAAATCCCTCCTGCCCTCCCTTTGGAAAAGAGGGGCAAGGGGGGATTTCTCAAGAATGATGCCTTACATATGAATTCCTTAGTTACTTGTCATTCCGCGCTAAGTATATACAGAACAACTTCTTTTAATGTCCGCATCCTCCATCATGGCCATGACCTGCACAGGTATGCTGGGAAGTAAACTCGGGCAGATTCCCTGTTTTCAGTAAAGCAATATTCTCTCTCACCGTTGGAGCCTGTGCCTGAAAGACCTTAATACCGGACTGGTTTAAAACATTCAAAGCCCCCGTTCCAATGCCCGCGGCTACAAGTGCATCCACCTGATGATTATTGAATTTTTTCAGCGGATTACATGCGCCATGCGCATGATGCTGATCGTCGTTTTTGATTGTGGTCACCTTATTGTCGTTAGTCTCAACGATAACAAATGCCGGCGCCGAACCGAAATGTCCATACACCTCACTCGCAATTCCATTTACCTCTGCTACCGGAAAACACACCTTCATTGCCCTTCCTCCTTTTTTGTGTCTATTCTTAATGCCTTTCCTTCAATCAGGCATTCTGAAACCTTTCTGCGCGCATCCTTGAGAATCCTTCCAAAGGTTTGCCGTGAAATGTTCATCGTTTTTGCTGCATCTTCATGGTAAAGTCGTTCATAATCAGCAAGCCTTATAGCCTCTATCTCTTCCAGGGAAATTGACACTTCCATAAGATCAACCAATGGTATGCCCCTCGGTTTGAAATATGTCGCATCAGGTCTGCATTGAACGACTCTGCATTTCCTCGGTCTTGGCATATAATTTCTATTATAAGCATATGCCCGTAATAATATCAAGCTATCCTTGCATAGAAACAAGGCTCTGATTCCCCTGTTCAAACAGTATATTATGGTATATTTATCAATAAATAAGACGTGTTTGGACGGTAAGAACCCTTATGAACATCCAATTCAAAACAATAGGTTATATAAAAACTGATGCCCTGACAGTTCCCCGGCATTGGACAATTTCCAATGTTGCGGGGAAGATAATAATTGATGAAGAGTATATGAAAGGCCTGAAGGATATTCAAAAGGGACAGGACATAAGGGACAGGACATAATGGTATTTTTTTATTTTCATCAAAGTCCGGAGTTCGCTTTAGACCATCTCACCCAGCAACCTCCCCATCGCAACAAGCGCCTCGGCGTCTTCAGTACCTGTTCACCAATGAGACCCAACCCTATAGGCATGTCAGTTTTGAGAGTCGTTGAGAGAGAAGAAAATATTCTTTATGTAACAGGTCTGGATATGGTGGATAGGACACCAATTCTGGACATTAAGCCACTGACAGGTTTAAAAAGGGAGCGCGCGTTATGAGAATCACCACCCTGATTGAGAATACACGGTCAGATCACAAAGATGGTCTGAACGCTGAACATGGATTATCCCTGCACATATCCTTCCATCAAAAAACGATCCTGTTTGACACAGGCGCTTCAGATTCATTTTCTCAAAATGCAGAAAGGCTGGAAATCGATCTGAGCACGGTGAATGCGGCCGTATTGTCCCACCACCATTATGATCATGGCGGAGGGTTACCACTTTTTTTCGCGTTGAATTCGAATGCAAAGGTATATCTAAAAAAACCACCGGACGGAGAGTGTTACTTTAAAGCTCTTTTATTCCGGAAGAGATACATCGGATTAGAAAAACATTTGTTCAAGATGTATCCCACCAGGTTTGTATTCATTGATGAATTCACCGAAATTCTTCCCGATGTATATGCTTTTACCAATATTGGAAATGCATATCCGAAACCTAAAGGCAACAGATATTTATATGTAAAGAGAGGACCACACTGGCGTCTGGACAATTTTGCACATGAACTTATTATTGCTATCAAAGAGAACGGGGAACTGGTAGTCTTTACAGGCTGTTCCCATAGCGGCATGCTCAACATGATCGATACAGTCGCAAAGAAATTTAACGGAATCCCCATTAAGGCAGTCATAGGCGGTTTCCATTTAATAGGCCTGCCGCGGCGCAACACCATGGCAGGAAGCAAAAGTGAAATTCAGAACCTCGCGAGGAGAATTCTCAGTTATCCGGTCCAGTCGATCTATACAGGACATTGCACGGGCCAAAAGGCATATACTGTGCTCAAAAGCGTGCTTGGGGAGAAACTGCGGCATCTCCGGACCGGAACCATTCTTGAGATTTGAAAGAACCTTTCCCGGAGCTCTCTGTTTATCTCGATTTTGATGAAAGCGCCTGCAAGAGCATCTTTGCCACTTTTTCTCCGGAAAGGAGCATCCCTCCGAAAATAGGCCCCATGCGGGGACCTCCGAAGGTAGCGTTTGCCGCCATTCCTGCTACATATAACCCCGGGAATACCTCTCGTGTATTCCTGAGCGTAAGGCTTTCGGCCTTATCGGACCACATCGATTTCTCACCTTCGATCTTTCCGCTGGACGTTTTCAGTTTTCCCGGTACTTTATTCTGAACCAGCCTGACCACTGCGGTCTCGTGTCCTGTCGTGTCCAGAACAAATTTCGCACGGGCAGCCAGGGGGTCAACATGCAGATGTGCCATTTCAACCGCGGTCCAATTCAGGACCAGACCGGTAACACGTGACGTACGCATCAGCACATCCTCGGCACTGATACAATTAAAGATCGTCAAACCAGCCTGCACAGCTCTGGAAGTGAGGGTCGAGATCGATTCAACGGAATCAGCGGTATAGTAGTTTTTTTGAAACTCACGGTATGAAATCCCGAATTCTTTCATTATCGGGAGCGCGGCTTTCTGAACGACGATTTCATTAAAAAGCATACCCCCTCCCCACATGCCGCCACCAACACTCAGCTTGCGTTCGAATAGAACGACTTTTTTCCCTGCTCCAGCCAAAAAGTAGCCTGCAACAAGCCCTGAAGGCCCCCCGCCCACAATTGCCACATCGGTTTCAAGATGAGCAGTCAACTTGTTGCAGAATCTCTCGATAATCGCCTTTGTTATGATAACTTCATCCAGTTCCATAATCTCCTCATTTCATTCAAACAATATTGCATCCTCACAAAAGAGAAAGCATCCAATTTTAACTCGTATGCTGCATATTCCGCTATGAGTAAAAAATTGTCCCATTTCAAGGTATTAAAAAAAACCGGTGTGACATATTGATAAAAGTTATTGAAAACCATCTATTATAGATATTTACTATTTAACTTATAGTAAACTGTTGGGCTACAATATTACAGAAACAAAAACATTATAGCCTCAAAGGAGTTACTATGGGAACGTTCAAAAACTTCTTCGCATCTCGCTGGGGTATCATAGGTGTTGGTATATGTATCGGTATTTTTGCACCATTACTGCAGAAATGGGGAAATCCGGGGAATATGGGTATCTGCGTAGCCTGTTTCGACCGGGATATTGCAGGAGCTCTTGGTCTGCACAGAGCCGCAGTTGTCCAGTATATGCGCCCGGAAATTCTCGGCTTTGTTCTCGGGTCATTAATTGCAGCGTATCTGTTCAAGGAGTTCAGACCGCGGGTTGGTTCTGCACCTATTGTGAGGTTTGTCCTCGGAATTTTTTCCATGATCGGGGCCCTCGTTTTTCTGGGTTGTCCGTGGCGTGCCCTCCTCCGTCTTGCAGGCGGAGACTGGAATGCTATTCTGGGTCTGCTCGGACTCATTACAGGCATAGGGATCGGCACACTATTTCTCAAGGGCGGGTATGACCTGGGACGCACCCAAAAAACACATACATCAGTAGGTTGGATATTACCTCTGGCTATCCTTGGATTTCTCATCATGATGCTTATCGATCCTCAAATTCAAGGACAGGCAAGAAGCAATGTACTTTTTTACAGTATCAAGGGCCCCGGTTCGATGCATGCTCCTCTGATAATTTCCCTCGGTGTTGGTCTTGGGGTAGGTTTTTTGGCACAGAGAAGCCGTTTCTGTACCATGGGAGCATTTCGTGATTTGATTTTGTTCCGTCAGCCGCATCTTTTTCTGGGAGTCCTCAGCCTCACGATTACGGCGTTTATTATGAATCTGATTCTCAATCAATTCCATCCTGGTTTTACCAACCAGCCGGTAGCTCACACAATGCAAGTATGGAATTTTGCGGGAATGGCACTGGCAGGGCTCGCATTTGCACTTGCAGGCGGCTGCCCGGGTCGTCAGCTTTTTCTGGCGGGTGAAGGAGACGGGGACGCTGCAGTCTTTGTTTCGGGGATGATTGTAGGAGCTGGATTTGCCCATAATTTCGGAATTGCGAGTTCACCAAATGGAGTTGGCCCTAACGGTATCGCTGCTGTAGTAATCGGACTGGCAGCATGTCTATTCATTGGATTCACTATGAGGAAAACAGCATAAAGGAGGATTGAGACATGAGCAGTATTGTTGATGCGAGGGGGCTCTCATGCCCACAGCCCGTGTTAATGACTCTCAATGAAATCAGGAACGTCAATAGAGGCGAAATAGTTATTATGGTGGATACTGATACCTCTATGGAAAACGTAAGCCGTGCGGCGAAAACGCAGGGATGGCAGGTTGTTGATAGCCGGGGAGAAGGCGAAGGATACCGTATTACCATTAAAAAGGAGTGATATGCCCCTGTTCAGTTTTGCAAAGAAAAAAGCAGACAATATGCCCCAAACAAAGAATCAGGATCGGGGCATACTCGTATTTGATAATACAAGCGAGGTAATACGGGCAGAAAATATTCTCAAATCAGAAGGGTGGCGGATTCGTGTCATGGGTCCTCCACCAGAAATACGGACGGGCTGCGATCTCGTGATAGAATTTCCACTCATCGAAAAACTGTATATCTTAAGGAGACTCGGCGAAGCAAAAGTAGAACCACTGCAGGTAGTCCCTGTCGGCAATACCCTCCTCAAGCCGGTAGACCTTTTTCATATCAAGGACTTCGGCAATTATCTCATGATCAGGGCAGCCAATATGAAACTTACGGTTGATAAAGATACGATGGTTATTGTGAATATTTCAGGCGGCGGGTGCCCTGATGTGCCTTATCTGGCAAGTGAAATGATCGGCAAACACCTGTCAGAGGCCCCATCTCCCCGATCAATCGGCCATACACTCTGCGGCTATGCTTTGCAGCTGGCATATGAAGAAATGACAACAAGATGCTCGCGGTAATCGGAACTATTCCGGATAAAAATTTTCCTCTTGTGTCGGGTAAAGTCCTTTTGCAGAATGACAGGCTGCAGGTTCAGGGGCATTCGTTCGGGATAAACAGAGGTACACCAGCCCTTATCGCAGCAGTTTGCAAAACGCTGCATTTCCTGAACAGCCCGCTTCCTTTTGCCTGTCTGGTCGGCGATACCGGCCTGGGAGACGGCAGCCGGCGACTATACAAATTCCTCGCAGATCATATCAGGACTACACAATTTACGACAATGGCCTTTCATTATTTACAACCTGATGTTGACTGGTGCAATAAAATAATGTTCTCAATCGAAGAAATGGCATCCCGTCCTGTTCTCATTGCTGATGCAGGATTCATGTATGTGGCAAAAATGAGCGGCAATGCTCCTCTCTTCGATCTCTTTACCCCTGACGCAGGAGAACTCGCTTTTCTGGCGGACGAAGATGCGCCTCATCCGTTTTATACCAGAGGGTTTATTCTGCACGAGGAAAACCATGTTCCAGACCTCATTACCCGGGCATATTCACATGAAAATGCGGCGCGTTTTCTTCTTGTAAAGGGAGAAAAGGACTATATCGCTGATAAGGACGGGACAATAGCTGTTGTTGACAGTCCAGATGTGCCGGCGCTTGAACCTATCGGTGGTACTGGTGATGCCCTGACGGGAATTGTCTCTGCGCTCATAGAGTCGGGAATGGATACAAGCAAGGCCGCTGTTATTGCTGCGAAGGTCAACAGACTTGCAGGGAATTACACTATGCCGACTCCTGCCACCCGGATTTCGGAGATAATCGGGAACATCCCCCGTGCGCTTGACCTCGTTTTAAATGCTGCTGAACGTCTTGATGCAGTCAAAAATAGTCAATAACCCCCATAGTAGTATTGATTCCGGTGCAACAAGAACGGCTTTACTATGAAAGATTTTTTTCAGAAGACATGCCACATATAAAACCCGATATGACTGTTTTAGCAGTGCTGCAGTTGTGCAGACAGACCGAAGCTGTCTTTAAAAAATACGAAGCACCAGCAGGCAACTGTATTATGTGCACCAATCTTTTCGACCCGCTGAGGGTAGTGGCTCAAACGTATGGGCTTGACCTCAGACAGTTATTGGCGGATCTGGAAGTCTGTGCAGGTTCTGCCCCACGATCTTCTCACTGAAAGCTTTCATATACCATATGCCTTATAGCAGGTTTGGCATACTGCCGGCAATGGATTTTCTCTCAAATTGCTCTCCTGTTTTTCGAACAGGGCCGTCATATCGTCTTTGGACGGAAAGGCATCGATATAATCGAAAGCCTCCCTGTTGACCGCCATTCGTCTCGCATAAAATCCCCTAAAGTCTCTGTATGCTTCATTGTTCCATATCTCCATGAAATCATTTTCTGCAATGCTGCCGAAATATACTCTCTGCATTAAATACCGGGCACCGCAAAAAATTCTTGAGATTGGACCTTTCTTTGGCAGGTTCAGATAGACACACGGGGATACACAGCCGTCAAACGTTATGAAAATGATCCGCAGTGGGTTCATCTCACACATGATCATTTCCTCCATCCTGAGCGGATATTCCCGAAAAGACAACTTGATCCCCCGGGCCCTTATCCGGGCCGCATCAATATGCGTGCCGTACAAAGAGTCTGCCATATCTGAGGAAAACACCTTTAGATCGTCCATGGCCTGTGTTGGAGTATAGTCCAGATTCGCAGCGAGAAATTCGTTGCCTCCCATATCTTTTGCAAGTCCCACTGCATCGGGAAGCTCACTGATGTTCGTCTTTGTCATCAGGAAAGAAAGGACGATCATAGGGGTCTTTGATCTCGTTTCCAATTTTAAATTTGCCAAAGCCTTGACATTATCGATAATCTGCTCGAAATGTGAACCGCGCCGGATATCCTCATGTGTTACCCTCACTGCTCCTGCGATAGAGATAACAATGGTATCCAGGCCTTTTCTTATCAGTTCTTCCGACATATTCTGTGTAAGCAATATCCCGTTTGTTGTGAGACTGACCTTGCAGTGTTCGGCTTTGGCTATTGCAACCATAGCGGGAAGTTCGGGATGAAGAAGCGGTTCACCCCATCCCTGGAGATGGACATATTTAACAAGATGAAAATACCTGCTTATGTTTGTATACGCAGGAAGGGGCATATCACCGTTCACCCACTCATCGGAAAACACGGTTCTCGGGCACATAACGCATTTGAGCTGACATCGGGAAGTAGGTTCGATCTGAAAGGCGAGAAAGGGTTTCCCTGTTATCCTGAACTTTTTAAGATACCCTGCCAGTCGTTTCGGTTCTATCATCGCTGCTCACAGTCCTGTTTCCCGCAGCGGCCGGTTCCTTCCACGCTTTACAAACACCACCGTGGGAAATACGGTTTATATTCCTGCCACTAAGGCTAATTGATAGACAACCATGCCGGACAAGTAAGACAGAAAAACCATAAAGACAAAAGAGGATAAAAACCAGCGCCAGCCTCCCATCTCCTGTTTCATGACCACAAGCGTTGCAACACAGGGGACAAAAAGCATGAGGATAACGAGAAAAGAGAGTGCAGATGCATGGCTCATGACAGCCGGGAGAATTCCCCTGACGCCCTCCTCTCCAACGCCGTAGAGCACTCCCAGGGCCGCTATTGAATTCTCCTTTGCGGCTACGCCGGCCAGCAAAGCCACAATCATTTTCCAGTCAAGCCCTATGGGGCTTCCGACTGGCTCAATGGCCTGCCCTATCATCCCGAGAATACTCCCCTCGATATCTCCACCGGGGATATGAGAAACGAGCCAGAGAAGAACGGAAAAAAGCACAATAATAGTCCCTGCTTTCTCTATAAATGCTTTTATCCTATTCCAGACAACCACTCCTATTGTTTTCAGGTTCGGTGTGTGATAAAAGGGAAGCTCCATTATAAAAGGCATATGTTTTCTTTTAAAAATAAATTTACTCGCTATCATCCCTGAAAAACCAAGGATCAGGATGTTTCCGGCTACAAGTGCCCATGAGATTAAAAGCGCTTTGTTGCCAAAAATAGCGGCTGCAACGAGAGTGACCACAGCGAGCTTTGCAGTACAAGGCACGAAGGGTGTAAGAAAAATCGTGAGGAGCCTCGTCTTCCCTGATTCCAGTATCCGCGCACCCATGACAGCCGGTACATTGCAGCCGAATCCCAGACAGAAGGGAAGAAAACTTTTTCCGTGAAGACCAACCACATGCATAAACCTGTCCATGACAAAAGCAGCCCTTGCCATATATCCTACATCTTCGAGAAACGCCATAGCGGTAAAGAAAAAGACGAGCACCGGAAGAAATGTCAGGACTGTTCCTGCACCCCCGATTAAGCCGTCTACGATAATTCCCCTGAGCCAGAATGATTGACCGAGAAAAGGCTCCACCTGCACGGCAAGCGAGTTCATGAGCGACTCAAGAAATTGCTGGAGCGGTAACCCCAGGCCATAGGTAACTAAAAAAACAAGAGCAAGCACGCCGAGAAGAATTGGAATCCCAAGAGCAGGACGCGTGAGGATATGATCTAATCGATCTGTGAAAAGAATCTGGCCCCGCTTAAACTCGGAGATGGCAGAACGTACAGCACCCTCGATCCAGTCATATCTGCCCCTGACAACCGCAAGGAGTGAATCTTCGTGCTGCAGCAGGAGGGCCTGGACCCTGCTCCAGGCATCAGCGGGCACAATCCGGCTCATCTTCTCCGTGATATCAGTATCCCCCTCCATGATTTTTGTAATAGTCCATCTTGTCAAATGGGGCGGGTCAATATACGGCTCAAGGATATAGGCCAGTTCCATAAAAATTTCCTTGTGGTCTTCAGAAACGTCGGCGATAGAGGGCGTGTACTCCCTTTCCCCCCCGGAAAGAGCGAGGATCGCCGAGATCAATACTTTAATCCCCTTGTTTTTCGAAGCAACCATGGGAATAACAGGGACCCCGAGGTATTTTTCGAGCCGACCAACATCAATGCGGATACCCTGCTGCTCTGCCACATCCGTCATATTCAGAGCGACAATAATGGGGACCTTTAAAAGGAGGAACTCAGCGAGGAGGTAAAGACTTCTCTCTACTGCAGATGCATTGGCTATGAGGACAATCGCGTCAGGCCGCTCATTGATGATAAAGTCTCTTGCTATTTTCTCTTCTTCAGAGTATGCAGTCAGACTGTAGCTGCCGGGAAGGTCGACAATCTTTATCCTTGTCCCGTTCGAAACATAGAAACCTTCTTTCTTTTCGACTGTTTTGCCCGGCCAATTTCCGACATGCTGGGACAAGCCTGTCAGAATGTTGAAGACCGTTGATTTCCCGACGTTCGGTTGTCCGGCAAGCGCAACCAGGAGCTCTTTTTCTGCCATTACCTGAGCGCTGCTTTCTCTTTTGCGGCGGTCAGACGCCTGACAGAAATTTTCTGGGACTGCCCTCTTCCAATCGCTATCCTGGTGCCGTTTGTAGTAACTATGAGGGGGCCGCCGATGTTTCTGACCACCCTAACCCTCATGCCGGAAGTCAGACCCATCGAAGCAAGCCTGCCGATCAGTCCAACTCCCCCTGCAACCGAATGTATTATCCCTTCTTCACCTTCGTGAAGTGAGATCAGTGGAATGATATCAATATCCATGCGAACCATCTCCTTCTAAACCATTTTCCCCCGCTTGACAGTGTTTGCAATAGCCCCGAATCTCCAGAGTATGGTTTTTACCCTTAAAGTCCAGCTCCCGGCATATCTTTTCCTGCAGTTTTTCGATTTTTTCCGAATAAAACTCTATAATTTTCCCGCATTGTGTGCATATCATATGATCGTGGTGTTTACGGTCAACGCTCTGCTCATAAATAGTCCCCTGTTCTGTTTTGCCAACCTTTTCCACGAGGCCGCATTCGCACAAAAGGTTCAGAGTTCTGTAAACAGACGCCCTGGACGCCTTCATCCCTTTTCCCCGCATCGCCAGGTAGAGAGATTCCGGGTCGAAATGGCCTTTATATGAAAAGGCCTTCTGGAGGATGGCATTTCTCTGTTTCGTGAGACGCCAGCCCCTCTCTTCAAGCAACTTTCTGAAAATTTTCTCTTCCATTGAGATTGAGTCTCAATATAGTTTACAATGGCCGCAATGCTTCTGTCAAATATTCTTCGGACGGGTTCGTTTTTTTATACGGGGACTTTTCTGGCCGCTGTGTGTTTTGCTTATTCTAAATCACGCGGTAAAACTAATGCAACCGGACTTTATCCAGGGGGTACGATAAAAACGTAACCATTTCTTATTTCTCACAGTAGTGTTCAAAAACAGCAATTATCTATATCTGTTTTATCCCCTTCGAAGCAGTCATAACATGCATAGATCACTGGCGTTGCTTTCGATTTCAATGACGCACCGTCAAAAAATAAAAGGGTATTGAATCCGAGGAGAAATACTCCTTTTATATGGAGATCTGTTAAGCGGAGCAAAATATTGATGTAGTTTATACCCCTTCTTTTGATAACAAACGATTTCAGAGGGTCAAATATATTTTCCCTTCCTTCATCAAATGGGCACAGCCCATATTGTAATTAATGTGAGATGTTCAAATGGAAATTAATGGAAATGGCACGAAAAATAGGGACTTGATCCAATTTTTTTGTAGTATCAGAAACACCCATAATTTGTTAAAAGAACTGAAAGGTTTCAAATTTTCAAATTTGACTGATCGAAGAGGCAGAACCGATTCTTCGATCCTCTGTGACTTTTCAATTGAGAGTAGTAATAGTTTTGAGAACGGTGTGCTGATACTCTTACAGTGTCAGGACATCCAAAACACATATCGATTTTAGACGAGCAGGCTAATCTATTACAGATTCCGTTCAATCTGTTACTCAAGATAAGGCTTGAATAAGTATTTAATATCCTCAAGTGATTCGTCTATGTCCAGGGGCACCATCTTTGCAAAAGCATCCAGAATGACCAAAGCATTTACTGCAACATCCTTATCACTGATAGCTCGTAATCGATCAACTAAAGCTTTATTGATAACTTGGATGTTCAGATAGATATCCTTAAGTCCCTTTAATTCCAGATCTATTTCATGTCCTCTCTTCCAATGAAAATACTGTGCCAATAAATACATGGAAGCTGCCCGATATGTTGTTTCTTCTGCATCGGCAAATGGCAGATGGAAACGTACTGCCATAGGTCTAAAGAAACGGGTATGAGGACATCCGCTTGCTGCTATGATTGAACCCATCAGGGAACTCATGGCTTTTTGTGCGCTCGTTTTTCGGCAATAAATACGTCGCGTCGTAACAATATCAAGATGAACCTCATCATAGGACATAAGACTCTCAAATAGCTCAAAAAGTTTGAATAGGTGAGCAGCAACTGGACAGTAAGGATATTTCTCCTTTGGCAAGAGACAATTAGGGCATTGACAAAAATCAATATTTACCCAATGAGGCAATTCTTCAGATATGTCATCGAGTAGATCAAAGGTTTGAGTATCAAATTTCAACTCGACAACCTTTATCTGATCATCGGGCAAACTAAATATATAGCTGATATTAAAGGTTTTCATTATGTATCCTAATTCCAGGTTTATCATCTCCCTGAACGGCATGGCCATATTTAATAAGAGCAACAAGAATAACTCCTCCAATGGCATTCCCTATTGTGGTAATTAAGAGGAACCGCCCAAAATCTAATAAATGAATATCAGGAGATATGATCACACCACTCAATACCTCGACGGTTCCGGCAATCGAGTGATGGAGATTGAGAAAGCCGATAGTGGTGGTCACAAGACAGACAAAAAATACCTGACTGATTGTATCGCGACCTGCAGCGAGAAGCCAGGTCAATTCTCCCATGAGCCATCCGGCAAGTATAGCACTTACAAAAATCACCCATAAGTCGTGATCTATCAAACTTCGGGCTATTTCAACAAAAGCCCATGGTGCAGCAATTCCAAGAACCGGGCTAATCCATGTGATAATAATTGTGAAGACCGTTGCTCCTGTTATATTGCCTGCAAATACAATGCCCCACAGACGTAATAGTTGAATGAATGAAGCACGGCGGTCGAGCACCGGCAGAACCGCAAGGGTCGTATGCTCTGTAAATAATTCCGATCTTCCCATAATGACCAGAACAAACCCGACACTGTACATTCCTGACAAAAGGATGTGAATGACCGGCCGACTAAATATCCCGTTAACCGCTGTCAGCATAGTAGCCATAAGAAGAAGACTGAACCCGATTACAAGTCCCGCCGAAAGACTGGAAACAAACAAACCACCGGTGGGTCTTTTCAGTTCGTTCAAGGCAGCCAAAATCTCTTGGCAGAGAATTGTACTATACGATTTCTGAGGTAGCGTTTTTTTCTCTTCGACTTCCTTGATAGTAGCCATGTAACTCCTTCACTATTTCAAAGATACTAAAACGGTCATGTGAAATGACAATTTCTATTGTGATTTTTAAGCAGTCTGACTTTAGTTCATTCTCCTCTTTATATGTAGACAGTCAATAATAGGGAAACAACGCCTGTAAGGGTAATGACGAAACCATTTTTGAGATACGATGTATGCATTGGATAATTTATGCAAATAATTTTGACTTGGTTGTCAAATTTCAGAAACAGAAAGAAAAAGAATGGGAGGAGACTTATATAGGCCTCCATCGGATTCCATTTTCTAATCTTGTTCATAGGATAAAGCTGACCGGTAACCATTGTTATAAGACCGAATAGAGACATGATGAGAGCAATAGAAAAAAAGATTATTTTTTCGGTTTCCATGAACTTCCTCCTACTATGAACAAATTTGCATCAGAACAGATGAATGAGTTATCTCCTTCAGCTGGTTATTAGACTTGAGAGTGACAGAGGTGAATGTTACCGCTCCAGATAAGACAGATTCCAGTATACTACCGCTCTTCAGGACATTCCACTATTTTGCATTCCAAACAATCCCCAACGCTTCTCTACTTTGGAGTTATCTACCTTGCACCGATCTATTTCGATTATTTTCTCTTTGTGATATGCTCCGAAGAGTTTCTAACCTCGAACTGTAGTAATTTTCGACTCGCCCGGATTCATTCCGATCATTGTTTTTTCAACGTCCTCGATTATATGACCTGCGCCCAGTGTAACCTTTAACGGCTGGTTATTTGCAGTAGTAGTCAAGACAGTACCATCACCTAATTTCGCAGTGTAATGAGCTATTACCGTATCACCATATTTTGCTTTTGACAGATTATCCTCCTCTCTTTACGATTCAGCTTAGTTGCCAGTTCACTTTTTTCATCCTTTAAAAAAACAAAAAGTCGAACTCCAAAGAGAAAACATTCTTTGCAGTGCGACTTCGTCTTAATACCCGTTCAGCAGCCTGTTTGAACTGGCTACGAGCATGACGGTTATGTAAAAACAATATCAAATAATTGTGCTTGCGTCAAGGACAAGAAATGCAATGAAAAGAGAGTATTTCTGAATGTATCCAAGGAAATAGTCTGTATTAAAAAATAATTACTTCTCATCACGATTGTTTATGATTATAACTACACTGTAACTTTTTAGGTAAGATCTAATAATCACCGTTGGGCGTAGAACTCCACAGAGGCTGTATTGACTGCAAATGAATAATTGAAGCGGTAATTAACAAGGATAGAAAAATTTAAAACCCTTGACTCCTATGTGCAGTGTTTGCGATCAAGGAGAGATTGGCCATGCAACAGTACAGAAGGCAATACAGGCTGAATATTTGACTGAGAAGCTGAAACCCAAACTGTCCACCCTGACCTTAATTAGAGTCTGTCCATAAATTATAACTATTGGAAACAAAAAGAGAAATGGTAAAATTGCAGAGAAAACAAAAAACGTGGAGGAAGCCTTGAAACTACTGA
>JAGVOC010000034.1 GCA_020052975.1 Desulfobacterales bacterium | reverse complement strand
TATGAAGAATACACTTCCTGACATCACCCCGCTCAACGGACCATGCTTCCGGATATCCTGAAATTCTCTTTGCGGCCTTTCGGACTTCTTCCCTGAACCGTTTACCAAGCCCCTGATATTCGATCTCATAATATTGAGTTGCGTCATCAAGTTCTTGCTTGGCGTATTTCGAAAAAATAACCTTCATTGATCTTCCTTGAAGATCTCCTCCATAGGGATTCCTTCCAGATTACCTGCACGATAGGCTTTGAGCCTCTTTTCTGCTTCTTCTGCCCATATCGCATCCAGCAAGCTATCCGGCTCATCAAGGCTCTTTATGAGCCCTTCGACCACCATAACCCTTTCGTCTGGTTTTAATTTTAATGCTTGTTTAAGTATTTCTTTACTGATCATGAGATTCACCTCCCATTCTTGTGAAACATAACACAGATTATCCATACCAATTGACGTATTAAAAGACAGAAAATATTTTTAAATTGTCGAAAACATATTACAATAAAAAATAGCTGTCAATAAACAAACCATCTACAGTGTGGGAATTAACTGGCTGAAAAGGATGGATATTTCAGGGCATTACCCCGTATTTTTTCAGTTTCTTATGAAGGGTTCTTCTGGTTATACCAAGCCTCCTGGCAGTTTCACTCTTGTTCCCGCGCAAAGATTCGAGAGTTCTTAATATAGAGGCTTTTTCGATCTCTTCAAGAGGCATATCCGCCATTTCCGGCCAGACAGAGCCGGCGGTCTCTTCAGAATGTTTTTTGACATCAGGCAGGTCATCCTCATCCAGGTATTCCGAACGCGCCAGTACAACCGCTCTTTCAACCGCGTTCATCAGCTCCCGCACATTTCCCGGCCAGCCGTATTTTATAATTCCGTCCATAGCCGCAGGAGTAAATCCCTTTATCTTTTTCCGGTTTTTTTCCGTAAACATATCAAGAAAGTTTTGCGCAAGAAGAGGAATGTCCTCTTTTCTCTCCCTTAACGGAGGAGTATTCAGGCTTACAACATTCAACCGGTAATAAAGATCTTCACGAAAAGCCCCGGACGCAATCATCTCTTTAAGATCCCTGTTTGTCGCGGCAATAACCCTCACATCCGTTTTTACGGCATTTTCGCCTCCGACACGAGTTATCTCACGTTCCTGGAGCACCCGCAGAAGCTTTACCTGCATTGTAGGAGGCATCTCGCTGATCTCGTCAAGCAGAATGCTGCCTCCGTTTGCCTGGAGAAAGCGCCCTTCTTTCCTTCTGTCCGCCCCGGTAAAAGAGCCCTTTTCATGTCCGAAGAGCTCGGATTCAAGAAGGGTCTCCGTAATAGCAGCGCAGTTTATTTTCACAAAAGGCCCCTCTTTTCTTGCGCTGTTGAAATGAATAGCGCCTGCAATCAGCTCCTTGCCGGTTCCGGATTCGCCTGTAATAAGCACGGTGGCTTCGGACGGAGCAACAAGGGCAACGGTCTCAAGCAGCTTTGCCATTGCGGGACTTCGCCCGATTATATTCCGCCTGTCAAAACTGATCCCCAGGTTTTCCTTAAGAATGCGGTTCTCTTCCTTAAGATGAAGATGCTCCATAGCCCTTTCAAGGGAGAGCTTCAGCTTGTCGAAGTCAAGCGGTTTGGTAAGATAGTCATAGGCGCCATCTTTTATCGCCGAAACGGCAGATTCAACCGAAGAATATGCGGTCATGATTATAACCGGAACCGCAGGATTGAACGACTTGATCTCCCTGAGCGCTTCCACTCCTGACACCTTCAGCATTCTTACATCCATTAGAACAAGATCGTAAGGTCTTTCCCGGACTTCTGAAATTGCTGAAGATCCGTCATCCGCCTCGGAAACTTCATACCCCCATCCCCCGATGAGAGTGCGCAGCATGGTGCGGTGGGCGGTATCATCGTCAACAACAAGGACTGAGTTTTTCTGTTTCATTTAACTATACCTCATGCGCCCGGCAGATAAATCGTAAAAACTGTTCCATTTCCGGGCCGGCTTTCTGCGGTTATTTTGCCGCCGTGCGCTTCTATTATGTTATGAACTATTGCAAGCCCAAGTCCGGTTCCGGTTGTCTTTGTTGTAAAATACGGATCAAAAACATGGGCAAGATCTTTTTCGCTGATACCACAACCCGTATCAGATATTTTTATTATTGCCTCTCCGTTTTTTTCAGACAGTTCAATGGAAAGAATACCGCCTTTTTCCATCGATTCAATACCATTCAGATAAAGATTCAAAAGAACCTGTTTAATCCTGTCCTCATCAATTGCGATTTGAAGTTCCTCCGGCATGAATGTGGTCTTTATTTCAATTTTCTTTTCAGAGGCATCCCTTTCCAGAATTTTAAGCGATTTTTCAATGACAGCGCTGAGAGAAACCGGCTTCTTTGAAACAGAAACAGGCATTGCAAGTTCAACAAGCTGGCTTACAACCCTGTTCAGCCTGTCTACTTCATGGATCATAACTTTGGCTATCTCTTTATCCTCTGGCTTATCCTGTCTTTCCAGAAAATATGTAGCAAACCCCTTGATTGAGCTTAAAGGATTTCTTATTTCATGGGCGACTCCGGCAGCAAGACTTCCAAGTGATGCAAGGCGCTGGCTTCTTGCAACCTCCCTGCGAAGCGCACGGACTTCACTTAAATCCTTAAAGAGGATAATATAACCGAGAAAATTGCCTTTTTCATCCTTCAGCTCGGTTGCGCTGACTTCAAGAGGCACGGTCTTTCCGTCGTTCAATATACACTCAATCTCTGTTTCAATGACTCCCTCCTGAGCTTCCAGACCGGAGATAAGCTTCCATAAAGCCGGGGGAAGAATCTCTTCCGCACCCTTTCCTGATATATCCGGAGGCAAAATGGAGAGAATCGATCCGGCGGTATTGTTTGACAACGCAATCCTTTTGTTGTTGTCCACCGCAATAAGGCCTATCGGCATGTTTTCTACCAGATGATCCGAAAAAGCCTTTATTCGCGACAGGGAAGCCTTTGCGTTTCTGTAGCTCTGAGTCATAAAGAGCAGAACGACACCGGCAAAACCGATAAGAAGCAGCACAATCCCCATAACGACCGAATGTTTCATATCGGCAAACCTTGCCTCTTCAACGGCGGACATATCAAGACCGACAAATATTATAAGATCCTCCTGCCGGGGATTTTCGATATTGCACCCCGGATTGAACCATCTTCGCATCACGCCTCCCCGGTGCATTCCACCAACAGGGGCGAATCTTCCGTAGACTTCAAATATTTTTATGTCATCTTGCATTTTAACGACGCGCCACAGCACTTCTTTTGCAGCAGAGATCTCTTTTAAATCCATGCCGGTTCCATAGTTTTTGCCGACATGGTCAGGGTGGTTGTGAGCAACTATTGTTCCTTCAGCATCCGTGACAAGGATATAGGCTATATCCGGCTGCATTGCGGTTTCGCTTAATAGCCTCTGAAGGTGAAAGCTTCCCATGAAGTTTCCGGACATGCCGGTTCTTGTTCCTGCTTCGAACGATCTGATGAGAGCGGCGCCTTTTTCAAGCAGGAGGCGGGTATTGTGCAGACTAGCCCGGTTAATGCTCTGCATCGTCATGAATGCAAAAATAGGAAACAGCACTATGACGGCGCCTATAAAAACCCAGGGAGGAACTCCTGTCCAGAATTTACTGTTAATTATTTTCTTAAACATGTCCTATTCTTTAGGGTACTTCTCCCCTTTTTTTGGGAGAAAGGGTTCCAGGATTCGAGGGTTCAAGCATCCTCTCAACCTCCCCGATGTCTCTCTGAAGTTCCGACAGGCTTTCCTTTAACTGGAATCCTTGACCCCTTGAATCCTCCTATTCCCTCAGCTAATTTGGAAATGATCCTTATTTATACCTTCGAAAAAAATCAAAATTCAGACGGCAAAGTAAAAAGCTCATTATGCAAGGCGCACGAATCTTGAGGAATGAAGCGTACTTACTGGTACGCTGCAATGACGAAAG